>DBYC01000001.1 GCA_002310035.1 bacterium UBP6_UBA1196
AGTCCCATTCCTTTGTAGCAGAAGATGTTTCCGCGCTCGTTTCTTGCTGCCAGACCGCAGCTTTCCTGACCTCTGTGCTGAATTGCAAAAAGCGTCTCTGCGACAAGGGTCTCAGCTCCTGAAACATTGAAAATTCCGGCTATTCCGCACACTTTGACCTCCAAAAAAAGAAAAAACGGCGGACTTTACATTTAAAAAAAACTTTTTGCAAGATAAAAAATTTGAGTATAATTATCAGCTTTAAGTTTTGTGAAATACTTTTTTGAAAAGCTGGGAGGCTGAAATGAAAAAGAATTTACTGATTGTTCTTGTCTGCATGTTGTTTTTCTTTGCGGCATGCGGCGGCGGCGAAGACGAAACAAATGAGATCCCGGACGGCGGCGATGTTTCCGATTCGGAAGATTCCGACGGCAGCACCAGTACTGATACCGGTGCAGACACCGGCGACACCGACAGCTGCGACACTGTTCCTGACGACGACATCTGCGATACGATAGATGGTGATACCGTTCCTGACGGCAACACGGATCCTACAGCTCCGGCTTGTGAAGTCACTAAAGGAAACGGTGCGAAACTCATCAAAGGTAACATCCTTGCCGGTGACAAAATATTTGAAAACGGCGAAGTTCTGATCGGAGAAAACGGTTTCATCGTATGTGCCGCTGAAGACTGCTCGAACGAAGAAGCGGCGGACGGCGCGACTGTCATTGACTGCCCGGGTGCTACGGTAAGCCCAGCTTTGATAAACGGTCACGACCATCTCGGTTTTGTCAACAACAAGCCTGGTGACTGGAAAGAGGAAAGATTCGACCATCGCCATGACTGGAGAAAAGGCAAGAACGGCCACACCAAACTTAATGTTCCCGGGAACGCTTCCGTGGAACAGAAACAGTGGGCGGAGCTTAGACAGCTCATGTCCGGAACGCTTGCGATCGCAGGAAGCGGCGGCTCGAAAGGATTTTTGAGAAACATCGACAGAAATTTCAAGGAAACTTTCGGATTTAACGACGAGATCGATGTCCAGTATCAGACTTTCCCGCTCGGAGACAGCGACGGAACACAGGTGGAAGAAGGCTGCAGCGGCTACAGCAAAGTAGACGGCGAAAGCGTTCTTGCTGCCGACTGCTATCTGCCGCATGTTTCTGAAGGCATAAACAAGGCTGCAAGAAACGAAATGCTCTGCATGACAGGCAGACAGTCAGGGGGAAGAGACCTCGCGAAGGAAAATTCGGCGTTTGTCCACTCGATAGGGATCATTGCGGAAGACGGAAAGGAGCTCGCCGACAGTAAGACTGCGGTGATCTGGTCGGTAAGGACCAATGTTTCGCTTTACGGAAACACCGCGCCTGTCACGATGCTCAAAAACCAGGGCGTTCTCATCGGTCTCGGAACAGACTGGGTCGCAAGCGGCTCTATGAACATTCTGCGTGAACTTGCATGCGTCGATTACCTTAACAAAAACCACTTCAACAACACTTTTTCTGACAAGGAAATCTGGAAAATGGCGACACTCAACAACGCTGTTGCACTCAGGATCATCGATGCAACCGGTGCGATCAGACCAGGACTTGTCGGCGATATAGTTGTTTTTGACGCCAGAGGAGCGGAAAATCCGTACAGAGCCGTTATTGAAGGACATGAAAAGAAAGTCGCTCTCGTGCTTAGAGGCGGCAAGGTGCTCTACGGCGACAAGAATGTTGTGAGTGCGCTTGATTCAAAGAGTGAATGTGAAGAAATTTCGGTCTGCGGCGTTGACAAAAAAGTCTGCGTCAAGGACGAGATCGGAATGAGCCTTGCAGATTTCCAGAGCAAAAACAGCTCGCAGTATAAACTTTTCTACTGCGGGACTCCCGACGACGAGCCGACATGCGTTCCCAAACGCACAAGAAGCGAAGATGAAACCCGTCCTTACTCAGGCCCGAAAGACGGCGACAAAGACGGTGACGGAATTGCGGACGACAAAGACAACTGCCCCGACATTTTCAACCCGATCAGACCGGTCGATGGCGGCAAACAGGCTGATTCGGACGGTGACGGTGTAGGCGATGCATGCGATCCGTGCCCGCTTGACAAAAACAAAACCGACTGCGTTGTTCCTGATGCAGCTGACAAAGACGGCGACGGAATTCCCGACGGCGAAGACAACTGCCCGTTCAAATCCAACTCTGGGCAGGAAGATTCCGACAAAAACGGAACCGGCGATGTATGCGAGCCGGTAGCGGAAGAGACGACGATTTATGAGATCAAGCAGAAAAATGTTGCGGAAGGCACGCTGATAAAGGTCGACGGAATCGTCACAGCTTACAACTCATCGAAAAAGTCTTTCTTCATGCAGGTCGGTGCGGCTGATCAGGACAGCGCTTTGAAGGAAAAGTTCAGCGGACTTTATATTTATCAGTCGCCTTCAGCTGTAAAAGTCGGCGACAAAGTCAGCGTCACCGGAAAAATCCAGTATTTTGAAGATAGCGGAAAATCTGAGATCATCGAGATTTCAAATGTCAAAAAAGTCGAAGTAGCTTCGGCAGGCAATACTCTTCCTGATTTTGTCAAGGTCGATCCGGCGAAAGTCAAGAACGGCGGCGAACTGAAAGATGCATACAACGGCGTTCTCGTCAAAGTCGAAAATGTCAATGTCACGGAAGCAGCTGACAAATACAATGTTTTCGGCGTTGCTGACGGACTCAAGGTCGACGACGATTTCTATTCATATACAAATCCGGCTGTCGGGACACATTTCTCGATTCTTCGCGGCGTTCTCGGCGACACTTTCGGCTACTCGAAGATCCTTCCAAGATCGGCAGACGATTTCGTGATCTATGACTGCACCGTTTCAGGCTGTGAAAACTCCTGGGAAAAGTGCGACGCTTCACTCGGCTGCATTGCGAAAGATGGTTTCTGCAATTCCAAGGCGGAATGCCCCGGCACCAACAAAATCTGCGATACCGAAGACACACACAAATGCATTGACGGCGACCCCTGCGAAGATGTTGAATGCGAGGATTACGAGGAATGCAAGGCTGAAACAGGAACATGTGCGTTGCTGAGCGGAAAGTGCATGGTCAATTCCGACTGCGCTTCAGGATATTCCTGCAACATTTCAGAACACGAATGTGAAGAGATCACCTCAGTTATCCCGAACGGAGGATTTGAGAGCTGGACAAACAACCTTCCTGACAATTGGATAAATGATGAAAAACCGGCAGATATCACCCTTTCAAATGTTATTCATGAAACATCGGAATCTGATGTCCACGGAGGCTCATCAGCACTTAAACTGAAAGCAACAAAAGACAACAAAAGGCTGGCAAGCAAGGCGATATCGCTTGAAAAGGGCACTTATTCATGTAAATTTTACGCGAAAGGAACCGCCACGACCGCACTGAGAGGCTATTTCAACGGCAAATATGTCGGTAGCACCATTGATTGGAAAACGCTCACCAACTCTTGGCAGGAATTTACACATGAAATCAAAATCACCGATGATAACGTCACGGATTTCCAGCTTCTGGTTTATGTAAAGACCGATGTTTCCGGTACTTACTATGCCTTTGTTGACGATATCTTCTGCGCAAAAAAGTAGTTTAAGCCGCTTCTCCTAAAAAATCAGACGCCCCTGACTTTAAAAACTTTTTTAATCATGTGTCTTTTTTGTAAATTTTTTTTACAATGCTTTTGCTGAAAAAATCAACGAAATCAAATTGTTATTGTGGCATATTTTTTGCTTGTTGTTGCCGATTTTTTGTTGATTTAACTTGGGAAAAAAGATGAAAGGAAACGCTTACTACGGTAGAACCGAAAGAAATTTCGCATCGAATTTTATAGAGGATCTTGAGCCTTATTCCCCGATTTCGAGCCGCGATAAGATCGTCTCCGGGCTTGCAAACTGCGATCTTCCGCCTTTGAAGCTTGACTGGAACGAATCGACGCTTCCCCCATCGGTCGCCGTTAAAAACGCTATAATTCAGGCTTTGGCCTGCAACGATAATCTGCTCAACTGGTATCCGGAACTTTCAAGCAAGGAGCTTCGCCGCAAACTCGCTCAGTATTCAGGCCGCGCGATGGAGGAGATCCTTGTCACGAACGGCAGCGACGACGCGCTCGACCTTATCTGCAAAGTCTTCCTTGACCCGAAAGACGAGGTCGTCGTTCCTTTTCCGACCTACACTCACTTTCTGACTTACATCCACACACGCGGCGCAGTCATCAAAAAGGTCGAAACGCCTGATCCTTTCAAGCCGGACATCGCTTCGGTCCTTGAAAACATAACTCCTGCGACGAAAATGATCTATGTTGTAAACCCGAACAATCCGACAGGCGTTCTGCTTTCAAAACAGCAGATCGCGACGCTCTGCACGATCGCGAGCCACTGCATCGTCATCGTTGACGAAGCTTACTACGAATTCGCAGGCGAAACGGTGCTTGACCTTATCGATTCTTATCCGAACCTGATCGTTACGAGGACTTTCTCGAAAGCGTGGGCTCTTGCAGGCTTAAGAGTCGGTTATCTCATCACGAACCTTTCGCTTATCGCGCAGCTTTCAAAGGTCTTCAACCCGAAAAGCGTCAGCGTTCTGGCTCAGGTCGCGGCGACGGCTGCTCTCGAAGACAAGCAGTATATGGAAAAATATGTTACCGACGTCAAAAACAGCAAACTCGCGATGCTCGATTTCTTCCGCAAACACGGGATCACTGCTTTCGACAGCCGCGCGAACTACATCATGGTCCAGCATCCGCACCTTCCGAAACTTCTCGAAGAGATGGAAAAAGAGAATATTTTCGTCCGCGACAGAAGCTCCTTCAAAATGCTTCCAGGATTCTTCAGAGTAACTCTTGGCGACCATCTCCAGACCGAAGACTTCCTTGCCAGAATGGAAAAAGTCCTCGACAGAGTTTAGAGATATTTTCTGAAACAAAAAATCACACTCACTGAAAGCTTATCAAATAAATTTTATAAAATTTTTTGTATATTATAGATTCTTGAGTAAGATTCCGCGTCTGGTTGTGAAGGTGGATCATGGTTTCGGGAATTTTTAACAAGAATCTGCTTCTTATAGTTTCGGGCGGTATTGCGGCGTACAAATCGGTTTATCTTCTGCGCTCCCTTACTAAGCTCGGCGCTTCGGTCCAAGTTGTAGGAACTGCTAACTCATTGAATTTTGTGGGAAAATCGACTTGGGAAGCACTTTCGGGAAAGACTCCGCTCTTTGATTCTTTCGAAACTTTCGATTCTTCAAAGATAACCCACATAACGCTTGCTCAGGATGTTGACGCTGTTATCGTTGCTCCTGCTACGGCGAATATTATCGCAAAAGCTGCCTGCGGGATAGCTGATGATCTGGCTTCTACGATCCTTTCGGCGGCGACTGCGCCTGTTCTTTTTGCTCCGGCGATGAATACGGCGATGTTCGAAAATCCTGCGAATCTTGAAAACATCGAGCGACTGAAAAAGCGCGCAAATGTTTATTTCGCAGATCCTGAAAGCGGCTGCCTTGCCTGCGGAACGAGCGGAAAGGGGAGAATGGCCGAGCCTGAAGAGATAATTTTCAAACTTGAAGAAATTTTCTATCCCGTAAAACACAGCGGCGTGAAGTGGCTTGTCACCGGCGGCGCGACGCGGGAATACCTCGATCCGGTGCGCTTTGTGACGAACGGTTCTTCGGGAAAAACCGGTTTTGCTGTTTCGGAAGCGGCTTTGAAATCCGGTGGAGAGGTTACTTTCATCGGTGTGAACGCAGAGCCGAAATTTAATCCCGGATATTCTCTGATAAAAACTGTGACTGCGGCTGAAACTGCTGAAGTTGTCGAAAAAAATGTGAAAGATGCCGATATTTTTGTTATGAGCGCGGCTATTGCAGATTATTCGCCGGAAAAAAGCGCTCAGAAGATCAAAAAGGGCGAAAACTCGGTAACTGCCGAATTTTTCAGAACAAAAGATATCCTTGCCGAATCGGTCAACTGGACGAAACCGGGCGCTGTGAGGATAGGTTTCGCCGCTGAAACAGAAAATCTTGAAGAAAACGCGCGGAAAAAACTTGAGAAAAAGCAGCTTGATTTTGTTGTTGCAAACCAGGTTTCAACTGAATTCGACCCGTTCGGCGCAGATACGAACACTGTTAAAATCGTGTTTGCAGACCGCGTGGAAGAGTTTAAAAACATAGAAAAAGCACAACTTGCTGATATTATTGTTAAAAATGCCTTAGAACTGTATGAGGTGAAACGCAATGGCGGAAAAAACTAACGATAAAAATCTGACTTCGACTCAGGAAGATTACCTTGAGGCGATTCTTGAGCTTACCGAAAAAAGGGTCGTTGCAAGAAACATGGAGCTTTCGAGCAAACTCGGCGTCCGCCGCGCGACAGTCACGAGGGCGCTCAAACTTCTGACGGAGAAAGGGCTTGTCAACCACGAAATGAACGGTTATGTCACTCTGACCGACGAAGGAAAGGTGATAGCTCAGGATATTCTTGCAAGACACGAGCTCTTCAGGCATTTTTTCCGCGACATTCTCAATCTTGAAGAGGATGAGGCGGACGAAGTCGCATGCAAAATCGAGCATACGGTTTCCGGAAACGCTCTTGCAAAGTTCAGGCTTTTTATAAAACGTGCCGATGAATGCGAAGGTAAGTGCCCTAATTCATTGAAACTTAAGAAAGATGAAGGCTTAAGATGACGGAAAAGGAATTCCTGCCCGGAGAAACTGTAGTTGTCAGAGGCGACATTGTATCGCATCTTTTTCTTATAAAGCGCGGACGCGTCAGGCTTGAGTGCGGCGACGAAAGTTTTTTTCTTTCCGAGAATGATTTTTTCGGCGAGGAAGGGTGCTTTTTCGGTAAACATGCGGCTTTTACGGCAACTGTTTGCGAGGAGACATTGCTTGAACTTATGGATTCGTCCGAGGCTGAGAAATTTTTCAGTGAAAACGGCGATAAAGCTTTTTCTCTGTTTATTAAAAATTCGGCGCGGGCGAACGACAGGACTGAGCCGCTCGCTCTTCTGAGTCCGCTTCATATCAGGCTTATTGCCGGACTTCTGCCGTATGTTGTGGAGAAAGATGGAGAAAATCCGGAATACGAAGCGGGGATAGATGCCGGAACTTTGGCCGAACAGCTTGAACTTACGGAAGAGAAACTCGCGGATCTGCTCAGATTTTCCGGGATTTTCGGCTATGTTTCGTTCGACGGCGGGAAAATTATGACTTGCGGAAAGGAGAAGTTGCTTTCTCTTTTCAAAGAATATAACAGAGAAAGGATCTTCGCCGGTGTAAAAGGCGAAAACGGGCTTGGAATGTTTTCTTTTTTAAGTGTTGTTAACGCAAAAGACAATATATAAACTGATGAAAGGGTGGTTGTAATGAAAATTGTATGCTCGCACTGCAATACAAATTATCAGATCGATGATTCTAGAATTCCAGAAAAGGGACTTCTGGTAAAATGTTCTGTCTGCAAGAACAAATTCAGGGTTTTCAGGG
Organism: bacterium UBP6_UBA1196; assembly: GCA_002310035.1. Taxonomy (GTDB): domain Bacteria; phylum UBP6; class UBA1177; order UBA1177; family UBA1177; genus UBA1177. Next base: position 7,470 of record DBYC01000001.1, read on the forward strand.
AAAACGGCGGTGAAACCGCTGAAAAATCTGCTGAACACGAGGAACCGAAAGAGGATAGGCAGGATGTAAACATCGCTTCTTACCATGAGGAGATCGTTGACAATTCAAGGGCTTCCGACGCAAAAGGCGTTTCGATGAACTCAAGCAACGAGAGCTCGAATTTCAGTATCGCAAACGACCGTTTCGACGATGATGAAGATCTTTTTGCCGATGTGCCTGATTCCAAGCCGAAAGCTGCCGAAAGCGGAAAATCTTCAGACAATCTTTTCGGGGACGAGGGCGGAGATGACCTTTTCGACGATATTTTCAAGGAAGGAAAAAAAGAGGCAGAGAAAGACAGCTCGGATGATTTCCTGAAAGAGCTTTTCGGAGAAACTCCGTCACAGTCTAAGGATGTCCAGACTATTTACTTCAGAAACCGTAAAACTGGAAAAGTTGTCGGTCCTGTCGATGAATCGCAGGTCGATCAGCTTATGATAAACGGTGAGATAACCGAAGACGACGACATCAGTTATGACGGTATAAACTGGAATACTTCTGACGATTCGGCCGGTTCAAAAGCTTCGGATGATACGGTGCTCGGTATGGGCGACGACAAACTCGACGACAATTTCGGTACGATCATGTTCGAGGAAGGGACGATGATCAACAAAGACGAAGCTGCGGCCGAAGAGATAAACATCGACGATTCAGAAGGGGAAAGCAAAGTCGAGCATGTTTATATCCCCGAGGAATTCAACGATACTTCGGCAGGCGGAACGGCTTATAAAAAAGGCAAAAAGGCAAAACGCGGCGGCAGTTCTGTGGTTTTTTATGTCACGACTTCCGTGGCTACGCTCGCGATCCTGGCGATCATTATCTGCGGCGCTTACTATTTCTACACTAAACGCAACAATTCGGCTGACATTCTCGACAACATCAGCGAACAGATCGCAGTAAACACCGGAACTCTGGCTGATGTCCGCGAGTCTCTGGACAAGGACACGCCGGAAGACTACATAAACAGTATCGGCATTCTGAAACAGTACATAAAACCTGACGATTCCGCTCCCAGCGCGATCGGTCTCGACGGCCAGATCAAGATGAACCTGTTGATCTCCTATAACAAAAAGATCGAATCAACTGCTTCGATAACCGAGAAAATTTCTTCGGCTATGAAGAAAACCCCGGGGAACATCGACCTTGCCAAAGCTATGGCTCTCTGTCTTTACGAAGATAAGAAATATGACGAGGCGGCCGAAATTCTTAAGCCGTTTACCGACAAGAACGATCAGGAGGTTTTCTATATTCTCGGTCTCCTTGCAACAGGCAAGAACGATCTCGTGAATGCCGAGAATTTCTTCAATACCGGCTTTATTCAGGGCGGCGGAAAAAGTATAAAAATAATGTATGCCCTTGCGAACATGAAATATCAGAACGGTGACGCGCAGTCGGCGATGGCTTTCATAAACAGGATCGTTTCGGAATCTCCGAACTACATCAAAGCCTACCTTCTTAAGTCGAAAATTCTTATGAACAACGACAACAAACTTGCAGAAGCGGCTAAATTCCTTAAAGAAATCGATGTCAATGTCATCGCAAAGGCCGAAAGTTTCCAGAAAGCCGATTACTATCACATGCTTGCAATTATCGCAAACAGGCGCGGTCTTATGAAAGAGGCGATACAGTATTACGAAAAAGCGGTCGAGATAAATCAGACCGATACCGATGCTATTACGAAAATCGCTGATTTCTATGTCCAGATCTCTGATTCGACGAAAGCGATGGAATATTATGACATGGCGCTTAAAATCGACCCGAAATATTCGGCGGCGATCATCGGCAAAACCGAGATCTATGTCCTCCTTTCACAGAAGGAAAAGATCTATCTTGAACTTGCGAAACTTGATCCGAAAACTTTAACGAATCCGCAGCTTCTGGCGAGAGTCGCGAAAATATATTCGAGAATAGGCGACAAGGCTAAGGCGATAGAATACTACGATCTGGCTATCAAGTCCGATCCTTCCTACATCGAGCCGTATATTGCCAAGGCGCAGATCCTGCTGCTTGATTTCAACAAGGTAAAAGAACTCGAACAGATCCTGGTCGTTCTTGAGAAACTCGGGAAAGACCGTTATCCGTACCATCTGGTCAAAGCGATTATCGACCACAAGAACGGCGAGTTCAAAAGCGCTGCAGAACATTTCAGGATCGCCGAGGAAAAGAACACCGTCGGCGACGACAGGGTTTATTTCTTCTACGGCGAGTTCCTGAAAGACCAGCAGAAATACGCCGAAGCCACAAAAATGCTTTACAAGGCATATAAAATAGATTCCGCAAACTATGATTACATGCAGTCTTATGTCGACAGTCTTGAAAAAGAACATAACTGGTCAGGTGTCATAGCGATGCTGGAATCAAAGACTTTTGTCGAAAGAAGAATGTATAAAAGCTACACTTCGCTGGCTAATGCATTCCTGCATGTCAAAAACTACGAAAAGGCTCTTTCGGCTGTAAACCATGCGCTTGAACTCACTTCCCAGAGTACATATACCTATTATCTCAAGGCGAAGATCCTTTATGCAATGGGGCGTTACGCCGATGCGGAAAAGGACATCGACACCGCTGTCATGCTCGATATGAAGAATTTCGACAATTACATGCTTTATGCGAGAGTCCTCTCGAAACGCGGAGACTACAAAGGCGCGGTCGAAAAAATCGAGGCGGCCGAGAAAATAGATCCGCATGACCAGGATCTTCTGCTTATGAAAGGTGTCATTTACAAAAATCTTGACGACTACAGAAACGCTCTCAAGTATTTCAACAGAGTTACGAACAAATCGCTGAAACGCGAGGCTTACCTCGAGATCGGCGAAAGCTATCTCCAGCTCGGCAAACGCAAAGAGGCGATGGAATACCTGAAAAAAGCCGAAAAATCCGGTAATCGTGCCGCTGAAAAGCTGATCGCTGATATGCTTTACGAGGACGGCAAGATCGACAAAGCGATAACATATTACAAAAAAGTTCTCAATCACGACAAGAACGACATCGAAGCGATGCGTCAGCTCGGTTACATTTATAAAGAACGCGAGGAACTGGGAAAAGCTCTTTCTTATTTCAGACGCTATCTCAAAAAAGTTACCGATTACAACGAAAAGAAAATGATAGAGAACGAAGTCTACTACATTCAGCAGAATATGCCCAAAAACAGCCATTCCGGATCAGAACAGAGGGTAGAGCAGCAGCCTGCGGGGAATGTAGACGAAGAAGATGATGAAGAGGAAGAAAAAGAGAACCCGAAAGAGAAAAAAGAACAGGAAAAAGAAGAGGTCGTCGAAGAAAAGGCTGAAAAAGAGGAAGGCGGGGAAGAATAATGACGAAAACCGCGATCTATCCCGGAAGTTTCGACCCCTTTACTCTGGGACATCTTGACATTGTGAACCGTGCCAGAACTATTTTCGACAAAATATATATTGCGATAGGGGAAAACAGGAGCAAGTCGAACCTTTTCACGCCGAAGGAGCGCAAGCTGCAGATCGAAGAGATCTTCAGAGACGATCCCGCGATAACGGTGATGATTTTCAGCGATCTGCTGGTCGATTTTGCCCGTCAGGTAAATGTTTTTACCGTGATACGCGGTCTGCGGGCGGTTTCTGATTTTGAATACGAATTCCAGATGGCTTCAACGAACCGTGCGATGGAACCGGTGATCGAATCGGTCTTCTTTATGACATCCGATAAATATTCGTTTCTGTCGTCAAGCATAGTCAAGGAGATCGCTTCGAAAAACGGAAGCTATCTTTCCCATTTCGTCACTCCGAATATAGAGAAGGCTTTGCGCGAAAAATTCAGATTTGTATGAGTGTTAAATTACCGGAGCCGTAGATGGACAGTGATAAAAAACAGATCGTTTCGTTTCTGGTTTTTGCTTTTGTCATTCTGACAGTCGTTTTCATAGTACTTTTGCACAGAACAAGCAAAAACGAACAGGCGGCCGCCGAAAAATCTGACCAAGTTGGAAAAAGCGAGGAACAGAAACCTGCGGAGCAACCGAAACAACAAAAACCCGCTGTAAAGACCTCCCCTGAGACATCTCCGAAACCATCGGAAACGGCTGATGAGAAACACCGCAAAAACGCCGAAATGCGTGAAAACGAGGAGACAGTCGGCGACGCGACACCTGAATCGACTCCGTCAGAGCCGCAGAAAGAGGCCGAAGATATCGAATCTGCCGAAATTGCAGGAGGAGTCGATGTCGAAGTTGTGAAGGACAAAGATGCGACAGCTGATTCGGAAGGTTTCCTTCACGGCAAGATCCTTCCTAAGAAAGGAATAGAAGAGGCTTTGCTCAAAGTTCCGGGACTCCAGCTCAAACATGCGATGGAAATAAGCAACGCTATCAGATACGATGTCGATCTCACGCAGATAAAGGCAGGGGAAGACTTCAAAGTGAAGTTCGACAAGGAGGGCAATGTCGAAGAATTCGTCTATTATCCCGACATCGTCACTTTCCATATTCTGAAGCGGGATCCGGTCGAGAAAAAACTTAAATACACGGCAAAAATCCTGCCGACAGAGCGCAGGTTCAGGATAATCGAGGGCAGAATCGACTCGACTCTCAACGAATCTCTTGTCAAAAGGGACGATGTCACTAGAAACATCCGAGCCGTCACGGTCGGGATTCTTGAATGCATCGTAAGTTTCAGCACCGACGCGAGAAAAGGCGACGAATACAGGATCTTGGTCGAGGACAGATACTACAAAGGTGAAATGGTGCCGGGTTCGAAGGTGCTTTACGCTTCATACCGCGGCAAACAGGCAGGTTTCAGCGAGGCTTTCCGCTATGAGGATGAAGATCCAAAATCGGCTTTCAACGCGCATTATACCGACAAAGGAAAGGCTTTGATCCCAAGCGCGATGAGGCTTCCTCTCGACACGATCCGTGTTACGAGCCCGTTTGGTGTCCGCCGTCACCCGATAACCGGAAAAATGGTCACTCACCACGGTGTCGACTACGGCGCGCCAGTCGGAACTCCGGTTTATGCTGTCGCTCCCGGCAAAGTCATCGAAGTCAAGCAGACTCCGCTCGGCGGCAAGCAGGTAACGATAAACCATGCCGACAACACGAAAACATACTATCTCCATCTGAGCGCGTTCAATGTCAGTGTAGGAACTGCGGTTTCTGCGCGTCAGAGGATCGCTTCGGTAGGAAACACCGGAAGAAGCACAGGCCCGCATCTTCATTTAGGCATCAAAGATCCGAAGGGAAACTGGCTCAATCCGCTGAAAGTAAAGATGATCGCGACTCCGCAGCTTGACAGCAAGCGTATGCCGCGCTTCAAAAACCAGATGAAGGAAATCCTTTCTCTTCTCGAAAACACCGCCCAGTATCAGGAATGGGTCCGCAAATACGATGAAGGACCGCAGCCCGGCGACTTTTACCAGCAGTATAAATAAAAAAGATTCGCTCTGGACAGCGAAGCCGTGAAAAAAATCTGCTTTTTTAATATGAAAAAGACGACATAATGTCAAAATAAGAAAGCCGACATGGTGTCATTTAATTTCAGAACTGTTCAGCCCACTTTGAGAGTTCGGCTTTGTCTATCCTGCCGTTGAGCAGCTTTCCTTCGATGATCTGAGCTTTCGGTGCGCTCGGCTGAAGTTCTTTCACGGTGTTTCCAAATCCGCTTCCGCCGCTCGTTGCGAAGACGACCACTTTCTTTCCGGTGAAGTCATAGCTTTCAAGGAAGGAGTTGATGATGTGCGGCGCGACATACCACCAGATCGGGAAACCGATGAAAATCACGTCGTAATCAGCGATTTTGGCGTTTTTGTCGGCAAGTTTCGGACGGCTTTTCTTGTCTGCCATTTCAACGCTTGAGCGGGAAGATTTGTCTCTCCAGTCGAGATCGTT
>DBYC01000035.1 GCA_002310035.1 bacterium UBP6_UBA1196
GAATGGCCCGACACGATCCACCAGTTCGCTGTCGAGCAGTTCGAGACTGACGCAAGCGGCAACAGGATCCCGATAAAGGACAAACAGGACAAGTGGATCTATCCTTGCGTATACAAGAATGCTGCAGGTGAGGACATCCGTGACTACAACACATATTCGGCTACGAGATCGGGTTCATGCCGTCCTGACTGCAAACTTTCGACATGCGGCGACGGTATCAAAGGACTCGGTGAGGCATGCGACGACGGCAACATGAGCAACGACGACTCTTGTCTGGAAGGCTGCCAGCGGCTTGACTCCTGTGGTGACGGATATTTCTCGTCGAAGCGTTCGTATCTCTGCGAAGAGCTTCTCGGAACAGTCACGAACAGCGAAGACAATACGGAATGGACAGGCACAGGCGTCTCCCTTTTTGATCTTCAGAACAAGTGGAGCCAGCGCGGCGTAGTCGAGTGCGGTCCCGGCAAAAAGAAATCATGTGACGAACTCAAATCCGAACTGACTACAGGCCGTGGTATCTACAGCAATCTTATTGCAGGTGTCATCCACTGCTGCTTCAACCCGAAACTCATAGGTGAAGGCGACGACCACAACTGCGAGTTCCCGCATACGACAGACGACGGATGGGATACACCGAGAGAAAGGGCTTTGCAGCGCTGCATGATGACAAAACGGAAGAACGCTTCTCAGGATGATGACACTATTTCGTACCGTAGCGAGGCGCAGTGCGAGGAAGAGGGACTGGATGACCAGCTCGAGAGATGCGAGTTCAATGCCAAAAGATTTGCTGAAGAGTGTGAAAGCAAATGGGTCGGCGACAAGAACAAGGAAAGAAGGGAACTCTGCATCGCTCAGCTCAGCAACTACCACAATTACTGCGACAGTATCACATGCTACAATGTAACCGGCGGCTGCGGCGACGGAAAGAGAAACTATGTCGGAGACACGCCAATAGAAGAGTGTGACAGCAATTTCTCAGGCGAAGAAGGCTTCTATTACAATATAGACGGCACAAAGATCTATGTCGCTTCCGGAGGTCAGGGCAAATACTGCACAGGCAAGTGCCGCGGCAACTGCTATCCTAGCAGTGGCGAACAGGCACCTATGTGCAGCGATGTGATCCTTGACAACTGCTGGGAATACAACAGTAAAGAGACGGCTGAAGAATACTGGGGTTCGGTCGGCTGTACCGACTATCAGCATAACGGAACCCAAGGTTCCAAATGCGGTGACGGCATGATCGATAAATTTGCGGACGAAATATGCGACGAACAAAACAACAACAAGCCTGGCGGCTACTGTTCGGAAAACTGCAAATCGAAACCTGGCTGGTGCGGTGACGGAATAAAGCAGAACGACTTCGCCGAAAAATGTGACAGGAAGGTTTTTGAAGATGGTGAATCGTGTGACGCAACCATAGTAATCTGCGACAATTCCAGCTGTACTGAAAAACACACCAATGACTGCTCGAAAGTAAAAGGCGAATACTGCAGCGACGACTGTCAGGTAGACTACGGTTCATGCGGCGACGGCAAAGTCACCGGCAAGGGCATCAACCTTTACGACGGATGGGTTTCCGGTAATGAGGTTGTCGGATATGATTATCATTCGCTGATAACTTTGACCGAACCAAACAAAAAGGCTGGTCCTGAGGACTGCGACAAAAACGATAACAGAACCAAAACACTGCTCAATGCGCTTTATCTGCTTTCGGGCGAGTCTGATGATCTGGATGCAAAGAAAGACGCTTTCTTCGAATCTATATGCCCGGGCTGCAAAAAAACCGGAAGCTGCGGCGACGGCGAGCGTAACTACAGGTTCGAAGGCTGCGACTGCGGAAACGGCAACGGAAGCGGAACATGCGCACCTAAATCGAAAAGCGGAAATCTGACACTCAGCGGTCTTGAGGGCTATAACTGCCACGCTAACTGCCATTCCGACCCGATAGGCCAGGTTTACATTGATCAGATCACGCCGACCAATATCAGCGGCTGGGCTTGCGATCCCGATCACCCGATGATCAACGGAAAGAACTACGATATGGTGAAGATAAAGTTCATCAATGCAAACGGCGAGGAAGCAAAAAATGCAGCCGGCGTAACTGTTGCACCGATCATACTCAAGACGGGCCAGGATGTTCCGCAGAGCTACAACGGCAACGAACATTACCGTGAAGATGTCGTCACGATATGCGGCGGCGGCTCAGGACAGGGCTGGAACTACAATCTTTCGCTTGCCGGCATCAATCCTGCGGAAGGACCTTACACGATAAAAGTCTACGCTATTCCGTTAAAGACAGGTACGGATCCGAATCCGGTGGACGGAAACGAAAATGAAGTTCTTATCGGCACAAAGACTAACTTCATCACGGCAATGCAGTGCGGCGACGGAGTCGTCACGAAATGCAGCTCTCTCAGTGTCATGCACAAAGACGACACTGTCGAATTCCTTTCCAACGGCTGGACATGCGACGCTGCAAAAAATGCAGAGCTGAAGGGCGGCTGCGCTGGTAACGGTTTCGAGATAGGCGAAAAATGCGTTGACGAAAACTGCGACAACACTCCCGGCACGCGTTTCGGCTGCGTCAACAGCGACGGCACCCCGTGTTCTGATCCAACTGGGGATGACAATGCCGACTGCTACAGCGAAGGAGATAATAAATGCCAGTGGACATACTGCGGTGACGGCATAGTTCAGGAACAAGCTTCGACAGAAAGACAGCACTCGGGAATTCCCGGCAATCCTGAAGAGGAGTGCGATAGTACATCGCTTCCTGCGGACCTTGAAGGAGAATTCTGCACTAATCTCGGACTGGAGAAACCGACTGGTGAGGCTGCTACTGTGTCAGACGCCATTACGGGTAAGGCAATAACATGCAAAAATACATGCAAATACAAGAGAGAGTACGACGCCGACAAAAAGACGGGCTGCCAGCTTCGGAGCACATGTCCGTCACTCAAGGATGTCGTAGCCGGCTGGATAACGGATCATTCTACGGAAACATCAGGCTATGATGCAGACCAGTTCGCAAATTATGTCACATACCACAGTTCAACTTACTTGAGAAATTGGGAATGCAACGACGACGGCGAATGTGGTTGGAGCGGAACAAAAGAAGCTGATTACAAATCTAAATATGTGGAGAACACCGAAGACGAGTATGGATGTTTCTTCTACTGCAATGAAGGTCTTGTATGGGACAAAAACAAAAAGTTCTGCGCTCCGATATCTGCAACCGATACAACGGGCATCGAGACCTCATGCAATAAATGTACTGGCAAAGACAACAGCCTTGCCAACGGTATCTGGAACGACGCAGACGGAAAAGACTGCACTAATGATACTGGTACTAATAAAAAGAAGGCATACATCGGAACGGTTGTCGAAGGCGGCAAAGTTTACTATGTTGTACCTCAGCCTGACGGAACGAATAAAAAAGAGGAAGTCGGTGGTCTTGTACCCAGGCTTGATGCCAAATACGATGCCAGCGGATCACCAACTTATCAGTGCAGCTGGAAATGCGGATCAGATGCGCCGCACTACAGTTCAGCGATGAACAAATGCTACCAGCACGACAAGACATACACATGCAAAGGTAAACCCGATAATTCAGTATGGGTCAAGATCGAAAGCGCTACCGACACAAGCGTCAAAACAGAGATCCTCGGTGAGACGGAATCGCTCTCCGTTCCTCAGACATACAATGGAATTGACGGAGATACGGGCGAGGCGAAATATAATCCTAATGACAAAGAGACATACGAAGACAAATACAAAGATGACGCAAACACAATCAAGATAGGTATTCTCGATGCTGTCTATGTCAACGAGCCCGGCATTACTGCATACCAGCAGAGAAATACACTCAAAAACTACCCCAGCAACTCCCGCTGCTTCTGGGTATGCAAAGATAACTATGTCGCTACAAAGAGAAATGGCTCAGCAGTTTATGATTTCTGCACACCAGAAACTTCAGGCGGAGCAACTGAAGATTCGCGTTGTCCTGCAAAGCAAAAAAATGCGGACGCCAAGATATATAACGAAGACTGCTCGAAAGTTAAAGAAGCAGACCGTTGCGAAGTCAGGGCAGGTTATCACCAGAGATGCAACGATGTCGATGTCCACGACGGCTACAAATCCTTCAACGGCAAATACGGTTCGTGGACTGTTAACGGTCAGACAGTTTCACACTGCAACAAAACATGCGGCGAGAAACAGGATTCTTCCGGAAACTGGATCGAAGACAGCGATGATGAATGGGGCAGGATCGTCAACAAATCCGACGGAACAAACGACATGAAGTTCTATTGCGGTGACGGTATAGCCCAGACAGAAGAGTTCACTACAAACTACTTGGGTAATATGATCCATGCAACTGCGGCAAATTATCCCGGTGCCGCTGCTGACCAGGTATCAGGTGGTACAAATGCCGTAGATGAATACTGTGACGGAACACCGACAAGCAACAGCCGGACAAAACTCTGCGACAGGTATCTCAGCAAATTCGGTGCACCAACAGCCACGAGTGTAAGCAAGAGCTATTACAACAATTCATCAATCGAGTGCAACTCTACCTGCAATGGTATGACTCATATTGCCGGTACGTCAAAAGACGATATCAACTACACTGACACAGACTATCCGTGCGGTTTCTGCGGTGACGGGAAGTTAAATATAAATAGCTCTGGGGAAAGAGAAGGATGTGACGAAGGTTTGACCGATTCAGGCGGATACGACCCAGACAAATGGACATCTGATTTCACAAACAGCACAGGTACCACAAGGAAGTGTAAGACTGACTGCACCGGCTGGGCACCTTACTGCGGTGACGGAAACACGGATCCAGGTGAAACATGCGATAAATATGACGGTACAGCCAACATCGATACCTGGACTAAGGCTAAACACTGCAAAGCTGATTGTTCCGGCTGGGCACCTTACTGCGGAGACACAACTCGTCAAAACGACAATGAAGATTGCGACGGTTCAACTTACAGATCCGGCAACCTTACGTCATGTACCATGTATTCTAGATCTGTTGATAACGGTTGTGGTGGTAGCTGCGATAAAAAGACTCAATATTGGTACAAAACATGTACTCGTTCTAGTTGCAATGGTGATTGTAAAGAAGTCTGGACATGTGGCAACGAGTGGGAGAGTTGCGGTTCTACACAAACTACAAACTGTCCGTCTTATGCTGTTTATCAATAATATTTACGCAAACCTTGTTTAAATACCTGAACATTTTTAACTTTAAATTTAATTTATACGATGTTATTGGAGTCGTAGGCTTTGTATGCTTGGCTTTATTTAATTTTATTCAAATAAGAGACAAAAAGATTGTCGGATTTTTAAGGTTTCTGCCAAAAAGAGAGCATTCGAAACAGACTACTGTTTTATTTACATCGGAATCCTTGATTTTTGCATTACTTATGAGTGCTTTTCCAAGTTGGACATTAGCGTTTCCTTTTGCCGGATTATTCTATGATTTTACTGGTCAGACCGGAGCAGTTGTTTATTTCGGTCATCTGCTTTCGTCGTTTCCCTTTTTTCTGCTTGGTGCATTGTTGATCGGCGTAAAACCGTTCAAAACACTTGATATTCTTACTCCGGCTTATCCGCTCGCCCTGACTTATGGAAAACTTGCATGTTTTTGCGCCGGCTGCTGCAACGGCATTGCAGTTGACGGGGGTTTTTACAATTATGAAACGGGACTCAGGGAATTTCCCGTTCAGCTTGTAGAGAGTGTAGAAGCGATTGTGATTTTCTTAATCATGATGAAAATCAGAAAAAAGGCAAAACTCGGGACGATGTTTCCTCTCTATCTTGTTTTTTATTCGGGAATGAGGTTTTTCAGCGAATTTTTGCGGGCGCAGCCAGATATTCTGGGCCCGCTCAAATGCGCCCAGATTTTCTGTATTGCCGGAATCGTTCTCGGATTTGTCGGTTTTATTTTGGCTGAAAAATATGCGGAGCGGGGTGACAATGCTTTTGGCAGAATTTACTCAAAGATAGAGAAATGTCTCTGCAAAAAATTTCCCAAAAGGGTTGTTTAGCAATTTGACTGGCGGGCAGTTCGAATGAAAAGAATCTACAGTTTGAGCAGACCTCAGAGAGCTGTTTACTATAGGGAGAAATTGGCAGGAGGAACTATATCAAATATCTGCTGCAGTTCCCTGTTCAATAAAAAATATTCGGAAGAAGAGATAAAAAACGCCATAGTCTCGGTCTATCAGCAAAACGATGCGCTGAGAATCAGGATAAAAGAGGAAAACGGTAATCCTGTTCAGTATTTTTCGGACTCTTATCCTGAAAATGTCGATGTTCTTTATTTCAAAAACAAAGAGGATTTGGATGAATTTGGTCAAAAATGGGCAAAAGAACCGTTTGCGTTCGAGAACAATAGTTTGTGCGAACTGAAAGCCGTGGTTCTTCCGGATAGGAGCGGAGCAATATGCAGGCTGCACCATATTGTCGCCGATGCATGGGGAATAGCTTTGATTCCGGCGCAGCTTAGCAAAATCCTTAGAAATGAAGAAATAGAGACTTTTTCTTACCGCGATTTTATAGAATCGGACGAAAAATATTCCAAAAGCCAAAGACACGATGAAGACAGGTGTTTTTTTGAAGAAAAGTTTCCGGAAAATCCCTATCCTGTGTATTTATCAGACCAACATGCACTTTCTTTTGTCGCAAAACGAAAATCTTTTGATATTGACAGAGAAGAGAGCAGGCGTTTTATAGAATATGCAAAAAAATATTCTGTCAGTCCTTTTGTCCTGTTTTTAACCGTTTTGTCGGTCTGTTTCAGCCGAATGAAAATGAATGCCGAAAAATTTTATATAGGCACTACTTTTCTAAACCGTAGCGGGTTTGTCGAGAAAAACACTGTCGGAACCTATGCTCCAGCCTTGCCATTTATGATTACTGTAGATAACAATAGAAATTTCACGGAAAATATGTCGGAAACCAGAAAAATTGTTCTTTTGCATATCCGTCACGGAAAATATAATTATAACGAACTACTCAATGATTTGAGGCATAAATTCAATTTCCAAGGAAAATTATTCGATGTCAGTCTGACTTATATGAATATGTCAATTTACGGAGAATGTGACAGTACTTGGTACTTCAACTGCACTCAAAATGAGACTCTGCATATACATATTGATGACCGTGACGCTAAAGGTGTTCTGACTTTCAATTACGATTATCTTACCGACATATTTACAGAAAACGATATCGAAAAATTTCATTCCGCTATGATGCTCCTGCTTGAAGATGCGATCAACAATCCGGATAAGAAGATCAGCGAACTTGAGATCGCACCGAAAGAAGATCTTTCGATCCTTCACGGAGAGAGAACTGTTTTGCCCGAATCCGCGACTATACCTTCTCTTTTTGAAGAAATGGTTAAGAAAAAAGCTGATGAAATCTGTGTTGTGACCGACTATAAAAACTACACTTTTTCTGAATTCAATAATCTGGCAAAGCTTATTGATTCTGAAATAAGAAAAATCACTCTCGGAAAAAAGCAGCCTGTTGCCGTTGTTGCAGAAAGAAGCATAGAAATGTATGCTTCTATTTATGCAATAGTCCGCGGTGGAAACGCATATCTTCCGATAGATCCGGCTTATCCGAAAGAGCGCATTGGATATATGCTTGAAAACAGCGGAGCGGAACTTGTTTTGGCACAGGATAAATTCTGCGGTTTATTCGATAAAATCAAAGTGCTTGATGTTTCTGAAATCATAAAAGACGGACATGTTCAGACTGAAGATCAGCCTGTTTCGGCACTTCCCGAAGACACGGCTTATATTATCTACACTTCAGGTTCTACCGGCAGACCGAAAGGAGCGAAAATCAGTCACGGATCACTGCTCAACCGTATCCTTTGGATGGAAAAAGCTTATCCGTTAGATGAAAACAGCGTGATTCTGCAGAAGACGCCGTACACTTTCGATGTTTCGCTTTGGGAGATATTCTGGTGGGGAATTTCAGGTCGCAAAATGGCGTTCATGAAGCCGGATGAATACTTTCTTCCTGCAAAGATAACTGATGAAATTTACAGAAAAAAAGCAACTGTTGCACATTTCGTGCCTTCTGTTCTGGATCTTTTTGTCAAATACCTTGAAAACGATCCGAAAGAGCGTGAAAAAGTCTCCACACTCAAAGATGTCTTTGTTTCAGGCGAAGTTTTAAACGCATCTTTAATAAACAGATTTTATGTGATGTTTTCAGCTGAAGACGTGAAGATACACAACCTTTACGGTCCGACGGAATGCGCTGTAGATGTCTCTTTTTATGATTGTAAAGCGCGGGAGTCGGATCCTGTTCCGATTGGAAAGCCGATAGACAACACTGATATTTTCATACTAGACAACAATATGCAGGCAGTTCCGAAAGGAGTAGTCGGAGAAATTTGCATAGGCGGAACAAATGTTGGTCAGGGTTATGTAAACAATGAAGCTTTGACAAATGAAGTTTTTTTGAAGAATCCGTTCGGCGAAGGCCAAATCTACAAAACAGGCGATCTCGGCTATATCAACAGTGAAAACAAAATAATTTTCAGCTGCAGGAAAGATACTCAGATAAAGCTGAACGGTCAGAGGATTGAACTTACCGAGATCGAAAATGCGATATCCGAAATCGATGGAATCTCTCAGTCTGCAGTTGTTGTAAGAAAAAACAATGAAGGGAATCAGATACTCTGCGCATTTTATTCGGGAGAAAAAAGGGGAAACAGTGAAATCAGAAAAGAACTCGGAAAGAAGCTGCCGAACTATATGATTCCGCAGATAATCACGCATCTTGACGAAATGCCGCTCACATCAAGCGGCAAGATTGACAGACTGTCGCTTCCGGCAATCAACCTTGAAAACATAGTTTGTGACAAAGAATTTGTAGAAGCAAGAACGGAAGAAGAAAAAGCACTTTTAGAAGCAGTTAAAGATGTCCTAAAAATCGACAGAGTGAGTGTTACTGACAACTTTTTTGAATTGGGCGGTGATTCGATCCAGGCAATTTTTGTTGTTTCGGCTTTGGAGAAAGCGGGTTTCGAACTGTCGGTTTCGGATATCGCACTACATGGGACAATATCCAAAATTGCCTTGCTGATTAAACCAACAGACAATCCTGAGTTGGAATGGGGAAAACAGAGCTACAAAACAATTCCGTTCACTCCGATAATGAAACTTTACAGTAATATCGGAGAACTGAAGCTCAAAGATCTAGCTCAGACACAGATCGTTTCATGCGGAAAATTCGGCGAAATTGAAATTCGCAAGGCTCTGAACGCAATAGTCAAACATCATGATATGCTTAGAGCTGTTCTTGATAAAACCGGGCTGAAGGTCAAAAGTTTTGAAGAATGCAAGCCTTATGAAATGAAAGTAAAGGATCTTCGTGGAAGAAAAGACTGTGCCGAATTTGTCGAAAATGACTGCGAAGGTATAGATTTGGATCTCGAAAACGGTCCTCTGGTCAATACCGTGGTTTATCTAACAGATTCGGAAAACTTTTTAAAAATCACAATTCACCATTTTGTCATAGACGGTGTTTCTTGGAGGGTTTTTGCTGATGACCTGAGCATTGCTTTGGAACAGCTGAGCAATGGCAGAGAAATAAGACTTCCGGAAAAAACAGCATCTTTCAGAGCGTGGATAGAAAATCTTGAGGATTATAAAAGGACTTCTGCTGTTAATGAATTTAAATATTGGGATGGTATATTGAATTCACTTAATAAACTTCCAGATGTTATTCCAAACAGCATTGAAGTGCATGAATATGAGGAATACAGTTTCACTCTGGAAAAAACATTTACGGAACAGCTTTTGACAAGTGCAAACAAAGCTTTCGGAACACATGCAGACGAACTGCTTCTCTCAGCTTTGGGAACAGCTTTGAAAGAACTTTATGGTAAAAATGATTTCGGTGTCTGCATCGAAACTCACGGCAGGGAACAGTTGCATAAAAATACTGACGTAAGCAGGACTGTCGGCTGGTTCACATCATATTTCCCGATGGTTCTTAAATGTGGAGACACATTGAATGAAACTATCGTCAATATAAAGGAGACGATACGTGGTGTTCCTAAAAAAGGTGTTGCTTACCCTCTGTTTTTCGGAAGAATCCCAGAAAAAACGGAGTTAATATATAATTTCAACGGCGTTTTAAGAGAAGGCAACAAATTTACTAAAGAAACATTCAGAAAAAATGCTGCCCGCAACGCGATTCCTGATAAAATCGCAATAAACAGTATAGTTTTGAATGGCGAGTTTTGTGTTTTCGTATCATTTAAAGGCAATATTCAAGCGAATGTTGCATCTGATATTGGAATTGAATACGAAAAACAGCTTAAAAACCTGATCATTTATTGCACTGAATACAAAGGAAGTGTAAAAACGCTTTCCGATTATTCTGATCACGACCTTAAAGAATCGGAACTTGAAGAATTTGAGCGGATGTTTAACGAAACTGAAGATGAGTAATATTGTTGATATTTACGGACTGACCCCTGCACAGGAGGGAATATATTTTCAATATGTTCTCAACCCTTCAGGAAAAACATATCACCTGCAGTTTCTACTCAGACTGAAGCATCGCATTGATCCTGAGATTTTGGAAAAAGCGATAAAACTTCTTCCTTTACGCCACGATGTTCTGCGGAGTGCTTTTGCGATTTCAGCTTCCACTGGGAATATCAAGCAGATTGTGCTTAAAAACAGAGGAGCCGACTTCCAAGAAATCGGCTTTAACGAAAAAGAAGACGATAAAAAACTCAGAGAAATAGTTGATCATGATGCAGATATTCAATTCGATCTCCAGAAAGATCCGCTGTTCCGAGCGATTCTGGTCACATTCAGCGATGCACAATACCTGATCGTAAGCACACATCATATTGTTGTCGACGGCTGGTCAATACCGATTCTTGCAAACGACATCGAGCATTTTTATGCAGAACTTTTGTCTGGGCACACCGTAGAAGACTTGGAGGCTGAAATATCGCGTGAAAAAGCCGGATCTACTCCATTCAGTGCCTATGTAGAATGGATAAAAAATGCAAACAACGATGAAACGAAGGTGTACTGGCGGAATCTGTTCCGCGGTTATAGTGGCGGCATTTCTTCAGAAACGCAAAATGAAAGTAATAAGATCTTTGATTCGGATACGCTGCATTTCAGCAGAGATTTGACAGAAAAGCTTGAGGCTTTTGCAATAACAGAGAATGTTACGGCAAACACATTGTTTGAAGCTGCACTTGCCGTCGCACTGCAAAAGGAAAGCAACTCAGATGATGTTGTTTTTGCCAAAGTCGTTTCGGGAAGAAATGCAAAACTCAAGAATATTTTTGAGTGTGTCGGTCTTTTTGTGAACACGATACCGGTAAGAGTGAGGTTCAAAGAGCTGTCAGACACAAAAGAACTCCTGCATAATATCCGCAAACAGTCTGCAATGGCTGACAGATACGGATTTTTATCTCTTTCGGAAATATGCAGAATTACAGCTTTGGGACGAAATGAAATCAGGGTTGTCCTCGCTTTCGAGAATTATCCTTTCAATTATTCGGGCGAAACGATCGGCTTTGAACTGGTAGAAAACAAAGACCAGACAAATTTTGATATCACATTTGCCGTAACAAAAGAGAAGGAAGGCTATTACATAAAGATCGTTTTTGCACCTCATTGCAACGCACAGGCAGAAAATCTGCTGCAGGATTTGAAGACGGAACTGATAAATATCGTTGAGAATCGTACGCTTAATTTCATGAGAAAAACGGCAGAAAACTCAACTCGAAATAAAGAATCTGAAAAAAGCGATTTTTTTTCTCCCGAAAGTGAGACCGAACAGATGGTTTGCGACAAATTCTCAGAAATACTGCACATTTCACCTGTAAGCATGAACACCGACTTCTTTTTTGCCGGAGGTTCGAGTATAGATGTTATCTCTTTCATATCTGACGAAAGATTTAAAAATATATCGGCATCGGAATTTATAGCGAATCCGACTCCTGCCGGACTATGTGCTATTTTAGAAAGCAAAAAACTCAATAAATACGAATATCTGCAGCCGCTGTTCGTTCCTGAAAAATCCCAAAAAACACTGGTTCTTTTTCCGTATGCAGGAGGAAATGCCGAAAGTTATTCCGAACTGGTTCCTGAACTCAGGAAGCGTATGGCTGACACAGCTTTATATTTCGTCAGATTTCTGCACAGTGTCGAAGAATGCCGCGAGGCTTCGGAAGAAATACAAGACTTGGGCAAATTCAGTGACTTATACTTTTATGCTCACTGCATCGGCGATTCCGTAGCATTGCAGATAGCTGATTTTATTGAAGAAAACCAAAGTGAGATCGGAGGGTTGATCGTGGGTGCGAACATTCCTCCGAAAAAGCCGTTCAGATACAACTGGTGGAACATCGTTCCTGATTTTATTTTGAAAAAGATTCTAATAAAAGCAGGAAGCAGGATCGGAGATTTAAGCGACAGACAATCTAAAGAAATCCTTCGACTCTTTAGAAAAGACAGCGATTTTTTCATCGATTTCTTTAAGTCAAGAACAAAAAAAATTTCGTCTCCGGTTTCCGTGATCATCAACAGAAATGATATTTTTACTCCGAATCACAAAGATGCTGAAAAAAATTGGAGAAAATATACGACAAATGAAGTTTTTGTTCGATACATTGAAAGTAACTCCCACTATTTTCAATCGGAAAATGCTAATATTTTGGCAGAAATGATAGATGAAATCATAAATAATCCCTCCCGCAATTCCTGAAAAAATTTGATTTGTAACTTAAAAAACGGGCTACAATAGCGGCGTCATGTAAAGCGGAAGATACAGAATCCCTTCTTTTTCCTGAAGGTCTGCCGTATGCAGCACGTACTGCGTCGAAATCTGCTCAGCATACTTTGCGGCAAATTTTCTGAGCGAGGAAGTAGTGTATCTCGTAGCCGATTTGACTTCTATCGGAGAAATATTGTGCCTATTTGTCAGATTGGGTTTCTGCACGAGAAAATCAATTTCCATGCGGTCGGAAGCCTCTTCTTTCGAGTATGACGAATAGAAATAAAGCTTGTGTCCCGTTGCGCAAAGCATCTGAGCAACTATATTTTCTACCAGCATTCCCTTGTTTATCTCGAGTTTGTCGAGCAGAAGGCGGTTGTAGAGCTTTTCTTTTGCAATGACTTTTTCGTCAAAAGTGTGTGAAATCAAAAGTCCGGTGTCGGCCATGTAGCATTTCAGTGAAGTGTTGTCGGCACGCATTTTCAGCCCGACAGTCGGTTCGGTCGCCGCGTAGCAGATATTCACGATCTTTGCATCTGCGAGCCAGAAAAACGAGCTCTCATAGCTGCGGAACCTGGCGTTTCCCGACAGATCAGCCAGTTTGAAGCGCTTTTCATGGCGCTGAAGTTCCGCCGGTATCCAGTCGAAAATGCTTTTGACCTTGCTTTCGTATCCGACGGCGTATTTTTCAATGTCGGCGCGATATAAGTCGAGAATGTCGCGTTTTACGGCATCTGTCTCGTCAAAATCTCTGTTTTCACGAAAGGCAAGGACGGCCTGCGGCATTCCTCCGACAATCATATACTGACGGAAAAGATCCATCGTTTTGCGGTGCACCGGGCCGAGCGGCTGTTTTCGCTCGAAGCAGTATCTGATGAATGGCATCGTCGTTTCGTCGCCAAGAGCCCAGAGGAATTCCTCAAAATCCATCGGATACATCGGAATCCTGCTCTGCACGAACAAAAACGATACTGTCGTCAAAATGACTCTGCCGGAAAACAACAAAACAATCCTTTCAAGCGAATACCAGCTTTACCTGCCAACTTCGGAAGAACTTGTAAAAAAGGTGGATGAAGTAAGAAAATCATCGAAAAACACCTCTCCCATTTCGTAAAAAAATTGGATTTATAACTTAACGAGTTGCAAATAAAAGGTCGGATTCGTTTGTTGAAGAAAAAATGCAATATTTTCCAAATATTACTTCTGGTTTCGCACCAAATCAAGATTTTTGAAAGGCGTTTTTCGCACCAAATCAAGATTTTTGAAGGGCGTTTTTCGCACCAAATCAAGATTTTTGAATTTTCGCTTTTTCAGAAAACTGGTGTATAATGCCGCGGTTTTGACGAGGTTTGTTTTGACAGAATATAGACAAAAATATTTTGCATTTTTCATTTATTTTCTCTTTTTTGCGCTCCTTTTTTTGCAGTTTCCGTTGCGCAAAGAGATTTCGGGCAACTGCGATTCCTGGCTTGCGCTTACTTATTCTGCACACAATTTAGAGGTGATAAAATCGTTTTTCACCGGTGAAAATGCCGGGAAAGCGATGTTCCCCGCTGAAAATCCGCTCGCTTACGGCGAATCTGCACCAGGAATGCAGCTTCTAATTATATTTTTCAAAATTTTCGGTTTGACTGATTACTGGGCGAATTTCTGGTTCATTACAGTCCTTCTTGCGCTGACTGCTTTCGGAATTTTTATTTTCACAGGCAATTTCACCTCTTTTTTCCCCGCGAAACTCTTTGCCGGATTCTGCTTCACATGCAGCAACATGGTTTTCGCCCACATTGACGATTCAGTTATAATTTTCTTCTTCATTCCGGCCATAGCGCTTCATCTGATCTGGCGGCACTTTGAGACTTCTAAATTAAAATATTTAATAATTTCAAGCATTTTAGCAGGCCTGGAAATTTATTTCTCGTTCTATGTCTTTTTCTATCAGTTTCTTATGATTTCCGTGCTTTTCGCTTTCCTTGCACGGAAAAACGGCCTGAAAATTGCCAGGATCGCAAAACTTTTTTCGATTTATATTCTGATTTCATTCGTCATAGCGGCTCCGAACTTTTTTTATTATCTTTACACACTCTATGACATTGATTTTATTCCTGTTTTCGAGGCTTTTTACACGGCGAAGATGGCAAGTTTCAGTCTCGTCGACATGTTTCTGGTGCTGCCAGACAACCTGATTTACCCGAATATCGGAGAATTTTTCGGAATCCCGATGAACTGGGGATTTGTCCGGCATTACAACTTCATCGGCCTCTCCGTGCTTGCACTTTTTGTTTATTCGATGTTTAAATGGAATAGCAGACACCGGATTTTACTGGCAATTTTTGCCGCGACCGGCATATTTTTTGCATGCGGGCCGGTCTTTATGTTCAACATGAAAGAAATTTTTTATTCGCCGCTTTACATTTTTTACAAACCTCTGCCTGTTCTGAAATTTCTGCGTGTCGCGGTCCGCGCATACTTCATATTTCTCTTTGCTGTATCCGTTTCGGCGGCACTTTCAATGGAAAGGATCTGCCAAAAATTTAAGAAGCAGCATCTTGTGATCATTGCGTTTTTTGCAGTCAACTTTGTTGAAAACGTACCGTTCCCGCTGAAAGGTTTCGATGCCTCGGTGGCGGAAAAAGTGCCTGAAATTTATGAAACGCTATGGCAGCAGAATATCAAAAATCCGCTGATTTTGGAGCTTCCGGCAGAAATGAATATCGAATTTGATGCGGAAGAGATGAAAAAATTCAAAGATCCTAAAGATTTTGTTCACAAAAAAAGCGGAAATCCCGAACTTCATGTTATGAATATGGGGATGTTTGTCGATTCGTGGGACGATATTTTCCAATACAACCGCGAAATTATTTACACAAACTGGCAGAACCGCCACAAAATCGATTCAATAAACGGCGTGAACGGATATTTTCCGACTCCGCGCATGATTTTTCAGTATCACATCAACAGCCTGCCCGATCCCGAATCGTTTATGTTTTTAAAGAAATCGGGAGTAAATTTCATAGTTTGGAATGAATTTATGAAGATAAAATCTGACAAACTATCGCTTTCGGAACTTGAAAAATCGCCTTGCCTCAAAAAAATTGCCGAAAACAGCGAAGGAAGCGTTCTTTTCAAACCGGTGAACTGCGATATCCGGAAAAAATCTGAAAAAAACGATGTCAGAGAGCCTACTTTTGAGAATAAGAGTCCTTTTTTAAAAGTCCGCAAAAAATAAAAACTGAAGCCGAAAAAACAATGATCAGATAATAAAGATAGACCGCAAAATAGATGGTCGAGATTCCTGTCGGCTGGCTGTGTTTCCATAATCCTGAATAAATTCCGGCGCTTTCAACAGCTATCGAAAGCAGATTCATCAAAGCTGCGGCAATCAGAAAAACAGTTGCCCGCAAAAATCTGCTTTTGAAAAGTTTTGCCGCCTTCAAAGCAGAAAAATTTATAATTCCTGAATAAAATCCGCCAAGCAGAATAATTGCGACAGGAAAATCGAAAAACGGAAAAGGAAGCAGAACATCCGGATAAAAAGTTCCGACACCCTCAAAAACCATCTCATTCACGATTTCAAGAGCTGCCGCTGCAAACATCGAGGCAAAAAGCGCTTTCCCGATTGCCGTTTTAGCCGTAAAATACCACAAAAACGGGACTGTCACGATAAAAACCGCAATTTCAACCACAACGAACAGAGCCATTACCCCTCACGATTTCTTTTCAAAAAAGCAAAAATTTCAAAGTGCGGAGTGTCGGGGAAAAGATCAAGCAGGTAAAGGCTTTTCACGCTGAAACCTTTCGCGAAAAAAGTTTTGAGATCGCGCACCAGATTGGGCGGTTCACATGCGATATAAACAACATTGTCCGTACTTTCGCAAACGATTTCAGAGAGTTGCTTCCCTAGACCTTCGCGCGGCGGATCGGCGACGACAAGGTCTGTTTTTTCCAGTTTCCGCAGTTTGTAGGCATCGATTTTCACTATCTCGGTTTTTTTCCCGAGATTTTCGGCAAAACTCGCGCACGAATCAGGAACGATTTCATAACCTGTTGTTTTTATTCCTTTATCTGCCAGAAAAAGTGAAAAGAGCCCGCTTCCGCAAAAGAGATCTGCAGCAGTTTTCACATTGTTTTTTTCGACCTCGCGCATAAGAAGTTCCGCCATGATCCCAGCCCCTTCCTCTGATGACTGGAAAAAGCAGTTTTCCCTGATTTTTATTGTTTTTCCGCAGACAGATTTTCGCAAAAGTTTCATTCCGGGCATAAAATCGCCGGTGATTTTCGAATATTCATACTGGATATTCCCTTTCCGTTTCACTATGTCGGCTTTGATCCTTTCAAAAAACAGGGGGTCGAGAAGAGGGCAGTTTTCGATTCCGACAAGGTCGTTGCTCCTCTTTTTTCGGTAAGCCGGCTTTCCTTTCAGCGCGAAGAATTTTGCACGCGTCCTTATTCCTGTTTCGCCCGGAGTGATTATAACAGGTTCGATGTCAAGAGTGATGCCGTTCTGCTTTAAAAGTTCAGTAAAAACCGCCTTTTTTATTCTCAGCTGCGCAGGATAGGAGATGTGCTGCAGCGAGCATCCGCCGCATGTTCCGAAGTGTCTGCAGAGCGGTTTTCTCCGCTCGGGCGAGGCTTCGATAATGTCAAAATCCTCTGAATAATAGAAACTTTTTTCCTTGACCGAACTTTTGATCTCCACAGTTTCACCGGGACATGTGAAAGGAATAAAAAAGGTTTTTCCGTCAGCCCAGCCGATCCCGCAGCCGTTTGAAATTATTTTCGCGATTTTTACGATCAAAATCCACCTTTATCCGTTTCAAGATGTTAAACATCTTCAAAAAACACAAGCTACAAAGCCGGAACCGTTGCAATATATCCCAATTTTTCAGAAAATTCGATATTTTTATTAAAGTTGCTATAAAGTTGCAGTTTTTTCCGTTTTTGGAAAAGAGGTTGTTATGCTTGAATCATTAAAAAAACTTTTCAAATTCAAAAATCCGCAGTCTTATTCATACTTTATTCTGATTTTTTCGGTTTACTGGTCGATGAAGTTCTTTCTCGGCTTCTACATGTTCGACAAAGTGGGAAGCGATTCCCTTGTTTTTGTTCCGCCTTTTTCGCTCATTTTGAATGTGACTGATGTCTTTTTCTGTCTTATTGCGGCATATCTGATTGATTTTATTGCAAGAAACAACAAAATCGCGTTTTTTGTCCTGACTTGGGCAACTTTTCCGCCGATTTATTATTTTGCGATAAAAGGCTACATAATTTACCTCTATTTTCACGGTTTTGTTAATTTCGGACTCAACAATTTTCTGGGCTCGAAAGGAAATGAAACTGTTAATTTCATTCTTTACGCTCTTGATGTATATGCCGTCATGTTTCTGATTTTTCTTTTGATCGTCACGGTTCTTTATCTGGTTTTTGCAAGGAAATTCGGCAGTTACATCACCCAAAAAGCACCTCTTCTTCCGCTTTTCTTTCTGATTGCAGCCCTTGCTCTGCTTCCCTTCAGAATCGCTTTTTCGGAAAAGTGCGAACGGATCGACGCAAGCCCGCTTTTCGAGCTTCCGTTGAGTTACATCACGATGCCGGATTATATGCCGAGAACTTATTCAAAAGATTTTACCCCGCCTGAAAAACTGATTTTCGGCAAAGAAAAAAGCAGTGTCAAAGTGGAGAAAGGAGAACTTAAAAAGAAAAGGAACATTCTGCTTTTACTAATAGAATCAACGCCTTACACAAAAAAAGACAAACTCGGTTTTTTCAGATACTTCGATAAAAATTCAGTCGAGGCGACCAATTTCAGAGCATGCTTTCCCGGAACGACAAGGTCGATGATTTCAACGATGTGCGGAACTTACAGCGGAACCGAGTTTACGGCTCTGACACGCTACCAACCTGATTTCAACTGCACTTCATTGCAGAAAAAACTTGGTGAAAACGGGTATAGGACAGGACTTTTTTCAGCCGTAAACCTTTCTTACGACGAATTTGACCAGGCAAAAATGCTTAAAGATTTCAATGTTATAGAAGAGCCGGCAACTTTGACGAAACGCTATGAGCCAAAAAAGATCCATGGGACCGGAAACGCGATAGAAGAAGAGATCCCGATTGAAGAGATAATAAAATTTATGAAGCAAAACGACGAACCGTTTTTCGTTTTTTACTATGTTTACTGGACTCACAGCCCTTACGAGCATCCTTTCAAGGCAACAGGCTCACTTCCGCTTGAAGAGCGCTACGACGAATCGCTGAAGTATGTCGACGAATCGGTTCAGAAACTCTTTGAAAAGATGAAGGAAAACGATCTTTTTGACGAAACTGTGATAATCGCGACTTCCGATCACGGCCAGGCTTTCGGCGAGCATCCCGGAAACTACACTCACAGCAACTACATTTACGAAGAGTCGGTGAAAGTTCCGTTTATAATGAGAAGCCCCGATTTTCCTGAGCAGAAACAGACTGTTGATGTCGATGCGGCACATTTTGACATTCCTGCGACGATCCTTGATTTTGCAGGAATAAAGCAGCCTGAAAACTGGGACGGTCAGTCGCTGATTTCCGGAAATTATCAGCAGAAACCGCGACTTACATTTGCACGCGGCATCGTTTACAGCGACGGGATTTTAGACAGCAACTACAAATATATCTACTATCCCGATGGCAAAAAAGAGGAACTTTTCGATTTAAGCCTTGATCCGCTCGAAAAAAATAATATAGCCGCAGAAAACAAGGAAAAAACTGAGAAATATAAAAAACTTTTTCAGGAATGGATCCCTTGGCAGCAGGACAGGATCACAAAATAACTATCTGATTTCATTAACCTTTAGTCCAGAAATTCCAACAAGTTTTTTGCCGGAATCGTCGCAGAGGGAAATCGATTTTTCATTTGCAAGACAGATCCCGCTTTCCGAAATTTTATGAGAGAAAAATTCGATTTTTCCGATCGAAACAGGAAGGACAAGTTTGTTTGCCATAACAAGGGCAGTCTGAAGCATTGAATCGACTAAAGTCGGGAAAATCGTTGCAGATTTTTTGAAATCCGAGAATGAAAGAGAGCGTTTTTCCCCTTTTTTCCAAGCCGCGGCGCAGCAGTTTTCTTTTAAAGAGACGATTTTTTCGAGATGGCGGAAAAATTTTCCGTGGAAAAGAGGATTCGGGATAAATTTTTCAATATCTATCGGATTTTTCAACGCTTCAGGAAGCGAAACCCGCCCATCCGATTTTCTTGTATTATCGTAATAAAATTCACAAGTTACCACATTGTTCGTAAAACCGTCAAGACTCGTCCTTATGACTGAAACAATCAAATTTTCAGAGTCTTTCGAAACCGCTGAAAACGAGCGGATTTCAACCGGTGACGAATCGGAAAAAATAACAGGAGAATTGATTTTTATGTTTTTTATTGCGCAAAGTTTCTTATTTCCGGCAATAGAGGCGGCATTTTTTGCAAGAAGTTCAAGCAAAAGGACAACCGGCATTACGACTGCACCGCCGATCACATGATCAAGGAGATAACCATCATTATTTATTGATATTTTTGCCTGTGTTACTATTTCAGTGAATGGAATGAAACGGAGAATCCTCACATTTCTGGCTTTATTAAAAACTTCGGATTCAGTGTAAAGGTTTGCTTCTAAATGCTGTGCGAGCCTGCCTGTGACAACTGAAATCCTTGAATCGGAATTTATTATCTTTTCGTAAGCCTCAATGCCGTCATGAGTGGAAAGCGGAACAACTCCGACACTTTTCAAATATTCGAGAACATTGTCTTTTTTACCCATTCCGGTTTCGTTCCAGACTGTGTAACCGATTGATTTTGCTGGAATATTCATTTTGTTTAACAGCAAACACAAATAATCGAGCCAGCTGTTTGCAAAAGTGTAGTCAGCCTGCATCCTCATTCCGGTTTTTGCAAGAACAGAGGAAATAAGATGAACAAATTTCAGGTTTCCGGTTCCGCAGAGAGGTAAAATGTTGAGCAGGCTATAAACTTTGACAGCCAGACATTTATCGAAACTGCTTTTTTTCATATCTTTGAAAAGAGCATAGTTACTGATACCTGCACCGTGCAGGATCCCTGCGAAATTGCCGTGATTTTTTATTATTTCTTTAATGATTTTCCTGGTTTCTGCCCTGTCGGAAAGATCACATGAATAGTACTCAACTTCTTTCGCATTCTCTTTCAGGCGGGCTAAATTTTTTGCAGTTTCAGAACCGGTTTTATAAATATCTTCGCTTTTGGTGGAGCCGACGAGGACAAAACGGCAGTGCAAGATCCTGCTAAGAGCAAGAGCGTGCTCAAAAGTTATCCCTTTCGCTCCGCCAGTAACAAGAACAAGATCGTCTTCTTTGATCAAATCACTGATTTTATTTGGTTCTTTGCCAATAATTTTAACAGCCGCCCAGGTTTTTCTATTCAGATTTTCATCATAAACAATGTGAGTTTTCCCGTCAGAAACAACGCGAGATTCCTTTTGAACAAGAAGAGAAACGATCGAATCATCAATTTTTTCGTGTATCGAAAGAAGGAGAAATTCCCCTTTCGTGTATTCCAGACGCAAAGTTTTAAGGATCGCTGCGACAGGATCCAAAGCAGCACTTAAATCGGAAAAACGAGATACAAAAATCACGCGGAATTTTGAATGGACTGGGTCTTTGTCTTTAAGGAACTGTTTCAAAAGTGCAAAAATCTTGCTCGAAAACGCGGAAATGTTTTTGTTTAACTCACCGAAATCATTACCATTTTCGACTCTATCAAGATGAACGATCTTAGTTTCGCCATTTTCTGCAAAATCATTTTTCCTGTATTTTAAAAACGGGGCAGCGCAAAGTTGCATCTCAAAGGTTCCGATCCAGTCCGGAATGACTCCTGGAGTCGTGACAAGGGCTTTTTTATCGTTTCTCAAGTCAGTATCGGAATATTTTTCGGAAATATCGGCAAGCATTGTCTCGATTATTTCGCGGATCGTTGATTCGGAAAAAAGGGTCGGACTTGCAATCATTTCATCGGGCGAAAGTTTTCTTCCCAAAGCAAAAACAAACTCAGCCCCTTTCAGCGAATCCATTCCGAGATCGTATTTCAGATTCATGTCAAGATTCAAAGTTTCTTTCGCGAAACCTGTTTTTGCGGCGATCCAGTTAAGAGCAAAATCGTAAATATTTTCATCGTTTTTCGATGTTTTTCCGTCAGAAATTTTCTTTTCCAGCGGTTCTTTTTCCAATGGATTCGTGATGAACGAATGCACTGGCAAGCTGTCAAAATCAAAAGGCAACGCACTGTTTTTATTAGATAAATTGCCGTTATTGTAAAGCAAAGACAAAACAGAAAGAAGCAAACTCTGCGGAGTTTTTTCTGAATTGTCAAAGGCAACGCAGTTTTTATTTTTTAAAATATCAGAAACCAGAGAAGTCAGGACATTTTTCGGACCGCATTCGATGAAGAGTCTGACTCCCGATTTTTCCATATTTCTGATTGTTTCAAGGAAATCAACCGGTTTCAGGATCTGCTGCGAAAGATAAGCGGCAAAATCGCAAGTTTCCAATTCTTTGGCGTAAACTGTTGAAAATATTGAGCTTTTCTTTTTATTAAAATGAATTTTTTCGAGGAACTTTTTGAAATCTTCAGCTGCATTTTTCATAAAATCCGAGTGGAAAGCATTGGAAACATTGAGCTTTTTATAACTTATCGCAAAAATACCGAGACAAGGCAAAAGTTTGTCGATTTCGCTTATACTTCCTGAAAGAACAGTCTGATTTTCGGAATTTATATTGGCAATAGATAGATCGATTTTAAAATTTTCGAGTATGTTCCGTACAGTTTCAAAATTGCTGAAAACCGCGATCATTCCGGTATTTTCAGTACTTTCAGACATCAGCATGCCGCGTTTTGCCGCGATTTTAACGGCATCTGTATCGGAAATTATTCCGTTGGCACACAAAGTTGTTATTTCACCCAGACTGTGACCTGCAAAACAGATATTTGAGAGAGAATATTTTTTCAGAAGATCAAGAACAACGAGAGAAGTCGCAACGATCGCGGGCTGCGCGTATTTTGTCTGAGTTACAAGCTTATCGAGCTTTGAGAGTTCAGAATCAGAATAAATCCAGCGTTTTTCAAGCACGAATTGTGCTATGCCTTCGGGAATTATTTCTTTCACTGCGGCATCAAGTTTGTCGAAATAAGCCTTTTCTTCCGGAAAATATTCAAAAATTTGTCCTAGCATTCCGAAATACTGGCTTCCCTGGCCAGGGAAAAGCAATGCCGCTTTTGCAAAATTCTCTTTTTTTTCTGCGATCTCATTCAAAAGGGTTTCGCACTTTTCCTGAAATGAAGATGGATCGTCCGCAACGATCGAAACTCGATAATTATCTGATTTTATTGATTTATTATAAGAGTCTGCAAAATCTGAGATTTCAGAAAAACTCATACTTTTCGCAGTTTTTGCAATTTTCAAGATTTCATTTTTGAGAGCATTCTTTGTGGCAGCCGAAACCATGAAGATGAAAGAGTTTTGTTCAGGCTCTACTTTCGCAACAGGATAAATTTTCCTAATATTTTCAGAAACATATTCTTCCATTGTAATGTGTGCATTCGATCCGCCGAAACCGAAAGCACTGACTGAGACCCTTCTTTTGTGATTTTTCGGAAGCCAGATCTTTCCTTCCATCGACGGCTGCAGGATTTCAGGCGGTCTTCCGAAAGCTGTATTCGGAATGAAACAGCCGGTTGTCGGCGGAATGAAGTGATTTTCAAGCGCGAGAAGCGCTTTTATCGTGCTGAAAGCTCCGGCTGCAGCCTTCAGATGGCCGATATTGGCCTTTAAACTCCCGATGTACGAAGGCTCTTTTTTCTTTCTCCCCATGACCGAAAGCAGAGCCTCGATTTCAGTTGCATCGCCTCGTGCCGTTCCAGTGCCGTGACCTTCGAAATAATCGACTGAATTTATTGAATATCCCGCTTTTTCGTAAGTTTTCCGGAGAGCAACTGCCTGACCTTCCGCTTTCGGAGCAGTTATCGCTTCTCCGCTTCCGTCGGAAGAAAACGCAAAACCTTTTATCACCGCTTTCGGCGTGAAACCGAAATTCAGAGCGGTTTTGAGGTCAGCCAGAAGCAGCAGTCCGCATCCTTCGCCCGGCAGCATTCCGTTTGCACGGGCGTCGTAAGGAAGAATATTCTCCTTCGCGAAAGCTCCGACCTTGGAAAAGCCGACATATTCAAACGGGTCGAGACTTATGTCGACTCCGCCGCAGAGAGCGAAATCTAGGTCGCCCGATTCAATCGCAAAGCACGCGTTTATTACCGAAAGAAGCGACGACGAACATGCGCCGTCGACAGTGTAAGCGCCGCCACGGAAATCGAAAAAGTTGGCGATCCTGCCGGCAATTATGTTCGACATTCCGCCCGGAAGCGAATCTTCATTGATCTCAGGCAGCATTCCGACCATCTCTTTTTCAAACTGAGCCGAAATTTCAGCTTTTGCATCAGACTCCAAGTCGAAGTGGCTCAAAGCCTTTTTCAAGCGGTCGTTTATCGTGCTGAAACGCGATTTCAGCGTAAAACTTCTTGCAAATTCGCCTGTGATGCTGTTGCCGATAATCACACCTGTGCGCTCTTTATCGACATTTTTTAAGTAATTGAATTTACTAAGCAATTTTTCAGCAGTATCGAGAGCTAGCCAATGCGTTATGTCATAATGTTCCGCACTAAGAGGAGAAATTTTATAACGCAGCGGATTAAATTTCCAATCCGTGATCAACGCCATCAGCCGCGTCGCGCTTTTTTCAGGAATTTTTCCGCTTTTTTCATAGTAAAGTTCTTCCGGCAGCCTGACATCCGGCATGATCCTGAACTCTTTTTTGCGGTTTATGACGATTTTCCAGAGATCTTCCGGAGTTTTTATCCCAGGGCCTATGCACGAAAAATCAAGAACGGCAACTGATCTCAAATATATCTCCATATTTCGTAGAGACGTCATATTATGGCGTCTCAGGAACATTCCTCGACCTTTGAGACGTCATGGTATGGCGTCTCTACCGCAAAACCGCCGCTCCTTAAATACCCTAAATTCTTTAGACTCCCTAAATCCCTACAAAGGCGGCGGCGCAAAACCGCAGTATTATACTCAATTTTTCAGGAAATGCGAGAGGTTATTCCGGTTTTCTCAGGTACTCGGCAGCTTTTTCCGCAGCGCTTCGTCCGCTTAAATATGCAGGCGGCATGCCGTAGGGAAGTTTTAATTTGTTCCAATAAGTATAATCTCCGGCCAAAAATACTCCAGGAAGCGGATTCAAGGCGGTTTCGCTGAAATTTTTGTAGGCTTCTTCCGAAATTACGGTGCCTTCCTCCGGCCAGAAGCGGGAATCGATGTGCAATATTTGCGATTTTTCGTTCAGAATCCCCATATCGCTCAGTCTCTGTCTCGCGAAATCAACGCTTTCTCCCTCCGTTTTACCGTGGATATAGCAGTAAAGAGACGACACATTGCCGGAGTTGTTCGTGACATAGAGTATCAGATTTTCGCTGTATGCCGAGGCAAATTCGGGCTGTTTTTCAAGCTGTGCGATTATGTTTACAACGGCATAGCTGTGATAAGACATTGATTTTAAAAAGTTTTCCGATTCTTCATTCATGTTTTTCAAAATTTTTGCAGTGACAGTCGCAGTTGTCGCGATAATCACGGTTTTCGCTTTGACGACCGTGTTTTTGCCGTCTTTTTTGTAACTGACAACAATGTTTTTGCCTTCATTTTGAACAGAAACGACCTCGGCTTCAAGAAGAAATCTTCCGGCAAGTTCTTTTTCGTAGGCTTCGATCATTGTTCCGTTGCCGCCTGCACGGTGTGACAAATATTCGTATTTTCCGTAATGTTTGCCATTACCAAGTTCGTTAGAACCTGAAAGGAGAAAACTTTGGTATGCATCAATTTTATTAGAAAATGTCAGCTTTCCGTTTCTGTACTCTCCGTAAGAATCAGGAGCTACGACCAATTCAGGCAACTCGAAGCCTTCGGGAACAAGCAATGGGCTGTATGCAAATGTCGCACCGAGTTCATAAAAATATTCGCCGAACTTTTTTGTCAGGATCCTGCCTCCGAGCCTGTTTTCCTTTTCCAAAAGGAGGATCTTTGCCTCTTCGCCGAGTTTATTTTTTAGATTATACGCCGCGCTAAGTCCTGCAAGACCGCCTCCGACAACGACAGCGTCGTAAACATCGTCCGACGCGTTTCTGACGCAGATGACATAATTTTCAATAATCGTGTCATGTGTGTAAACCCCGCCGTTGTTTAAATCGACATACCATCTGTCATAAGGAAAATCCGAGAGAACTGACGATGACCAGAATTTTTCTTTTTTAGACAAATCGCTAAAATCACTGCCTTTTCTCCCGTTGCAGTCACGAAATGTCCTGTCGCGCGAAGAGAGTTTTCCCGCTTTTTCACTTATTCTGCATGTTCCACCGGACTGCGTTCCAGAATGGTTATGAACAAGCGTCCGCAACTCGTCAATATCCGGCAGACGCCAGTCGCTGAAGCCGTCTTCATCAAGATTTTCGCAGTATTCTTTCGCTTTTTCCCAAGGCCTTGTGTAAGAGATTTTTGACCAGATAATTTCAAATCCTTCTCCGGATTTTGAACCTGAGACCACATTGTCTTCGCCGGCAGTTTCACTTTTGCCGTCATCGTAATGGGTCAGCCCTTTCCATGCGAAAACAGAGAGAAAAACCAGAAAAACCAATGTGAAAAGAGCCGCTTTTTTGAAATTTACTTTCCATGATCCGAACGAATGGTTTCCATCAGCAAGTTTTTCATACAGGAAGAGATAATACAAAACAGCGAGAAGCGTCAGAATAACAGAAATCCACTGCGAAACTGTAAGACCGAGAAAATAGGATGCTCTGTCGAACCGGCAGAAATCAATGAAAAGTCTGTATGGTCCGTACAACACAAAATACAAAGCGACATAGCTCAGCGGAACTTTCTTTTTGTCGGTAAAACATTTGATGAGAAGAACAAGCAGGATGACAACTTTAGCGATGACCATTATCGGCTGAGTCGGGAAAAGAGGCGGAGTCACCATTCCCTCTTCAAGCAGTCCGCGTGTGACAAAATCTCTTGCAGCTTTGCTTCCCGGCCCGTAAACCATACTGAAAGGCGAATCAAATATAAAACCGTACGATTCGCCTGTGTAAATATCTGCGATTCTTGCAAATATCGAAGTGAACGCAAAGCAGATGATCGTCACGTCAAAGCAGCGCAGATATGCCTTTTTCTGTTTCCAAAACAGCGGATAGCACAGCGCCATTCCAAAAAGGCAGCCTATCAACGAGCCGTAAAACATCGTCGCAGTGCCGTAAAAATTAAAAAAAGCCTTGAAAAGACTGTAATCCGGCCTCGTCAAAAACTTTATATATGTCGGAGTCGCATCCAAAAAAATATGGAAAACATGCGAAAGGACATAAGAAAAATAAACAGAAGGCAGAGATGCGAAAAAGAACTTCAGCGGCGAAACAGAAAACCTTTTTGCAAGATAAAGTTCCATCGGAATCATAACAAAAAACGCAAAAATCATGAGTTCATTGGTTATTCCGATACTTATGAAATTTTCAAGGAAACGGTTTACCCACATTTCATTTCTGAAGGAACTTTTGATTGTTTAGTAAGACGAACAAGGAGAACCTGATGTGCTTGTATTGTTGCCTGATGTATAAGATTTCTGATAACCGCAGGAAGAATTGCACGATACAGCGTAATAATCATAATACGGACACGAGCTACAACCGTTACCGTGATCGCAGTTGCACTCGTAAGAGCCGTTCTGGACATAACAGGTAGCTGAAAATCCCTTCGTTTTATCGCATTTTTCAGAACCATTAACCGCTCCGTCACCGCAGTAGGGTGCCCAGCCGCTGCAGTCTGCTTTGCAGTGCTGAGCCAGAGTCCAGTTGTTATTGTTTGACGTGCCGCTGTCACAAGCTTCACCGCTCTGCGTGCTTCCGTCACCGCAGTAAGGTGCCCAGCCGCTGCAGTCAGTTTTACACTTCTTTGTTGTGCCCGTGCTGCTTGTGGAATCAGACCATTTGTCATCGCCGTATCCGCCTGAAGAGTTCAAACCGGGGTCACATCCTTCTGGTACAGAAGTCGATTTGTAGTTTATCTTGCCGTCACCGCAGAAACCGCACGGATAGGTCGTAGATGTGCTTGTCGTGCTGCTTGCCACCTCGGATGTACTGATGTTAGTCATACCGTTGCAAGTGTCTTTGCATGCGATGCTGGAAACTTCGTAATAGGTCTTTCCTGACGGAGGACGCAGAGTTATACTGTTGTACTGCAGGAATCTGTTGCAGAGTTTTTTACGAGTGTCGCTTGTCGGAGTTCCGTCACAGACTTCATCAACCACGCCGTTGGTGCCGACCTGAGCCGAATCTGCACCCGGGTAATTCGTTGTATTTGCAAGAACGCAGTCAATACCCTCGCATGCAGCCTTGGTCTGGGTCACACCGTCACCGCAGTGGAACTTTCTGTCGCTTGTGTCTTTCTTGACGATTCGGCCGAGAGCGTCAGACGAACCTTCGCCGCAATTTGCGTCGCAGTGGGAATATGTCTGACTGCCGATAGTCCACGAACCGTATTTGCCGTTGTATGATGCGCCGCCTATGGTGTCGTTGCACTTCTGGTGGTAACCTTCCTTGACTTCGCAACGGTCAACTTCCGTAACCAGCGAACAGTCTTCGTTGTATATACGGTCAACTTTTCCTTTAGTAGGACAACGGGTTTCAGGATCAAGTTCGTTGTCAGGTGTGCAGGAATAGTTTCCGAGGCTGTTTTTGGTTGCATGGAAGGTATCACGACATACCCAGAAGCAGCGCGGGTTGGAAGTGTATTTCTTGAGCTGCGACCTCTGGGCATATGCGCTGAGACCGCTGTCGGCATTGACATACATCGCTTGAAGAACACCTATACCGGTGAGTCCTGCACCTGTATATTTTTCAGTTTCATCAGGATCATATATCGCAACGCCTGTCGTTGTGTCGATATGGTCATATGTCTGAGAAACAGAAAGCTTTGCCGTCGAACCGAGGACCTCTGTCACAACGCTTGTGTCGGTAGCGCTTTTTACTTTGACCCATACTGAATTATCGGGTTTGCCTTTGCACTCGTATGTCTTGTCGCTCGGGTAGCATTTGTTCATCTTTTCACTGTAGTACGAATTTGATCCGCATTTCCAGCTGCACTGATAAGTTGGTATCGTTGCGCTAGCATTGTAGCTGGCAGGAAGCGTTGGTACAAGACCGCCGACTTCCTCTTTTTTATTCGTTCCGTCAGGCTGAGGTACGACATAGTAAACTTTACCGCCTTCAACAGCCGTTCCAATGTATGCTGTCTTGGTGTTCTTGCACTCGTTTTCGACTCCGTCATTCCAGATACCGTTGGCAAGAGTGTTGTCGGTGCCCGTACATTTAGCGCAGTTGGTCTTGATGCGGTTCGTTTCATCGGCTGCTGATATCGGAGCGCAGATGTGTCCGTTCCATACAAGACCTGTATTGCAGTAGAATTCACATGCATGGTCGTCCGCAGTCTCATTTTCATCTTTGTATACAGCGCTCTTTGTTCCGCTCCAGTTGCATGAGCTGCCGCTGCATTCCCAGTCTCTGAAGTAAGTTGAACTGTGGTATGTGACATAATTTGCATAGTCGGCAGCAACATAGCCTGCTGTTTCCGAAGCATAATCCGTTATCCAGCCGGATACGACATCCTTGAGTGACGGACACGTGCTCTGGAGCTTGCAGCCCGCCGTTCTGTCAAATCTGCATGTCTTGTCGCATGTTTTTGTCGTGCCGACAATGACATCGTCAGTTGCCGGTTTCGTAAGTCCGAGAGTCGAGCATGCTTTTGCTTCGCTGTCGGAAAGTTCCGTCGGGAGAGCTTTACCTGGATCACACTCCTCTTCAGGATTGCCGAAAATTCCTGTGTGCTTTCTTTCTGTCGTAGCTTCGTTCTGGATTATGCCGTCACCGCACCATGTCCACTGGCATCCTCTGCCTTTGAGAGGCATGTCGTCATTAAAGTCATTCGGATAGTCTTTGTCGTAGCAGTCTCCATCTCTGCCGAACGCGATACCTGTAATATCGTCGCATACTTCGTCTCTGCAGACCTGACCGTCTTCAAAGCCGTAAGCTGAGCAACCGCCGACGACATTGGCATCGTGGCATTCCCAGCCGTCAGAAAGAACCTTAGTGCTTGTCGTAGAGCCGTCCTCATTCTGGATGGGTGTATTGAGTTCAACAGAAAGCTGGCTGCATTTAGTGACGACTTTGTCACCGCACTGCATTGCCGTGACGAAATTCGTCTTTGTGCCGATGAGGACTTCATTCTCGTTTCCGTCCACCGGATTCGGATCCGTACCTTTCTTTAACGGAAGAGCATAGACTTTTATCGTGTAAGGTCCCTGTGCAGGATCGATGTGAGCACTTGAAGGATCGGCTTCCCAGCCCTGAAGCTGACCGCCGCCGCATATAGTGACAACATCGTTCCTGATTTCTTCCGGAACCTGCAGACCGGTCTTTGCATACAGCGGCGGAACGACATTGTGCGCTGCCGATGCATCCGTTGCCGGCTGGTTGTTTTTGTTGAAGAAGACTATTTTTACCATGTCATACTTTGATCCGTCGATCATCGGATGGTCGGGATCGCATGCCCAGCCGTGGATCCTCTTCGGCGAAATGTCGCTGTAAACCTGACCTATCGGGTCGGAATGACAGTTTGCATGGCAGTGATAGCCCTCAAGACCGCTGAGTGTCAGATTTCCGCTTTTCGATTCAGGAGCGCATGTTCCGCTTCCGTTGCCGTTTCCGCAGTCGCAGCCTTCGAACCTGTAGTTACGCGTTCCGTCACCGCAACTACTCGGCTTTTTGCATGTGCCGTCGCAGAGCTCGTTAAGGAATGCCTCTCTCGCAGCTGTCGCCGTTTCCAGAATCGTATTGACAAGAGAGACGGTCCTTGCGTCGCTTCTGTCGCAGTCTTCAGGACCGGTAACCTGGTTCGGAGCATCCAGAGTAACCAACGAGTCTGCCGCAGTGTAGCCGTCATAGAAATCGTAACCCGGACCTTTGATCTTGCCGTCACCGCATGAACCGTAGTCTTCCTGGCAGTTGGTGCTGCAGTATTCGCCTTTTACTTTCGTGCAGTCATTGAGATGACAGCCGGCATTGTCGCAGATTTGTACAGTTGCGTCACACGATTCACCGTCTTCAAAAACCTTGTTGTCGCATTTCTCGGCGGAATCGTTCTGCTTTATACCGTCGCCGCAGCTTCCTGTCGGCCTTTTGCAGTCGGCTGAGCAGTAGTCACCGGGCTGAGTGTTTCCGTCATCGCATTTCTCGCCTGCGAATGTATCGATGGTACCGTCGCCGCATTTGGAACCCGCCGTGCCGTTGTGCTGATAGTCGGTACAACCGCGCGAGCCCAGCCAGTATGCTTCGACGGAAGCGTTACCGTTGGTTTCCCAGCAGTTGTTGGTGATCTCGTCGCTGCACATAGGTTTCTGCTGGCCTGATTCAGGATAGCAGTCGCCGCGGCACTTGCCTGTGCAGTAATCGCCTTCGCCGCCGTTTGCCTTATAGATTTTCGTTCCGTCCATATTGTAGTAGAAACCAGGATCAGCATCGTCGCCGGAGAAATTGCGGTCGCATGCTTCAAGATATACTTTCTGTCCGTCAGTACCGTAGACATAGTTTCTTTCGCCGTCGCCGCAGCCGCCGGTTACATTGTAGCATGTTTCGCGATTGCAGTAAGTATGGTAGTTGGTGACCTGCGCGATGCAGAGTTCCCTTCTTTCCTTGTTCTTGTCGCCTTTATATTTGGTCTCACACTCTTCGGCAGATACTTCGGAGTTGAAGTCGCATCTCTCGAGCTGATCGTCCAGTTTGTCTGTCTCGCACAGCGCCTCAGTACGGAACGGTGCATCGTCGCCATCCTGGAATGA
This sequence comes from bacterium UBP6_UBA1196, assembly GCA_002310035.1. Lineage (GTDB taxonomy): Bacteria > UBP6 > UBA1177 > UBA1177 > UBA1177 > UBA1177. Next base: position 31,771 of record DBYC01000035.1, read on the forward strand.
GTTTAGACGTTTCGTCGTCATGCAGCGTTTCAATGCCCTTTCTCTCGGCTTGTCCCATCCTCCGGTCGGAAGTTCGATCTCGCAGTTGCGGTTATCGGCTTCACCTATGAGTTTCGGGTTGAAGCAGCAGTGGATGACACCTGCAATAAGATTGTCGTAGATGTCCTGACCGCTCTTGAGTTCGCCGGCAAGCGCCTCGCATGTTTTCTTTTTGCCGGGACCGCACTCGACTACACCGCGCTGGCTCCATATGTTCTGAAGATCATATGTCGAGGTGATACCTGTGCCTGTCCATACCGTTCCGATCTCGCTGTTCGTGATCGTTCCGAGAAGCTCTTCGCAGAGATACGAACGCTTCGACGAGAAATATCCGTCGCCGCATTCGTCAAGCTGCTGGCAGCCGTTCAGACACGAGTCGTCGTTGCTCAGGTTGCCGTCGTCGCATTTCTCGCCGGGGCCAAGGATACCGTCGCCGCATGTCGAAAGTTTGCAGTCAGGACGGCATGAACCCGATCTCGTAGCCGAATATGTGTTGTAGTCACGGACATCGTCACCTGCCGCATTCTTGTATACGCAAGGATAGATCCACTTGTCCTGTTTGTCCTTTATCGGGATCCTGTTGCCGCTTGCGTCAGTCTCGAACTGCTCGACAGCGAACTGGTGGATCGTGTCGGGCCATTCGTCCTCGGCGTAAAGTCCTGCTACACCGCAGTCGCACTCCTCGCCGAAGTCGAGAATACCGTCGCCGCATTTCGAATACTTGCAGTTTTCACGGCAGACAG
>DBYC01000019.1:0-3118 GCA_002310035.1 bacterium UBP6_UBA1196
TTCCGGCGAGTTTAATACTCACTGCTAAGGAGAAAATCTGAAATGTGCATTGTGCGGATTCCTTCGCTGTTCCCATTGGCGAAATCATCCATTCTGACTACATATTTCGGATAGTTGTCTTTGATTTTATGCAGGTTTTCGTATTCTCGGGTTTCGGTTCTGGCAGTGTTTATTTCGCGGCAGACCTGAATGTAAAGTTTCTGGTTCTGCTTTATGGCGACGAAATCAATTTCAAAAGAATCCATTTTGCCGACATAAACGGAATAGCCGCGAGACAAAAGCTCGATATAAATGATGTTTTCCATCATAGCCGAAACAGTATCAGGATTGTATCCGAGCACGGAATAACGCAGTGAAGTGTCGGCTAAATAAAATTTTTCCTGCGTTTTAAGAAACTCTTTTCCTTTTATGTCATAGCGCTGGCAGCGGTGCAGAATGTAAGCTTTTTCAAGCTTTTCCAGATAGCTGTAAACGGTTTCAGCATCCATGGTTCTGTTCTGTTTTTTCATATATTTTGAAAGCGTCAGCCCCGAAAAAATCCGCCCCGCGTTGTCAAAAGCGTATTTCACAACCCTTTCAAGCTGGTCGACTTTGCGGATTTCGTTCCTTTTCACAATGTCAGTGAAAATAGTGGAATTGTAAATATCGCGGACAATCGTGTAAGCCTCATCCTCCGAATAATTGCGCAGATGTATCGCCGGAAAGCCGCCGAGACGCATGAAACGGGCGAACTCATCTTTCAAATTCCCTTTTTCAGTGTATGCTTCCCTAAAATCGAGATATTCAGAAAAAGTAAGGGGAAAAATGCGGAAAGAGATGTAGCGTCCCGTCAGATAAGTCGAGATTTCACCCGACATCATCCTCGAATTCGAGCCTGTGACATAAATATCAGTGTCAAAACCGCTCATCAGAGAGTTTACAGTCTTTTCCCACGATTCAACTTCCTGAATTTCATCAAGAAAAATGTATGTTTTTCCGTTTTTGCAAAGGTGAGCCTTGATTTCGTTGAATAGTTCAATGTTTGTCATGTTCTCATATTCAAGCGAATCAAGCCTGTAAAAAAGAATCTGCTCAGCTTTGATCCCGCGTTCAGTCAGAGCCTTGCGAAGCATCTGCATGATTGTCGATTTGCCGCAACGCCTGATACCGGTAAAAATCTTCACGAACGGCGTGTCCACAAAAGGAAGTATTTTTTCCATATATTTTTTTCGATAGATCATTCTCCACCTCCGTTGCAATTTTTAATAAAAAAAGATTTTTTGTCAACTTTGTCGGATTATAATCCTATAAACTTGTGATTTTTGCTAGTATATATGGTTATAACCCTATAAACTTTCGATGTGCCTACACGTAAAATTTCGGTGGATTGCATAAAATTATCACTCCGCAAAAGTGGTCTTGAAAAATTCAAAAAAATCAAGTGTTTTTATAAAGAATGACGATTTTTCGACATATATTTTTCAGAAAAATGCCGATTTTTTGACATGTTTCTGATTTTTTGGTGATTCCCCAGAGCTGCTTTTTCGTGATTTTTAAGTCCTTGCCTTTTATCCGCTTTTCCCTAATATAAAGCGTTTTTTTGACGGAGGTCTCTGATGAAAAAATTCTTTTTGATTTTGGCTTTATGCACGGTTTTTGCAATTACTGCCTGCGGCAGCTCGAAAAAAACAAACAACGACGACGATTCGGGCGAGGCGCAGAACGACGAAGATGTCGCCGACACGGAACAAACTGACGGTATCGAACCTTCCGATGACAGCGATTCACAGCCTGTCGATACCGACACGATGCCGGAACAACCGGATGACGCCGATTCCGACAGTGATCAGGAACCGGATGATGCCGATTCGACCGATGATTCCAATGACGAAGAGCCTGACGGCGACACAGTTCCGGAAGAGGATTTCACGCTTGACGAAGAAGTTACCGCTGTTCCTGACGATCAGGTGAATACCCCCGATGCCGGCTGCGTTTTCGGAACTTTTGTCGAATTCTGTGACGGAAACTCGGCCGTCCGCTGCCTCGAAGGGAAAGTTTCTCACGAAAACTGCGCGGACAAGACCTGCATGACCACAAACGGTCTTCACTGCGGACGCATGGAAGGGAAAAATGTCGCAGGATGCCACGAAAGCTGTGAAACACCGAAGAAAGAGGTGAACTGCAAAAAATCTGATGTCGTCTCGGATTACAAAGCGGGCGGAACCTTATCCGCCGACCTCTGCCTTGAAACAAGCAAAGGAAAACTTGCTTTTAAATTCACCGAACAGTGCGACACGCCGTGCAACGAAGAGGGAACAGATTTTGTAAAGCTTAACAAAGTTCCGGATGACCAGGACAACACTAAAGGAGCAGAATGTGATTATGGAACTTTTGTCCAGTTCTGCGAAGGAAACACGATGGTAGAGTGCTACAACAAACAAGTTTCCAGAACAAACTGCAATAAAAAAACCTGTCTGACGACCATTGATGTTTACGGCGATGAAGATGCAGGTAGAAACTATACATACTGCTATGAATCATGTGAAAAACCCGCTGATTTGGACGAAAAATACTGCATCTTTAATATGGATTTAAATATTGCAATCATCAACAATGATTACTGCCTTGAAACGAGCGCAGGTTATCTTGAGTTCTGGAATGTCCCGACTGAATACTGCGAAAACGGCTGTGCCGAAGACGGCAAAACCTGCAAAACCGAATAATTTTCGCCGGCAGTTTATCGGGTTGATCCGCCGGATTTCCTTTTCAGCGCGACCCGCATAAACCAGAAATAGTAGCAGAGCATTATCGTTGCTGTGATGCTCCAGCTTATCGGATAGCATGCAAGAAGCGTAGAATAGTCGCTGTGGAGAGGAAAAACGGTGAAAACCCAGATGACGCGCGTCACACAGATGCCTAAAAGCGCAATCAGAGCGGGAGCAAGAGAATTGCCGTAGCCGCGAAGACTTCCTGAAAGAATATCGACCGTAAGGTTGAGTATTTGGAAAGAAGTGATGTAGAGGATCCTCGTCCTGCCGTATTCAATGACAGCGGGATCGCCGTTGAAAAGAGCGAGAAGTTCACGTGAAAAAATTATTATCGGTAGAGCCAGCGCAAACATGAAGACACAGTCCATCCA
>DBYC01000019.1:3174-3650 GCA_002310035.1 bacterium UBP6_UBA1196
TTCACAATGAAATAAACGAAAATTTCGGTATTGAAAGCTGCGGCCGAAGCTGCCATGACGTCGGCACCCAAAGAATTTATCGCAGACTGGATTATGATGTTCGAAAGAGCGAAAACCATGCTCTGGACTCCTGCCGGAACGCCGATGCGCAGGATTTCCAAAAGCGAAGCGTGGTCAGCTCTGATGAGGTGAAACTCGATCCCGACATCGCTTTTCGAGCGAAGAAGAATGACGAACATCGCTCCGGAACTCAGGATATTCGAGATGACCGTGGCTATCGCGACTCCTTCCGCCCCCATTTTGAGGACGAGAACAAAAAAGAGGTTGAGCAGAACATTCACGATTCCAGCCGCGACAAGGCAGACAAGCGGTGTGTTCGTGTCACCTTTCGAGCGGAAGATCGCCGATTCGAAGTTGTAAAGAAGTATCGCCGGAAGCCCAGAAATGTAGATACGAAAGTATGAAAGCGCCATCGG
>DBYC01000019.1:3780-39815 GCA_002310035.1 bacterium UBP6_UBA1196
CTGGCTATGACGACAGTCGCACCGGTAGAGATCCCGACAAAAAGGTTTACGACGATACCGATGACAGGCGTGTTGCAGCCGACAGCAGCCATCGCGAACTTGCTCGCGAAACGTCCCACGACCATGACATCGGCCGCATTGAAAAACTGCTGGAGGATCCCCGTCAGAGCAAGCGGGATCGCGAATTGCAGTATTTTTGCGGCGAACCCGCCGTTAAGCATGTCGATCTCACGTCTCATCGAATCCTCTCGCGTTTCAGCCAAGCGGCTTAAAAGCGCTGAATTATCATTTTGAAACAATGAAAGTCAATAGCGGATTTATTTATGATTTTGTTTAAATTCAGACCTTACTGACAGTCTTTTGGATCGTCAAAATGATCAAGCGGGAAGAAGCAGGTTGAACATTCCCTTGCAGTCGGCTTAGTCGTTATGCTCTTTGGCGTATGACATCGAGAATGTGCCGTAGGTATTCGGATCGGTCGAATCTATGACGAGATAGTAAGTTCCGGCTGTCGTTTCGTCTGTCGTGAAGTTGATAACTCTGTTGCCGTAAAGGCAGTTATCCGGTTCGTCCGCTTTCACGACATAAATCGCAGCAGTGAAAGATAGAGTTATTTCAGCGTGGAAAGAGTCGCCGGCAGCCATATTTATCGAGTAAACGATATCTTTTCCGGTAAGTGTCGCACCGTTGCAGATCCCGGCAGTCGGAGCATAGTCATTCGCCGCCGAAATCGTATTTCCCTGAATGGTTCCGCTTCCTTCAAGAGCGATCGCGCCTTTGATTTTGTCGTTTGCTGGAACAGACGGTGCATCGCTGATTTCAAGCGAGATCGAGAATTCGTATTCAATCGGAGCTATAACACTGTCTACGACGACGATGTAGTCTTCGTCGGAATCGGAATCGTTGTAGTAGACGATTTCTTCGGGATCGCCGAAATTTCCGTAAGCATTGCCGGCAAGACAGGTTTCTTTAATATCGCCGCAGCCTGAAAGAACCGATATCGTCGGATCGAAATCCTCTGATTTCGGAGTGACCTTGACAGTCATCATCTTTCCTGCAGGGACATGAACTTTGTAGAAAAGATCCTGGCCGTAGCCGTAGTAATCAGTACAACTTGCGGTATCTATCGAATCTGAAGCACGCTTGAAACTTTCGTCATAAGTTCCGGGTTCAAGCTCTTTTGCTCCGCTGCATACATTGTGTTCTACAGGAGTAAACGCATCGATTTCAAGAATGTAAGGCAGGTTGTAGGGAGCCTGGCGGGAGGACCATTTTACCATAACATAGTAATAACCGCTGCTCTGGGCCTCGATATCCATAATTTCGGAATAGTAATACTGCGAAGCGACTTGGGAATAATCCATATCCTCGTTTTCAGCGAGTTTCACGCCGTCGGAATCGAAAAGGGTGATAAAAGTGTCGGCTCTTTTCTCACTGCAGTAAGGATGCGTCCTTACTTTGAGATACTGTCCTTTTTTCGCTTTGAACTTGAAGTAATCGTAATCTTCCACATTGTCGAAGTGTCCGAAACCGGCGAAAACTAAGCCGGTAGGAACTTCCTGAGCTTTTGCGAATGTGTCGTTCGGCTCAACTTCGAGAGTTCCGAGAGATTCTTTCGGAACGCAGTTTCCGCCTTTGCATTCCTTGAATTCGCATCCGCAGTCTTCATCAGTCGAGCAGGTGTTCTTCTGGCAGTAGCTGCCGCCGCATTTTCCGCTGTAGCACTCTTTGTCCGTGCTGCAGATCCAGTCGTCAAGAAGTGTGGGAACGGCACATGTGTTTTTGCTGCCGCAGTAAGCTTTCCCTGCCGAGCAGGAGCCTGAAAGCGGATAACAGTAGCGGCCGTTGCAGCGTGTTCCTTCGGGGCAGAGAGTGTAGTTCTCAGTGCAGTCTTCGACGCAGAATTTGTTGCCGTCGTAGTCCGAAAGGCACATTCCGTAATCCCAGAAATTTGTCTTGCAGTCGGTGTCACTGTTGCAGGGTTTGCATGTTTTCTGCGTTCCTGTCGGTGTTACCGGATTGTAACCGTCGCAGCTTGAATCGGATGTGCAGTCGGTCGTGCACATTCCGTTTTTGCAGCCGGTATATTTCTCGCAGTCGTCGTCAAAGCGGCATACATCGTAAACATCGCTTCTGTAGGGGATAGCTTTCCGGCAGATTCCGTCGTAGCAGCCGCCTATGTCGAAGCAGTCGGAATCACTTTTGCATTCTTTTGTACAGTAATACTGCTGGAGAGTGTAGTCTTCATAGCACATTTCGCACGACCAGACATACGGACAGTATTCACCGGGCTTGAAACTCTGCTGCTCTTTTGAGATGCAGACTCCTAAGATCTGCGGTTCGCCGCCTTCTTCAGAGTCCTGCTTACCATAGATGTAGCAGGTTTTGTCTATTTCGCATTCGCTGTCCTTCGTGCAGGTTTTACTGCAGAAATATCCTCCGAAACAGGTATATCCGTCTGCACACTGCCAGTCTGAATAGCAGTCTTCACCGAATTCCATGCGTTCAAGCATTTTGTCCTGAGCGCAGATATAGTCGGCATAGGAGTTTCCCATGCTTCCTGTTTTCTTGACAGCAATGCACTGGCTGCCGTCTGCACAGGTTTGTTTGGTTGTCGTACTGCCTGTTTCAGGATCGGTAACCTGGGTGTCAACGCAGTGCGAACCGCAGATTTTGTCGCCTTCGAACTCGATGCACTCTCCGCTTACGCACTGTTCGTCGTAGTTGCAGTATGTGCCGTCGGGAAGGTTGAATCTCTTCGGGTCGTAACATACTTTCGCATCGTCGAAGTAATCAGGCAGTGTTCCGCACTCGTAACCGCTTCCGCAGTTGCTTAAAATTCCGCCGCATGTCTTGACGCAGTAGCCGTCATAGCAGCCGCCGCTTGAGCAGTCCATTGAGCTCTGGCAGTGGTCGCCGAGACTGCCGCTTCCTTTCGGAACGCAGTAGTTTTCATATTTGAAACCTTTGGCCGTGCCGCCGTCCATGCACTTTCCGCAAGAACCGCACGAATCGCCTCCCAATAAACTGGAGGAGCATTCTTCAGAACAGAAACTTTCGCCTTCGCCGTATGAAAGGCAGAGCCCGCCTTCGCAGTCCTCGTTGATATTGCACGGTCCGAAAGTTTTCATTTTCGGATTAGGTCTTTCGACACCTGCCACAAAAAGAGGTACGCACTGATATCCCTGAACTGCAAAATACTGGCATGTCATGTTGTTCGGACAGTCTTCATCCTCTTTGCAAGCCCCGGTGCAGACCGAAGCCCTTGCAAAGTTATAATTGCTTCCGGAATTGTCAACCCAGGTGTAGCAATATCCGGTTTCACACTCGACATCCCTGTTGCACGGAGCGCCTGCTTTGAGCCCGTAAGCTCTGTTATCGCAGGTCCCGAAACCGCCGCATACGCCGTTTCTGCATGTTCCGCTACCCATAAGCCCCGGTTTTGCTTCGCAGTCCCTTCCGTCAGCTACAAGCGACCATGAGGTTTTCGAATAGTCGCGGTTGCACTCTTCGCAGGAATTTTCGGGATTTCTCTCCCTGTCGGCAAAACAGGTGCCGCCGATCTCGCAAGTAAGCCTGTCGCATGAGCAGGTGTAGCTGTTTGCTCCTGTAACAGTGCAGACGCTTCTGTTTGGTTCCGTGCACGGATTCGGATTGCACGGATTTTTATCCGGCTCGTCGTTGTCCGGAACAACCGGCGTGTCGTCGTTTTCGCCGGGCTGGCTGTCGGAATCACTGTCATTTGAATGTTCTTCTTCGCCGTCAGGAACGACGGATCCGCTGTCGCTGCCGTCAGAATCTTCCGTTTCGGCAGAATCCTCGTCGGTTTCAATTTCTGGTTGTGACTTTTTGCTGCCTCCGCATGCCGTGAAAGCGAACACGACTGTCATAACAACAGCCAAAAAAATAATTTTTTTCATTTTTCCCCCTGATATCCAACACATCAAGGCTTTCATTCTATTCTAAAAGCAGAGATTTTCAATTTTAATCTTTGCTCCGTAAAAAGGATTAGATTAACCTTGACATCCGCTGTCTCAAATACTTAAATTCCGCGTTTTGTGAATGTTACACGGAGCTCGTTATGGCTGAGGAAATGCTTAAAAAATCGACTTTTAAATCTCCTTTTGTCGCCGAAATGAAAAAAATTCTGCGCTTGCATCACCTTCATTCCGTCTGTGAGTCGGCGCATTGTCCGAATATAGGCGACTGTTTTAAGAAAAGAACGGCTACATTCCTGATCCTGGGAAACAGCTGCACGAGAAACTGCCGTTTCTGCAATATCGTCCACAATGAAAATATTCCTCTTCCAGACCCGAACGAGCCTGAGAATCTTGCGCTTGCCGTCAAAGATCTGGGCTTACTTTACACCGTTATAACTTCGGTAACAAGAGACGATCTCCCTGATTGCGGAGCTGCGCATTTCGCAGAGACTGTCAGAAAAGTCAAAGAATTGTCGCCAGACACGCTTGTCGAAGTTCTGACACCTGATTTCTTGGGAATAAAGGAAAATCTCGATATCGTCGCTGATTCTCCGATCGACGTTTTCAACCACAATGTCGAAACGATATGCTCTCTTTATCCGAAAGTTCGTCCGCAGGCCGATTACAGGCGCTCGCTCGATGTTCTCTGCTACATGAAGCGCAAAGGTTTGATCACGAAATCGGGAATAATGCTCGGTGTCGGCGAGACCGTTGACGAAGTCCACGCCCTGATGCGTGATCTGCGCGATGTCGGCTGCGATATAATGACCATCGGCCAGTATTTCCGCCCGTCAATGCAGCATATTCCGGTCGAAAAGGACTACACCCAGGCTGAATTCGACGCGCTTCGTGACTACGGTCTGGAGATCGGATTCAAGGAAGTCTATTCAGGCAGATTTGTCAGAAGTTCATTCAATGCGAAAGAGATCCACCAGAGCATGATTGACGGCCGTCAGGCGGTCTCCGTGTGATTTTTTTCAGTCGGCTTCGCTTTTTTATACATCAGCTATTGATTTTTAATTAAATTGTAGTAATATACTTCGCTTTTTTTTTGAGGAGTTGCAGGTTGGCATTTTCCGCTGAAGTCAACAGGCTCGTTTCAGAGCGCATTTCTCTTGACAAATTGATCTCGAAGTATGCAAAATTGGAAGCCACTGGAAACGGTTTCAAGTGTCTGTGCCCTTTCCACAATGAAAAAACTCCTTCTTTCCACATCAATACTGACAGAAATTTCTTTTACTGCTTCGGCTGCGGAATTTCCGGGAACGCGATAACTTTCCTGATGAAAAAGGAAGGTTACTCTTATTCCGACGCGGTGAGGAAGCTCGGCGAGGATTTCGGGATCCCTGAACTTCTTAAGGATGCGCCGAAAGTGGATGCAGAGACCGAGCGGATCAGAAACGAAATATTCGATGCCAACAGAACGGCAGCAAAAATTTTCATGCAGAATCTCGAAAACGCCCCCGAGGCTCTTGAATATCTGAGAAAACGCGGTGTTTCTGACGAGATGAAAAAGCGTTTCGCGATCGGTTTTATCGGTGACGGCGATAAATTCATCGAACAGCTGCAGGAAAGCGGCGTGACTCTCAATGCAGCGGTGCGCGCAGGTCTTCTTAAAGTCGACGAGAAATCAAGAGTCCGTGCGTTTTTCTTCAACCGTCTGATGTTTCCGATAATTCACAGCAAGAAAGTTATAGCTTTCGGCGGCCGTGTAATGAGCAGCGACAACAGCGGTCCGAAATATCTCAATTCACCCGACACGCCTGTTTTCAACAAAAGGGCCAACCTTTTCGGAATCGATTTTGTAAGACCGGCGCTTCGTGCATTTCCGTATTTGGTTCTTTGCGAAGGTTACTTTGATGTCGTTGCAATGCACCAGCATGGTTTCCGGACAGCCGTCGCGGCGCTGGGTACCGCGGTGAGCGATGAACATCTCGACATGATAAGCCGCTTCAACAAACCGCTCGTCGTCATGCTTGACGGTGACAGTGCGGGAAGACATGCCGCGAAAAGGATCGCTAGACTGAAAGTTCCTGAGACGCTTGATTTAAGGGTGGCTTTCATCGACGAAGAGGGCGAGGATCCCGATTCCATGCTCAGAAAAGACGGCGGCGAGGATAAAATACGCGCTCTGATCAAGAATTCGAAGCCGCTTTTTCAGGAGCTTCTCGACGAACAGCTTTCAATTTTCAACTCTTTGGACAATGTTGAGGAAAAGCTCAAGACCGAACGCGCGGTAAGAGATATTTTTGATAATATTCCTTCAACAAAATCAATGGCTTATGCAAATTATGTGCTGAAAAGGTCAAACGGCGAGATCAAAATTTACAGGCATCGTGAATCCAAAGCCGATGTTCTTGCCGTAAAAGCGGAAAACGGCGAGATCAAAGAGACCGGCCAATACGACAGGTTCAGTTTCGGGAATATAAAAAAACCGGTCGTCCTGGCTCTGCTGCACAACGAGTTTATCCGCCCGCTGGAGGAAATCAGGGATTATTTTGTCTATTCGGGCTACGGCACGCTGCTTGACGAGATTCTTGCAGCCGACGACGAAGGCGAAGGAATGGACGATATTCTTGAAAAAGTCGATCCTTCAGGCGAGGTATCGGCGGAATTCGCCGGAAAATCGGAAGATTATCTTGAAAAATATTTCACCAGAGAGATCGCCGGAATAAAAATCGCCCAGAACGAGATCCTCTACAAGACCCTGTGCAGTGACGAAAGTATGGAAGCAAAGGTGAAAATAGCTGAAATTATAAAGAAAAATAAGGAACTTAGTAAAATACAACGCGATAACAAGATCGCTGAAAACGATTGATTCAGGAGAGAAAACATGGGACGATTGCTGCCTACCATTGAAAGTCACAGAAAAAGAACGAATTTCACTACAAGAGACGCTGCCGCAGCTTCAGGCCGCGGAAAAGAAAAACCGGCACCTGATAATAAAGCAGTGCAGGTTCAGGCTGAAAAACTGAATACCGGGTTTGACGAGCCGATGCCTGACGATATGCTGCTCGGGCTGGAGAATCTTACCGGCCAGCAGGATGATTTCGACGATATGGACATGCTTCTGTCCGACGATTTCAACATTGACAGAAAAATGGGGATAACCCCTTCGGTTCCGGACGAGACTGAAGCTGATTCCGCCGATGCTATCGCCGCGATAATGAAGAAAAATTCCGCGACCAGCCACGAAAGGGGGCGCAAGGATCCGCTCAGAATGTATATGCTCACGATAGGTTCTGTTCCTCTGCTCACTAAAGACGGTGAAGTCGACATAGCGAAAAAGATCGAAAGTGCCGAAAAAGAGATCCTGCGGATTCTTCTCGATTTTTTCATCACTTTCAAAGAGATTGTGACTATTCCTGACAAAGTTAACAACGGCCAGCTCAACATCAAGGAGATCGTGAGAGAGCAGGAAGAGGAGATCGGCGGTGATGTAGATGATCTTGCCGATGACGAGGATGACGAGGATGAACTCGACAGTGAAGAAAAAGAACCTGCGGACGATCTTGACGATGATGAGGAGGAAGAGAATGCTTCCGAAGAGCAGCCGAAGAAGACAAAACAGAAACAGCTCCAGAAGGAAAGCCAGAACAACGAAAAAAATCAGTCGCTTATAGATCTGACAGTTGAATGCATCGAGCGTCTCAAAGCTAAAAACAGAGAGAAAACGCAGCTTCAGAAACAGCTCTCCGCGCCGAACATCAGGTCTGACGCCAAGAAAAAATACACTGCCGAACTGGATGCTGTCATTGAGGATATGGTCAACATCGTTATTGAAATGAGGCTTAACAAGTCCTATCTGAACTCGCTCTGCAAAAAAATCAGAGTATGCGAGGATAAGGCAAAACAGCTCAGAAACAATAACCGTGCGATCGAAGAAAGTATGGATATGACATTCGAGGAAATGGGGCAGATTATCGCCAATCCCGAAAAATTCCCGCTTATTGACGCCAGTGCGCTCCATATCAGCGAAAAGTACAGGCTTATCAACCAGACAAACCGCAGTATCAAAAAACTCGAAAACGAGACGATGCTCTCGATCGACGAGCTGACCGATATTTCGAAAAAGCTCAGGATCGCTGAAGAAGCGGTCCGTACCGCGAAAAACCAGCTTATTCAGGCAAACCTCAGGCTTGTTGTCAGCATCGCGAAAAAATACAACAACCGCGGACTTGATTTTAAGGACATTATATGCGAGGGCAACATCGGCCTGATCAAGGCTGTCGACAAGTTCGAATATCACCGCGGCTACAAATTCTCGACATACGCGACATGGTGGATCAGACAGTCGATAACGAGGGCGATCGCCGATCAGGGCAGAACGATCAGAATTCCTGTCCACATGATCGAAATGATGAACAAAATCAACAAAACCATCAAGGAACTCACCAATAAAAACGGTTTTGAGCCGAGTATCGCCGATGTTGCGAAACAGATGAACCTTCCGGAAGACAAGATCCGCAAAGTATGGCGCAGCGCAAGAGAGACGATCTCGCTTGAAACACCCATCGGCGAGGACGAGGACAGCCAGCTTCAGGATTTCGTAGAGGATCCGAAGACTTTGAGTCCGGAAGACTACACCGCACGCCAGAATATGGCCGAGATCATCCGCGAACTTTTCCACGGCCTTACCCCGAGAGAGGAAAAAGTCATCAGAATGCGTTTCGGTATAGGCGAGACCGAGAATTTCACCCTTGACGAAATAGGAAAGGAATTCGGTGTCACCCGCGAAAGGATCAGACAGATCGAAGCCAAAGCGGTCATCAAACTCAAAAAGATGCTCAAAGGCAGAAAGGCTTCCTGGGACGATTTTATGTAATTCTCTGACTTCCGGTCAATTTGTTATTGCGACATGCCGGCATATTGCTGATGATATGCCGGTATGAAGCGATCTATTAAAATACAATAAAACTAATGTTTGATTCGAACAGAAAAAAATAAGGCTGAAAAAAGCTGGATCTGACTAGACGGCTTTCTGAACTTTGCCGGAACGAAGGCAGCGCGAGCAGACGGTAACGGTTTTAACCGTGCCGTTTTCAACGATTTTGATTTTCTGGATATTTGGATTCTGAATTTTCTGGGTTCTGTTGTTCGAGTGGCTTACATTGTGGCCGAACAAAGGCTTTTTGCCGCATATTTCACATTTGCGTGACATGATTTTCTCCATAAAATTATAACAACAACAAAAAAACGCGGGTATTATAGACATTTTTTGAAAAAAAGCAATTTTTTTGAGCATAAAAACGAAAAAAATTGTGGATTTCTTAATAAAAACAAAAGTTTGGAATCAGAAAAGACCGTCAGCGCCCTGTGTCGGATCGAGAACATCCTTTTCCTCTACGGTTTTGTTCGGTTCGCTTCCGGCATGGAAATACATTCTGACACCGGTATCGGAAACGAGACCTGTTTTGGGATCAATGTTTCTGCCGACTACATTCGGCGGGATCTCATAGTCCGACGGAGGGAAGTTTTTGAGATAGCGTTCCATGAAGTCGCGCCAGATCGGAAGAGCGGTTTTTGAACCGGTTTCGACTCTGCCCAGCGGCTTGCCGTGCTGGTCGTTGCCGACCCAGACACCTGCCACGAAATTAGGCGAATAACCGATAAACCATGCGTCGAAATAGTCGTTTGTCGTTCCGGTTTTGCCTGCAACATGGCGGTTGCAGACCCCTTCTTCTCCTTCCTCGTTGCTGCCAAGACTGCTTTTTTTGCATTTGTAGTGGTTGAAGCCGCGGACACTGGCAGCCGTTCCGCGGTTTACGACATCTTCCAGAATTTTGTTGGTGATGTACGCAGTTTGCGGTGTAAGTGCCTGGTTTTCTTCTCTTTTTGCGAAGTGGAGCAGCCGTTCGATCTTTGACGGAGCTGAAATATAAGGGTCGTAGAAAACAGTGTTGTCTTCCAGAACTTTGCCGTTTTTGTCATAAATCTTTCTTATGTAGGTCGTGTGCGGAGCTTTTCCCATGTTCGGGAAATGACCGTAAGCGTCGGTGAGCTCGTCGATCGTGAGGCAGCTCGAACCGAGCATACTGCCGAATTCAGGCTTGATCTCGCTTTTGATACCTAAAGCTTTCGCGCCGTCTATCGCGTCGCGCAGACCGAGTTTCTGCAACACTCTGATCGCCGGAGTGTTCATCGAGTGGATCAGTGCTTCCCAGACGGTGACTTCGCCTTTGAAAGTGTTCTCGAAGTTTGCCGGTTTGAAATTCGTGTCGGTGACCGTGACAGGCGCGTCAAGAACCATCGATGCCGGTGTGAGGAGCGGTGATCTGCCGGGGCGTTTTTCAAGCGCCAGAGTGTAGAAAATCGGTTTTATCGAGCTTCCCGGTTGTCTGCAAGCCTGAGTCGTGCGGTCGAATTCGCTGATTTCGAAATCGTAGCCGCCCATGAGTGCCTTGACATAGCCGGAGTAGGGGTCTTTTACGATAATTGCTGCCTGGGAAGCCGGGATCTGCTCGAGAACAAAATAGAAATCTTTCCCTAATTCTTTCCCATAGTTGCGGAAATCATACTGGTCGCGCGTTCCTGCCTTGTCGGTCGCTCTGACGATGATCACATCGCCTGGTTTGAAGACATCCTTCACCGATTTTACGACTGCATACGAACCGGTCGCGCTCCACGGATGAGCCCAGCCTAGGTCTTCGAGATAAATATTGCGTTTGACTTCGCCGACCTGCACAAGCGCGCTTTTATCGGCTGTTTCAAGGACGACGCCCTGATAGTAAACACCACTTTTTATTGAGTTTTCTGTGATTTTTCCGAAGTGCTGCTCGTGTTTTTTAAGGTAGGTTTCAAGATCTTTTTTGAGGTTTATCGAATAAAGCGGATTTGTAACTTCGCCGCCGAATTTGTCTCCGGTTTTGTAGCTGTCCTCTTCGCCTCTCGCGTATCCCTGACGCTTTGAAAGCTCGCGGATCCCGTAGAAAACCGCTTCGTGGGCGAACTGAGTGGCACGCATGTCGACTGTCGTCTGGACGGTCATACCCTCTTTGTAGAGTTTGTCGAAACCGTATTTGTCAAGCAGGTATCTACGCACTTTTTCACTGAAATACGGTGCTTTGTCGAGAAAAAGTTCTTTCTGGACGTTGGTTTTTATCGGTTTTTCGATAGCTTCGTCGTATTCGGCTTTCGTGATGTATTTGTCTTCAAGCATCCTTTTGAGAACATAGTTCCTGCGGCGCAGAGCCTTGTCCGGATTGAGGATAGGGGAAGCCGCGGACGGAAATTTCGGAAGTCCGGCAAGGATCGCCATTTCGTCGATCTCAAGCTCCCATACATGTTTGCTGAAATATTTGCGGGAAGCAGCTTCAACGCCGTAAGCGCCGCTTCCGAGGTAGACTTCGTTGAGGTAAAGATAAAGGATCTCCTCTTTCGAAAGGTGCTTTTCAAGTTCCATCGCAAGGATCATGTCTTTGATTTTTCGGCTGAAAGTCCGTTCCGTGCCTACGAACGACTTTGAAAGCTGCTGCGTTATCGTACTGCCGCCCTGTTTGATGCCGGTAGTAAGATATTTGAATGCAGCGCGGACAATGCCGAGCGGATCGATGCCGTGGTGTGTGTAGAAAGATGAGTCTTCGCCTGCGACGAAGGCAAGGCGCAGTTTTTCGGGGATTTTGTCGTAAGGAATGATGTTCCTTTTATTTTCATGGTAGAATTCGGCAATGAGTTCGCCGTCGTATGAGTAAACTTTCGTGCCTGCATCAGGTTTGTAGTCGCTGACGGTATTGATCGCCGGAATTTCGGCTTTGAACTTGAAGTAGACCGAAACCGCGGTGATGATCGCGAATATAAACGCGGCAGCAACGGCTATGGCTGAAATTATCAATATTTTATGGAGCTTGTTTGATTTGAGATCAAACTTTATCTTTAACTTTTTCGGCATTTATCCTCCGAAGACTAATCGTTTTTTATCGCCTCGAAAATTTTTTCGAGCCTTATCTCGCGGTCGACAGAATCGTCGTAAACGAACTTGATTTCAGGAACGACTTTTAGCCTGCTTAAGTGTGCGGCAAGTTTGAAACGGATATTCTTGAGATTGGTATCAAGGTATTCCTGAATCTGACCGACATTTTCCGGTTTGAAAGTCGAATAGTAGATTTTTGCAGACCTCAGATCGGGCAAGACCGAGACATGCGTTATTGTTATCATGTCGGCCGGTGTGCCGCCGAAATCGCTGTAAACCATAGTGCTGATGAATCTTTTTATAGTTTCGGCAACTCTGCCCTGCCTTATTGCACCTGCCATTAAAGAACCTCGTCCCTGAATTCCTTGTCAATGTAACATTCGATTATGTCGCCGATTTTGATGTCGTTGTAGCTGTCTATTGTCGCACCGCATTCGTAACCGCTCTTGACCTCTTTGACATCGTCTTTGAAGCGTTTAAGTGTGCCGAGTTTGCCGTTGTAAATGACGACATTGTCGCGGACAAGCTTGATTTTTGACGCTTTGACAACTCTTCCTTCTGTGACCATGCAGCCTGCGATAGTGCCGACTTTGCCGACTTTGAAGATCTCGCGCACTTCGAGTTTTCCGATAAATTCTTCCTTAATGATCGGTGCCAGCATACCGGACATAGCTGCCTTGATCGCGTCGATAAGTTCGTAAATGATAGAGAAGATCTGGATATTTACTCCTTCAGCCGCCGCAAGCTGCTTTGCCTTGTTGTCGACACGGACGTTGAAACCGATGATCATTCCCTGGGAAGCGCTTGCAAGCAGAACGTCGTTTTCGTTGATTCCGCCGACGCCCGAGTGGATGACTTTTATCTTCATCTTCTTATGCTCGATCTTGTTGAGTGACGCAATGATCGCTTCGACCGAACCGTCGACATCGCCTTTTACGATGACATTGAGATCCTTGACTTCTTCGTCGGAGAAAAATTCTTCAAGCGACGGAACAGCTTTTTCGACATTTTTCTTTTCGCGCTGTTTGTTGATCCTGAGCTCGACCAGACCTTTCGCCTTTCTTTCATCTTTGAAAACATAAAGTTTTTCGCCTGCCGGCGGAACTGTGTCGAGACCCGTGATCTCTACTGCCATCGAAGGTGACGCCTCTTTGACGCGCTTTCCAGTCCAGTCCATCATGCTTCTGACAAAACCGATCGAAGCGCCGGTTACGACCATGTCGCCGATTTTCAAAGTTCCGTCCTTGACAAGAACCGTCGCGACGGGGCCTTTGCCGAGATCCATTCTCGATTCGATGACGATACCTTCAGCCGGTTTTGTCGGATCGGCCTTGAGATCCATCATTTCGACCTGAAGAAGGACCGCTTCGAGAAGACCTTCGATGTTGATCCTCTGTTTTGCTGAAATTTCGACAAAAAGGTTTTCACCGCCGAGCTCTTCCGCAACGATCTCGTATTTGAGAAGTTCGTTTTTGACCTTGGCCGGGTTTGCGGTCGGTTTGTCTATCTTGTTGATCGCGACGATTATCGGAACATTCGCCGCCTTTGCGTGGTTGATTGCTTCGACAGTCTGCGGCATAACGCCGTCGTCAGCTGCAACTATAAGGATAACGACGTCTGTCGCCTGCGCACCGCGGCTTCTCATCGCAGTGAAAGCTTCGTGGCCGGGAGTATCGAGGAAAGTGATCTTTCCGCCGTTTATTTCGACTGAATATGCACCTATGTGCTGAGTGATACCGCCTGCTTCGCGGTCGACAACGTTAGTGTGTCTGATCGCGTCGAGAAGTTTGGTTTTGCCGTGGTCGACGTGACCCATGACTGTTACTACCGGCGGACGCGGAACAAGGTTCTCGGGTCTGCTTTCGGTAACTTCGATGAACGATTCTTCGCTGAGAGCAACATTTTCAGCGGTGAATCCGAATTCCTCTGCCAGGAACTGCGCCGTGTCATAGGGAATTTTGTCGTTGATCCCGAACATTTCGCCTATGCTCATAAGCTTAGAAAGAAGCTGCGCAGCCTTGACGCCCATTCTTCTTGCAAGTTCGGCGACCTGGATCGAATCTTCGATTTTGAGGATCTTTTTTATCGCCTTTGTCGGATTCGGTGCGACGACAGGCTGCTGTTTGAGTTTTTTCTTGTCTTTCTTTTTCTTTTTGAAATCGGAAAATCCGCCGCCGTAGCTGTTGCCTGAGTCTTCGCCCATGAACTGCGAAATGTCGGCACCTCTGAGCTTGCCTGTTACGACAAGATGGACCGAATCGTCGCCGCCGCGGTTGTTTTTCTTTTTGCCGCTGTGGCGCTGCTGCATACCCGTGTTCTGCGAAACAGGGGTATTTGCCTCGGGAATGACGACTTTTTTCTTTTTACCGGTTCTGTTTCTGAAATCGTCGGAATAGTCGTCGTCCTCATCTTCGGTTTTTTCCTCTTCTTTTTTATGAATGTGCTGAGGTTTGCGCTCTTCTTCCTCGGGTTCGTCTTCTTTCTGTTCGGCGGCGAGTTTGCGTATTTCGTCCTCGACGCTTACTATTTCAGGTTCTTCGTTCGCCGGAGTATTCTCTGTTGTCGCAGTTGTTTCCTCAGTTTCGGCTATTGTTGTCTGCGGTTCGTCCATGACGGTTCCGGGGGTTTCGGCCGTTTCGTTTTCAACCGGTTTTTCTTCTGTCGTTTCCGTATTTTCCACGGTTTTTTCCTCTGACGCTTCCGGCGGAACCGCATTCATTGTTTCTGCAGTCCTTTCGTCAGACGGAATAAAACTTCTCTCTCTTCCGCCGCCTCTGTTGCCGCGTCTGATGAGGATCGCTGACGGTTTGGTCTGTTCAGGCTCATCCTTTTTCGCGGCAGGGAAATGTTCCCGGACCTCTTCCTCTACATATCCTTCGATACCGTTGGAAGCTTTGTATGAACCATAGCCGCGGGAATCGAGAAATTCGATTACAGCCTTGCTTTCTACGCCAAGTTCTTTTGCCAGTTGACTGATACGCATTAAATATCCCCCGAAGTGAAATTGTTCAGTAAATTCATATAAAATATGAGTTTTTCAGATTGTTTTGAAGGTTTCAGTGCAATAACTGAAACTGCTCTTCCGTCAAATTTTTCGCCGAGCTCATCTTTTGAAAGTGCTGTTTTCTCACCTTTAAGCCCGATCTTTTTCTCAAGTTCCTTAATAGTTTTTTCCGATGCGTCAGAAGCGAATAGAATCGCAGCGAAGACCGTTCCTTTAGCAGCTTCTTCGGCGATCAGATTTTGACCTTTTACCAGAACTCCGCTTTTGCGGCAGATCGAGAAGTAATAATCAACCGAGTTTTCAGTCTGAGTCTTTACGAAATCGGTGATTTTGTATTCCGAAATGCCGAAAGTATCGCATTTTTCGAAAGACGATAATGCCTTTTTTGCACCATAGATACCGCAGAGGCACTTCCTGTCATAGTGCGTATATACCGAGCGTCCGTTGAGTTTCTGCGTCCAGTCAGGCACAATAATTCCGCCGGCCGCGACCCACCTCAACAGGTTTTCCTTATCTTCTTTGCCGCCGCAGACTATGCAGGTTCTTTCGGTCATGCTATTCCTTTCCGTCCTCTTCGCCGTTTTCTTCAATTTTCGAGAAGTCGAACAGTGAATCAGGTGTGATTCTGCCGGCTTTATCGCGTTTTTTGCCGTTCAGCTCGTCAATGTGCATCTGGAGGCTGTAACGGATCTGTCTTGCTCTGCGGATGCTGAGTTCCGCGTTTTTCGCGAAAGATTCGGTGTCAGGCTCGCTCTGGATGTCGGCAAGAGTGAGGTAGCCGCGTTCCGAAAGGAACTGTGCGAGCTCCTCGTTTATGCATTTCAGAGTCGTTGTCGGAACATCGAGTTTCTTTTCGAGTTCGTCGTCGATCGTGATGACCCCCATGCCTTTGTCGAGCATCCTTGTTGCCTGTTCTATTATCGAAACAGCTTTTTCATTTGAAATATCAGGAAGTTGTGCCAAAACTTCAGGCGCAACCGTCGTTAAATCTTCAAGAGTCGTATATCCAAGTTTGATGAGTGAGTCTGCGATGCTTTCATCGATCCCGTCGATGAAGAGAAGCCTTCTTTTCGCTTCTTCAAGCATCATCTGCATCTGGCTTTCGCTCTGGATATCGATGTTCCAGCCGGTAAGCTGGCTCGCGAGTCTGACATTTTCACCGCCGCGGCCGATTGCGACCGAAAGCTGGTCGTCGGGAACGATGACATCCATGCTGTGCTCTTCATCGTCAATGATGATCTGCGAAACTTCGACCGGCGAAAGAGTGTTGCAGATGTATTTTACTGAATCCTCGTCCCACGGAATGATGTCGATCTTTTCGCCGCTGAGCTCATGGACGACATTCTGGATACGGGAACCTTTCATTCCGACGCATGCACCGACAGGATCGACATCGTGGTCGATCGATCTGACGCTGATTTTGGAACGGTGGCCCGGATCACGCGCAACGCCCTCGATCTTGACTATTTTCTCAGCGATCTCAGGTACTTCAAGTTCGAAAAGTTTGATAAGGAACATCGTATTGACACGGCTGAGGAGAATATTGCAGCTTTGTCCTGAAGCAGGTTTTTTGACTTCAAGAATAAGAGCTTTGATCCGGTCGTTCGTTTTGAATCTGTCGGTCGGGATCTGCTGACTGTAGGGAAGATATGCCTCGGTTTTGCCGATATCGACGATGATTCCCGTCTTTTCGAAGCGGCGGACTGTTCCGGTGATGATTTCCGACTGTCTGTTTTTGAACTCATCGTAAATGATATCGCCTTCAAGAGTTTTTATTTTCTGAAGTATGACCTGTTTTGCGACCTGAGCTGCGATCCTGCCGAGTTCGTCCGCTTCCATTTTGATTCCGAGAGTGTCGCCGAGAGTCGCTTCAGGGTCAATCCTGCGGGCGTCTGAAAGCGAAATGTCAAGCAGCGGATCTTCCACTTTGTCGACGACGAGTCTGAAGTAGTAAGCCTCCAGATTTCCGGTAATATCGTCGTACATGATGTCGATGTCGGCTTCCGTTCCGAGTTTTTTCTGGACGGCGCGGTAAAGAGCCTCTTTCACGATGTCGATGATAAGTTCCCGCTTGATGCCTTTCATTTTGACCAGCTGGTCGATCAATTCCTTCAAATTAAAATCCATTACTTTTCTCCATTCCAAACTTCATTTATTTTCCTTACAAAACCTTTTGCTATCTTAAGTTCAGTGCCGTCTTCGGCGCGGACGACGAATTCTTCTTTGTCGTCGTCAACCGAAACGAGCACGCCTGTGAAGCGTTTTCTTCCTTCGACAAGCTCCGAAAGCTTGATTTTAAGTGTTTTTCCGATTTCGTCATGCAGATCGTCCCATCTTCTGACCGGTCTGTCGAGCCCGGGCGAGCTGACTTCGAGGTAATAACGGAAAGGAAACGGATCCTCGGCATCCAGAAAATCGCTCACGATCGGACTGAAGAGGCCGCATTCGTCAAGAGAAATGCGCGTTTCAGGCGAAAGAGTGTCCAAATAAACTCTGAAAACGCCGTTCTGCCCGGTCGGCAGATCGAGCTCTACTATCTTGAAACCCATCTTGTTCGCCAACGGTTCCAGTTTATTAAAAATATCCTTAGCTCTGCCACTCCACATTCAACAACCTCACTCTTTGATTAAAAACTGCGAAAACGATGCAGAGAAATGAGACAAAAGAACCTCACGCCGCCTATTTACCATCAAAAATATAAAAATCAAAAAAAATTATTTTATCCCTTTCATTGAGAGCGATATTCTTTTTCTTTCGAGGTCGATATTTTTGACCATGACTTTGATTTTTTGCCCCAGTTTCAGGCATTCGGCGGGACTTTTGATGAATTTGTCCGAGATCTCTGAGATGTGAAGCAGTCCCTTTTCCTTGATCCCGATTTCGACAAACGCTCCGAAAGCAACGATGTTGTCGACGTTCCCGTTTAAGATCATTCCTTCTTTGAGATCGTTTATAGTGCGCACTTCATCGGAAAATTCAGCCTGCTCGAATTTTTCACGGGGGTCAAGCCCGTGTTTTTTCAGTTCTTCGATGACAGATGGCGGCAGAAGTTCCTGAAGAAGCGTGTTTTTGTCGATGATTTCAGGGGTTTTGACGAGAGTTTCAAGCGAAATTCCCGCTTTTTTTGCGGCGTTTCTGACAAGTTCGTAGTTTTCGGGGTGGACTCCGGTCGAATCAAGGATTTCCTCACCTCCGAAGATACGCAGAAATCCTGCGCACTGCTCGAACGATTTATCACCTATCCCTTTGATATTCTTGAGTTCTTCGATATTTTTGAAACGTTTTCCGCAGCGCCTGAAAGCTGCAATCTCGGCCGATTTTTTGCTGTCAAGCCCTGAAATGTAGGCGAGAAGGTACGGACTTGCGGTGTTGAGGTTCGCTCCGACGCGGTTTACTGCCCATTCGACCGTTCTTTTGAGCCTTTCGGCAAGTTTTTTGACAGGTATATCGTGCTGATACTGCCCGACACCGAGGCTTTCGGGCGGAATTTTTACAAGTTCCGAGAGCGGATCCTGAAACCTTCGCCCGATCGAGATCGCTCCGCGAACCGTTATGTCGAGATCGGGGAACTCCTCTCTGGCAACGGCGCTCGCGCTGTAAACCGAAGCTCCGTCCTCGCTGACAGAGGCGACGACGACCTGTTTCCCGAAGAAACTTTTCAGGATCTCGTGCGCCTCACGCCCGAAAGTTCCGCTTCCGACGGCGATCCCTGCAACTTTGTATTCTGTTATCCACTTTTCAAGCTTTTTAGCCTCGTTTTTGTCGAGGTGGAGATTGAGGAGAGTCGAAGCGACGAAGTTTCCGTGCTCGTCAAGAAGGGCCGCCTTGCAGCCTGTTCTGATGCCGGGATCGACGCCGATAACAGGTTTTTCTCCGAATGGTGGCATCAGGAGGATCTGCTCTAGATTTTTGTGGAAGACCTCCAGTGAGGCATCGATTGCGAACTCTTTGATTTTACTAAAATTTTCAGTTTCTATGCTGCCAAAGATCCTGTCAGTGAGGGCTAGAGTTGAGCACTCGCCGAAAAAGTCGGAATGTCTTGCAAAAAATATCGATTCAATGCCGGTCGTGAGCTCTTTTTCGGTTTTAGCGGCTTCAGCAGAAATCGTAAGAAATCCCTCTTTTTCTCCGCGGTTGAGTGCCATGACGCGGTGCGGCGTGATCCTCTGCGCGCTTTCCCTGAAATCAAAGTAGTCGCTGTAAAGAATTCCGCTTTCCTTTTTTCCGCGCTTTACCTTCGAGACGATAAATCCGTTTTCGACACTTTTTCTTACAAAATCGCGCACTTTCGGAGTGTCTGCGATTTTTTGCGCTATTATTTCCTTGGCACCGTTTACTGCAGATGCACAGTCGTTAAATGCAGCGCAAACGAAATCTTTAGCTTTTTCAAGGATTTTGACAACCGGCGGATTGTTCAGCATGATATATTCCGCGAGCGGCTGCAACCCAGCCTCGACTGCTTTGTCGGCCTTGGTTTTTCTGCCTGGCTTGAACGGCGCGTAAATGTCTTCGAGAACGGTCATGTCTGCCGCACCGGCTACAGCAATGCCAAGTTCATCGGAATAGTTTCCGGTCTCTTCAAGCGATTTGAGAATAGCACGTTTCCTTTTGTCGAGATTTGCTGATTTCTCAGAAAAATCAATGATTTCAGATATCTGCACTTCGTCAAGGTTGCCAGTCATCTCTTTGCGGTATCTCGCGATGAAAGGGATCGTGCAGCCCGATTCAGTGAGTTCAAGCACGGCGCGGACAGATTTTTCAGCTATTTTCAGGGCTTTCGACGTTTCGCCCGCGATATTTAATTCTTTAAGTACGATCATTTTTTGCTCCGGCTGATAAAAAAAAGGCCCTCCGAAGAGGGCCCAAAAAAGCAAGGCTTACGGAATTAAGCTTTGATAGCTTCTACCGGGCAGCCGTCTTCACATGCGCCGCAGTCAACGCAAGCGTCGGTTACTTCGTAGCCGCCGTCTTTCTCGATGATAGCTTCTACCGGGCATGTTCCAGCGCAAGCACCGCATTTTACGCAAACGTCTTGATCAATCTTGTGCATTTTTTTCTCCTCGTACCGTGTTAATAAACGCTAAAAAGCCATATTTTTTAAATTGTATAAGGCATTTTGTCAAGGAAAATTCCTAAAAACAGCGGCTCTTGTTATTCCTGCATAGTCCTTTATCAGTCTTACAAGTTCAAGTCCGCAGTATTTTTCTTTGATGAAGCCTGCTCCTTCAAATCCGAGTTCAGTGATGAAATATCCTTCAGGTTTCAAGAATTTATTGACCTGACTCAGAACTTTTTCCGTGATTTCAAAACCTGTTTTTCCGCCGAAAAACGCGTTGGCAGGCTCGAATCCGAGATCTTTCACGACAAATTCCTCCATGTCGCTTTCCGACAGGTAGGGCGGATTTGCTGTAATCAGGTCGAATTTGCCGGAAATGTTTTCAAAAAGGTCGCTTTGAACAAAAGAAATGCCGCCGGAAGCCGGGAAAAGACGGTTTGCGTTGATCCCAGCTACCTCAAGAGCGTCCGGCGAGATGTCTGAAAGTGTCAGTCTGCAATCCGATGCGCGTTTTATGCTCAACCCTATGCATCCGCTTCCGCAACAGATGTCGAGAACATCGGATTCCTTAATA
The DNA here is from genome assembly GCA_002310035.1 of bacterium UBP6_UBA1196. Classification (GTDB taxonomy): domain Bacteria; phylum UBP6; class UBA1177; order UBA1177; family UBA1177; genus UBA1177. The sequence continues at coordinate 24,304 of DBYC01000019.1, forward strand.
TTTTTTAGCAGTTGAACTGCTTCTTCGACTATAAGTTCTGTTTCTGGGCGCGGGATCAGAACGCGTCTGTCAACAAAAAATGTGTCTTCAAAGAACTCTTTTTCGTTTGTTATGTAGGCTATCGGCTCAAAATTCATTCTTCTTGAAACGAATGAGGCAAAAAGTTCAGCCGCATTTTCGTCTATACAGCTGTTTTCCATTGTAAAAAGTGCGAAACGAGTGGTTCCGAGTACTTTCGAGAGAAGTATTTCAGCATCAAGTCTCGGTGTTTCCGAGATATTTTTCAGTTTTTTTTCGGCTTCCAAAACGGCTTCACGCACGGAGCATACTTTTTTGTTCATTTTTTTAACTGCTTGGTTTTACTGGAAAGTTTCACTATGGTGTCGTAGATATACCATGCTACATCGGCTGTAAAAAGCGGATTTTCTATGCAGGCTCTGTCTTCCGGTGAAGAGATGTATGCAATTTCGAGCAGCAGCCCCGGCACGGCAGTGTCGTCGAACAGACCGAAATTGTATTTTTGCGAAAACATGTTCAGCGGAAGTTTCCATGTCGTGTGGAGATTCGCTTTGAAATAAAGGTCGCGGAAAACCGAGCCGTAGTAAAACGAGCGGTTCACTTTATCGTATGAAAGCGCGGCGGAAGCGCTGTCACCGCTTAAGGAATCGGGCGGGTAGTAGATCTCGAAACCGCGGTTCGTAGCAATGACTTTCTGACTGTTGAAGTGAAGCGAGATAAAAAGATCGGGCTGTTGCTGCTCTATAAGTTCGGCGCGTTCCTTTATCGAAACAGACGAGTCGTCTGTCCTGGTGAAGATGATATCTACTTCCGGAACAGGGTGCTTTTTGAAAAAGGCTCTGATTTTTGCCGCGAGGGCCAGAGTAAGCTCTTTTTCGGAAACTTTTCCTGAAACTGCACCGGTGTTCGTTCCGCCGTGCCCCGGATCGATTACGACTTTAAATTTTTTTTCGGCGGAAAGCGTAAAAAATGAAAGTAAAATTAAGATAAAAAAGATTTTTTTAGCGATGCCGGAAAACATTATTTTCTGTGCTTGAGAAAAGCTGAAAATGCTTCGAAATCTTCGACCGATGAGAAATCGATGGTAAGTGAAACCCCGCGCTTTTTAGGTTTCACCATGACTTTGGCTTTTATTCCGGAGGCGATTTCCGCAGCTTTTTCACGCCATATTCCGGCGGCTTCCGTTTTTTTCGTCTTTTTATGCCCGGATTTCCGCGACGCGACGCGCATCTCGACCTGACGGGCGGTCAGATTTTCGTTCGTGATCCGCTCAAGCCAGAGTTCCTGCTCGTCGTGTTCAAAAACGAGGAGCGGGCGTATCTGACCGGTCGAAAGTTCGCCGTTGCGCAGCATATCTTTTGCTTTTTCGCAGAGAGTGAGAAGTCTGATGCAGTTGCTCACTTCACTGCGGCTTTTGCCGACTTTCTTCGCAAGTTCGTCCTGCTTGTAGCCGAAGCGTTTCATCAGCTCTTCATAAGCTTCTGCGACTTCGATCGGATTGAGATCTTCGCGCTGAAGGTTTTCGATGAGCGAAACCTGATAAGCCTCGTCGCCTTTGTAGATCGTCACAGGAACCTGCGTGAGTCCCAGCATCTGTGCGGCGCGGAAACGCCTTTCACCTGCGACTATGCGGTATATTTCGCCCTCTTTTTTGACGACTATCGGTTCGATTATCCCGTGCTGCCTTATTGATTCGGCGAGTTCAGCGAGCCTTGCTTCGTCAAAACTTTTTCTCGGCTGCTCTGCATTCGGCTGTATTTTGCTGATAGGAAGAGTTGTCGGATCATCGGGCGGCAGCAGCGAATCCAGACCTCTGCCTCCAAGGGTTTTTCCGTTTATTTTTCTTTGAAGCATTGATTCCTCCATGAAATTCAAGCCGAAAGATTTTAATGAAACAGGCTTTTCTGTCAAGTGCGCTTTTATGCACCGGAATTAAATTTGTTTCTTGCTTTTTGAGGCGTTTTTTTTAAAATATCCCGCTTTTTGTTTTGTGAATGGGAAAATGGTCAGATTTTTCAAATATTCCGCAGCAGGAAACGATTTCATAATCATAAACGAAAGAGAGCTTTCCGGTTTTCCGCTCGTGAAGGAAAACATCGTCAGGCTCTGTGACCGCCGTATCGGGATCGGAGCGGACGGGATCCTGCTCCACTCGGAGCCGGAAAACAGCGGCATCCATGCTAAAATGACGATTTTCAACAGCGACGGTTCGACTGCCGAGATGTGCGGAAACGGGATACGCTGTTTTGCGCTTTACCTGATCCTTGACTGCGGAATCACTGCTTCCCCGCTTGTGATCAGGACCGGTAACGGGATCCTCGAGGCGACATGCCGGAAATCCGGCAGTTCGTATGAGATCAGCGCGACTCTCGGCAAGGCACGTTTTATTGACGAAACGAAACATGTGGAAGTAAACGGCTGCAGCTTTGAAAGGACAGGCGTTTCGACCGGGAATCCACATCTTGTCTATATTGCGGAAGACAGAGACTGCACAGTTGATGTCAGCGGGTTGTGGAAACTGCGCGAACTCGGCTTCGAGACGAATGTCGAGCTTGTGACGGAGATCGATCTTGTAAAAAACTGTGCCGCTGTTGATGTCTACGAGCGCGGAGCCGGAAAGACTCCTGCATGCGGTACCGGCGGAGCGGCTGTAGTGAACACGCTTCTGAAAACAGGAAGGATCAGGGAAAACCAGGTGTTTACCGTGAGATTTCCCGGCGGAGACATCGGTTATACTGTAAAACCTGACGGCGAAACAGTTATATCAGGAGTCCCGCTGAGGATTTTCTCAGGCATCGTCGAAGTATAAAAATGAGCGAAAACAGGGAAATATTTAAAGAAAAATCGCTTAAAATGTATATCAAGCGTCTCGAGGAGCTTGCTGAAAATTCAAAAAACGGCGAAGAAGCTCTGCAAACGCTCAATGAAATTATTTCCTCGCTCATCGGATCGAAGCGTTTTTTCGACATTTCGTCCATGTATGTCTTTCTCAAAAGCGCATTCCAGAACAAGCGCGGGATCGGAGCGTTTTACGAGCCGGCAAAAGGGATCCTTAAGCGCGACATAAACGAACTTTTTACAAAATCGATAACTTACAACAATTTCGAACTCAAGGAGATGTTTTCCGACATTCTTGGGACGGATACCGGACTTCTGATGGAGCTGGTCAGTTTCATTTTCAAAAAATACGATCTTTTCGGGATGGAGCTTTCCGAAAACATAAACCGCCAGCTGATAAAAGTCGCCGAAGAGGATATTTTCAGCTTCATTGAGCACGCCGATACAAGTTTTCTGGCTTTTTACCTTTCTTCTCTCCCTAAACTCACTTTTGTGCCGAGAGAGCATGTCGAGCAGTGGATCGAGGTCATTCTTTACCAGTATCAGGCAAACAACGAAAAATATACAAAAAAGATTCTCTCTGCGATGAAAATACATCCGTCGCTCGATATTCTTCTGCTTTTCATACTTTCTCCGCGCCAGAAAGACCGTTCTGAAGCGCTGCTGATTTTGACGAAGTATCTTTCGTCCAGACAGAACGGTGAATTTGCGGGATCGTTCGCGGAAAAGGCCCCGTATTTCATAAAGAAAGCGGTCGAAAGCGGTCTTTTTTACGATTTTCACACCATTCCGACAGTCCAGAAGGAACTTTTTGCAGAACTTACAAAATATACCGACGGCGGCATCGTCCGTGAAACGGTTCTTCCGCTTCTGCGCACTGCGAACAAGAACGGAAACTCCTGGATAACGAAGTCAAAACTCGCTTTTGTTCCGGCTGTCAGGCACTTTCTGCCCGCTTTCCCTGCCATTGTTCCGCAGCTCAATGTGATCTTGCGCGATGAAAATATCGAGATCGAAGTGAAAGAAGAGATCAGAAAACTTGTCTACAACCAGAAATGAGTGAAAAAAAATTGATAAATACCGCTGTTTTCGGCGGAAAGTTCGACCCGCCGCACCTCGGACACCAGCTTTCGGTTTTTCTGGCACTTGAAAAATACAGATTCGACGAAGTCTGGATCATTCCGAGTTTTTCTCATCCTTTCGGTTATCATCCTTATGATTTCGACAGCCGGCTCGAAATGTGCAGGATCATGGCGGAACCGTTCAAAGATCGGGTCAAAGTGAGCGACATAGAAAGAAAGATCGGTCTTGAGGTGGTATACACCGTCGATCTTATCGAATATCTCAAGGAGAATTTTCCTGAAAACGATTTTTCGCTCGTCATCGGTTCGGATAACTGGAATGTCCGCGGAAAATGGAAGGATTTCGATAAACTGGAAAAAATTTGCCGCTCGATTGTCGTGATCGGAAGAGGAGAAGGCGGGCAGGGGAGTTTTTCTCTTCCCGATATTTCAAGCACAATGATCAGGGAAATGATAAAAAACAGCCGGGATCAGGAGAATCTGCTTCCTGCCGGAATTTACGAATACATCAAAAAACATAATCTTTACAGTGAATAAATCTTAATGATCCCGGATCTCTTTTCTTGACGGAAAAACAAGATCCCTGCCGTCAGGCGTATTGCCGAAAGTAACGAAATCGCAGTCGAAAAGCCCGCTTAGAACGCCGCTCTCCAGAAAAAGCCGTGGAGTTCCGTCAAAAACAAGAGTTCCTGCTTTCATTGCCAGGATCCTGTCTGAAAAAACGAGAGCTTCGTTTATTTCATGGGTGACAGTCAGGACAAGCCTTCCGGTTTTTGCGACTTTGCGGATGATTTCCGAAACGATGATCCTCTGAACAGGGTCAAGGTAGGTCAGCGGTTCGTCAAGAAAGAGAACAGAGCTCTCCTGCGCGATCGCACCGGCGATCAGTACGCGCTGCATTTCACCGCCGCTAAGAGTCCCTGTTTTTCTGTCCATGAATTTTGCGGTATCTGTGAGTTCTGCTGCTTCATTTATCGCCGCGAAATCTCTGTCCGAAAATTTTTCCCACGGTTTTCTGTATGGATAACGGGCAAGCTCGAGGAAACGTCTGACTTCAAAATCTCCCGTGATTTCCGCACCTTGAGGAACAAACGAAATGAGTTTTGCCTTTTCTTTTTCGCTCAGTGACGAGACGTCTGCGCCGGAAACAGTAACTTCGCCCGAATGTTCAAGAAGCGACGAAAGTGCGCGCAGAAGAGTTGTTTTCCCCGCTCCGTTTGTCCCGACAAGGGCTATATTCTCAAATTTCCCGGCAGAAAAACTTATGTCTCTGACGATTTCCTTTCCGCCTATATTTACTGAAACATTTTTTACTTCAAGCATCTTGCAAATTCGTATCAGTTGTCAAAATCCTTTGCGCGTTGCACTTCACACTCTATTTAATTTTGAGAAAAATTTCAATAAATTGGAACGGAGCACCATGTTACGGGTTTATAGATTTGCAGCTTCGGTATAACGATATATCGGAATATCGATATGTCGACAAAATTAGCGGCGGCGGATAAGAACCGCGCCGAACATGAGGTCGCGTTCGTGCATCGGTCTGATTTTGAGGAAATCGCCGTCCGTGATTTCGGAAAGAAGTTCTTCGTTTACGAGATTTTCAAGAAGGCGTTCTTTTGCCGGGACTAAAGAAAAGTCATTGTTTTTATTGAGAAAATCTTTGATGATTTCTTCGTTTTCGCATTCAAGGAAACTGCATGTGACATAAATCAGTTCGCCGCCGATTCTTACCTTTTCGGAGAATTTCTGAATGAGTTCACGTTGCAGTTCGTTAAGGTCGGAAAGCATTTTTTCGTTGATTTTCCAGCGGTCTCCGGGATTGCGCCTGATAACTCCGCTTCCGCTGCAAGGAGAATCGATGAAAACTGTGTCAAACTGAGTGTTTATCGTGTCTAACGGGCTTGTTTTTATTTTTGCTCCGGCTCGTGCCGCACGCTCTTTGATCTCTTTGAAAAGGTGTGTTCTTGAATCGCTTGCCGTGATCTCTATCTTTTTGAAGAACGAGGCTATCGAAAGCGATTTTCCACCGCCGCCGGCGCACGGTTCAAGCAAGGTTTTAGTGTTTTTGTTTACCAAAAGCGATGCAAGCTGGCTCGATTCGTCCTGAAACTCGAAAAATCCTTTCTCGAAAAGTTCCGAATTTTTGAGGCTTCTGTTTGTCGGTTCTATAATTATTCCGGCAGGGGAGAGCGGGGCGGGAGAGTTGGCGAAACCTTCGTTTGCAAGCCTTTCCGAAAGTTCGTCTCTTGAAATTCTTACCAAATTGGTACGCAGATGAGTCTTTGCTTTTGCATTGAACCACGAAAAAACTTCCGGTTTATTCAAGTCTTTGATTTCATTGACTAAAAACTTGGGGAAAGATTCATCGAAAAATTTGCCGTAAGTTCCGTTTTTTTTCAAAATTTCTATTTTTTCTGCCAAAATTTCGTCTGGTTCGTCTTCAAAAACCATCGCGATATTTTTTGTGAGAACTTCCGTGTTTTCCGAGATTTCGTCAAAGAAAAGTTTGTGTCTCAAATAGAAGAAAAAGCGGTCTGAAACCCAGATCCTGTCGCGCTTTCCCAGCCTTTCCGCCTTGAAAAGATTGTTCAGCAGAATGTCGTATTTGTCGCTTTCTGCCTTTTGTTCCAGTGCCGAAGCCAGAATGTTTCCCAAAAACCGGTTATATCTCATTTTTACTCGCCAGATTCAAAATAAGTCCATGGTTCGACTGCGCGTCGGCATGAAGTTCCGTGATTTCTGCGAATTTTTCGGCCGGAAGCGTTTCGCCGAACCATCTTTTTGCTCCGAGCCAGCCCTGAAAAGCGAGCATCATTCTTGCATCGATCGAAATTTTCCCTGAAGAATATCCGATCGTTATCACATTTTTGCCTTCAACTTCGAAAGGAAGCGTGCTTATCGTCAGAAAATCGTTTTTCCATTCCGGAAGAAGCTTGAATCGGCCGAAATTTTTTTCCCATCCTTTTTCGGTCCTTCCGAAAATCGTGATTTCGCATTTTTCTTCACAAAGTGCTGCCGCGATCGAACGCGCACTGCCGCCGTTGCCTAAAATTTCGCATTTTCCAAGGTCCGTTCCCTTCATTTTGAGCCATTTGACGAGTCCGGCGCCGTCGGTGTTGTCGCCAAAAATCCTGCCGTTACTTTTGAAGATCGTGTTCACGCTTCCGGCATTTTTTGCCGTTTCAGTCAGCTCGTCGCAAAGGCCTAGAGCCTCGATTTTATGCGGTATCGTGATATTCGCGCCGATGCATCTTTTGCATTTCAGAAGCTGAAGAAATTCTTCTTTTTCGCCTCTGAAAATTTTGTAGAGAATACGTTTGCCGGAAAGTATGGCGCAATGTTCCTGAAAAAACGGTGAAAGCGAGAAATCAAGCGGATTGCCCCAAATGTAGATGATTTTTGTCTGAGAAAGTGTCAAAACTTAAAAATCGATGATATCGTCTGAAAGGGAATCAAATTTTTTACCGTCAGAAATGATTCCAAGGTCGATGTATTTCGCGATTTCTGACAGAAGGATGAAATCGTCGTTGTCGATGAATGAGTTGAGGTAAGGGATGACTTCAGCGGAATTGACCATGGACTGAAGTGAATCGAGCTCGGCTTTCGAAAGTTCGGAAAGTTTGCCTTTCATCGGAATCGAGAATTCCAGTTTTCTGTGAGCCGCGATGTTTCTGTATCTGACGAGGGCGTTGTTCTGGTTCGAAATATCAATGAAGATATCCTCAAGCTGTCTGTTGGGAGCTTCGTTTTTCGGAGCAGCGTCGATTTTGAAGGAATATTCGCCGTCTTTCGCGAGAAGTGCGCGGGAAAGCGCCTTTTCCTGCGAGAAATTTTTGTTTGTGATCGATTCGCAGGCTACAAGTCCGGTCGCACCGATAGTGACTTCGATCTGTTCCGCAAACGGAGAGGTTATGTTGAGTTTCAGATAACCTGCCGATGTCGACTGCGCGAGGATCTTGAGCAGATCGGTGATGTCCATCGCCGAAAGGCTGCCGGTCGAAGAAGTGTGCGCATTGGCAAGATTGTCTTTTTCGATATCAAGTTTGGAGGACTTTTTCAAAGAAAGCTTGCCGACATTGACTTTAGATTCGTAGGACTGTGTAGGATCGGGAGCTATGACCTGCGATTCTTCTGCCGGTTCCACGATCTGAAGTGACTCGTCAAGGGTGAAAGATTCCTCTTCATCATCGTCTGCTACAGGCGGTTGCGCTGCTGGAATAGTTGTTTCCATGACTTTTCTCGCATCCGTGAAACTGTTTTCTTTGAATGAAAGCTCGATCGCGTTTTCGTTCGGGGCTTCCTCTCCGCCGACCAGAATGACGGAATCACCTACTGAAAATTTCGAACCTGGTCTGATTTCGGTTTCGGTCGCAGGACTCAGTTTTTCGCCGTTGACATAAGTTCCGTTCGTGCTGTTGTGATCTTCGATGAAAAGCTTTCCGCCGCGCGCTGTGATCGAAGCGTGGTTTCTGCTGACTTTGGAATCAACGATCGCGACATCGGAAGAAATATCGCGCCCGATCGAAAGTTTCTGGCCTTCGCGGATCGAAAATTCGCCGCCGGAATACTTTCCGCTTACAAAAACGAACTTGACTTTGTTGTCATCGCTGGTGACGTTCTTTACCAGATTGCTGTATTTTCCCATAAAAATCTCCCTTTTTCAGGTTCAAAAAACAACGCAATATAGTAGTGATTAAAAAAACCTTTTCAAGAAAAAATCAGTTTTTCTCTTTTTTATTGTTTGCGAGGCTTGATTCAAGCATCTTTTTCGCCGATTCGACAAAGGTTTTCAAAAGCCGTTTTTCTTCTTCAGGAGTGTCGGTTGTCCCTGAATTTTTCTCAATAAACGCTGCTCTGTCGTAAAAATCGGCGAGCTCTTTTTCTGTCGGTTCGCCTCCTTCTTCGACTTTGTCAAGAAGAAGCATCATCGAATCAAGATACTTGGACATCAGTTCTTTTTTCAGCGACTGTTCCTTGTAAAGAAGGCATTCGGAATGCTCGGAAAGAAGCTCCATCCTCTCGGTTTCGAGATTTTCAATCCTGTTTTTATACATGAAATTGAAATAGAGCGATACTGCAAGCGCGATACAGATACCGGTGAAGACCGCCAGCCGGATTTTTTTCATGCTACTCTCCATTCTTTACAAACATCAGCCAAACGATATTTTATGGCATGTTTGCGGAAAATCGCAAAATTTTTTTGACCAAATCTGCGGAAATCCGCAAAATCGTCGATATTTTATTGATGAAAAAACTCGTCATTCAAAAATGGTGTCATATATGCCGGAAGGCAGGTCGTTTCGCCATCTTTGTGGAAATCTTTTGTGTAAATCAGGTATCTTTCACCGACACGCGACGAAAACTTTTCGCAGAAAGCATCAAGTGATTTGTGTGTTTTGTATCCTGATGACTTGACTTCTATCGGACAGAGTTTGCTGCCTCTGGAAAGCAGAAAATCAATTTCGTAATTGTGGTTGCTCTCTGTCGGGAAAGTGTAGTAAAAAAGCTCGTTTCCGCCGCTTCGCAGCATCTGGGCGACTAAATTTTCGTAAACATAGCCTAAATTCGCTTCAAGTTTATCGCTGAGCAGTCTGCTGTAAATCGTGTTTTCGGTAAAAGACTTGTCCCTGAAGGCAAGAGTCACAAAAAGCCCGGTGTCCGCGACAAACATTTTGTAACGGTAGATGTTTTTGGTCATAGGCATTCCAATGACAGGATCGTTGACATGATATGCCAGAGAGACTGTCATGCTGTCAGCCATGTCAGCCACAATTTCTGCGACACGCATTGAATCCTGATTAGGCAGCACGCTTGAAATTTGATAGCGTCCTGCGTTGCCTGTAAGCTGCGAAGGAATTGCGTCAAAAAGCTGCGAAGCTCTGCCGCTGGCGTCTATTTTGTTGAAATCATCCTTGTAAAGTTCGATTATTTCGCGCTTTTTTTCATCCACAGCCTGTAAATTGTTGGTTTGAAGGTATGTGTCAACAGCCTGCGGCATACCACCGACAAGCATATAAAGGCGCAGATCGCGCATCAGTTTGCGGTGTGAACTTTCAAGCGGTTTCTTCATATCCCAGAACTTTCGTAGAATTTCAAAAGTGCTCTCGTTCCCCAAAGCCCAGAAAAATTCCTCAAAATCCATAGGATAAAGTGTCATTCTTGTCTCTTCGGAAGGGATCACGATGTCTCGCACATTCTTTTTGATCGAGAGCAGCGAGCCAGTTTCGATGTAGTCGTATCTGCCGTCTTTTACCAGATATTTTATCGCCTGCCGCGCCAGCGGCTGAAGCTGCACTTCATCGAAAATGATTGCGGACTCGCGCTCGTAGAGAGTGATGCCGGTTTCAATCTGAAGGTGCATAAAGAAGAAATTCAGATCGCTCATATCGTCAAAGAGTGCGTTGATTTTTTTAGGAACATGAGCGAAATCAATAAGAATATAGGATTTATACTCATTTTTTGCGAACTGCTCGACAAGCGTGGATTTTCCGACACGTCTTGCCCCTTTCAGTAACAGTGCAGAAGTGCCTTTCCGTTCCTCTTTCCACCTGAACATTTTGTCGTAAAGTTTCCTTTTGAAAATCATGAAAACCTCGTTTTCAAATTCTTAACAAAAACAATGTCTTATATCATGTTTGCGGAAAATCGCAAAATTTTTTCAGCCAAAAATGCGGAAAATCGCAAAATTTTTTCAGCTGAAAATGCGGAAATCCGCAAAATTTGCGCAGTTCTTGTTGTTGACATTTTTCCCAAAATTCCTAAAATAGAATGTTTTTTATTTGTCATCTCAGGAGGCAGCCGTGAAAAAACTCATTCTTTTACTTACCGCTTTGATATTTTTGACCGTTTCTTGCGGCGGTTCGAAAAAAGCGGAAAATGATACTGATGCGGATATTCTTCCGGATGATGACACTCTAACAACAGATGAAGATTCTGATTCGGACGATGATGACGACTATGTTTTAGCCGATGACGATGAAGATACAGATGAAATCAGCGACAGCAGCCCGTGCGAAAATTTCGCAAATACGGACGGCACGATACGCTACTATGAAAACGGGAATTTCGAATGCGGCTGCGCTGAAGGATATTTCTGGGGAAATTTGGGATGCAAAAAAATAACTTTTGCCAACATCTGCACAGGGCAGGAATATTGCTATGAACATGATTTGTACGGTCATACTTACTATTGCAAAGATAACAACAATCCGCCGGGACAGGACGGCTACTATGCAAAAGAAGGCTATTGCCTGAAGCAGGATTTTACGCAGAAAAACTACTACGCAGGGGAGACAACCAGTATCGACGACAATTTGAAGATCGAGTGGATGAATAAAGTCTCCGGACATTCGTACACTTGGGAAGAAGCCGTGGATTTTTGCGAAAATCTGGAATACGGCGGCCGTGACGACTGGCGGCTTCCTTTGCCGAGAGAGCTTCTGCTTGCCGGTCCGAAAGATGTTGAAGACAAAACTGAATTGTGGTCTTCCGTGTCGCTGGGCGAAAACGCATGGTATATAAATGACAAACACAATCTGGATTTGGGATATAAACTTATGGAGGCCGGTGTCCGCTGCGTGAGAGAAGATCCCGAACCTGAGGGAGAATACACTTCTTCGTCGCCGCGTTTCCAAACCATCAGGATAAACAACGCAGAAATCGTGCGCGATATTGAAAGCGGAATCATCTGGCAGAAAAACTTTGCAGGCAATCTCAGGTGGATCGACTCGATGGTTTTCTGCGAAAAATCCGGTTATGCAGGATTTTCAGACTGGAGAATGCCAAACATAAACGAACTGACTTCCCTGGCAGACCACAAAAACGGCGGCGTTTACGATTTCCCGGGATTTAACTCTGCCGCATATGAAAATTCCTCTTTCTGGTCATCGTCTACAGATGAATACCCGAATGAATCATCGTCGTCATATGAAGACCAGACAGTGCATTATTCACATGTTCTTGATATCAGTGACGGACGGAATGGAAATATCCTTGTAACCGACTATTGCGGAATAGTTGCAAACGCTCTGTGCATGAGAAACGATCCGTGCAGAAGCGGCTGGTTCTGGAACGGTAAAAAATGTGTCGAGTCGCCGTGCAACAGCGATCCGTGCAAAAATGACGAACATTCGGACGGAATCTGTGCCATTGAAGATTTTGATGGTTATTCGTGCGGATGTGCTGACGATTACTTCTGGAACGGTAAAAAATGTGTTTCTCCGTGCGACCCGGATCCGTGTGCTGAAGATAAAAATTCGACAGGACTCTGCATTGTTTCGGATATTGATTTATACAAGTGCGAATGCAGTGACGGCTGGTTCTGGGACGGTGGAAAGTGCGTAAATCCGTGTGAAAACGCCGACTGCGGAAAATTTGAACACGGAACAGACTGCAGGGCAGAGAGTGCGTTTGTTTATTCATGCATCTGTGAGGAAGGTTTCTACTGGTGGGGAAAGAACAAAGGCTGTACTACGAAGAAACCTGCTGCTGTGAATGTATGCACCGGCCAGAACAAATGCTACGACAATAAAAAGGAAATAAAATGCCCTGACAAGGGAAAAGAATTTTTCGGCCAGGATGCACATTATGCGGAACTCGGTTACTGTGTTCCGCAAAGTTTTTCTGTTGTTGAAAATGTCCCGGAGGAGCCTGTTGTAATTGACAATAACATCGGGATGATGTGGCAGCGGAAAATTTCATCGGAAAACCGAAGTATAGGAACTGCCCAGATGTACTGCGAAAATCTTGTTTACGGCGGCTACGGCGACTGGAGACTGCCGACGTATGAAGAATTTATGACTATTGCCGATTACGGCAGATACTCACCCGCAGTCAATACGGAATATTTCCCCGATCACGGGTATTTCTGGACAAATACGAATTACTACTACTATAACACAACATACTATAAAATATTTGATTTTAATGAACTTTCGGCTGTTGCTGTCAGTTACGCAGGCCCGTTATTCAACACCCGCTGTGTCCGCGGAACTGAAATATCGGGAAATCCGTTAATTTTTACACAGGAGACTTTCGGCGACAGCGTCTGGTGGAATTATGACAACGATTTGATTTTTATGAAAAATGAAAATTCGAACCACACCTGGTCAGAGGCACTGAAATACTGCTCCGAACTCGATTATGCAGGAATTTCGGACTGGAGGCTGCCGAATGTCAAAGAACTTTTCATGAATTTTGAAGCAGAAGCCCACACCTCTACAACAAAATTGTCGGATTTGAGTTACGATCACAATTACAAAAAGGACGATAAACGCGAAAATACTTTCTGTGTCACAAACGATCCATGCGAAAAAGGAAAAATCTGGAACGGCGTTCAGTGCGTAAAAAATCCGTGCTCAGGTAATCCGTGCCAGTCAGACAAATATTCTGACGGAAGATGCAACGTCATAAACGAAGAGCTTTATTCCTGCGGATGTGATGAAACATACTACTGGAGCCAGAGCAAAATGAAATGCAGCCGCTCCTGTGATGAAACCCCGTGCGAGAACAAGGAAAACAGCAACAAAATATGTTATGACGACGAGGCTCTTGGCTATTACTGCGGCTGTAACGAAGGATATGTCTGGCTGGATTATGAATGTATAAAGAACTGTTGTGAACCGAATCCGTGCGAAAATCTTGAGAATTCCAATGGAACATGTGTTATAACGAAAATCATGGGACATCCCTATTGTTATTGTGAGTGTGATAAAGATTATTATTGGGATACCGGTTTTTATTCGTGGGAAGACGAAGACTGGGAAAACTGGACAAGCAAAGGACAATGTATGAATGATTATTCAAATTGAGATCCTTTTTTTATAAAAGGATGAGAGGTTTGGCACAAAATGAGAGGCGGAGCGGTGCGGAGTTTTCGGAGTGATGTTGCGGAGTTGGGTGTGTTTTCAAGGGGATGTGTGCGGTGCGCGTAATTTGTCACAAAACTGCCTTTTATATGCCTTTTTCTTCGCTTTGATCGGGAGATCAGAAAGCGCAAAAAGTCCGCTGTCCGGGCGGTGTCGAAGCCTAAGCCTTCAGAATTACTAAAAAATTCATCTATGGTAAAAAAACGAAAAGAAGCGAATTTTCAAAAAGACTAAGGACAATACTAAGGACACTGTTAAAAACCTGTCCTTAGTCCTTCAAAAAACCAGTAAAAACCGCCTTTTAAAGACAATTTAAGACCGTAAAAAAACCTGTCCTTAGTGTCCTTAGTAAAAAAAAGCGATTGTCCGGCTATTGTCCGGCTATATTTTTGAGTTTTCAAAAAAGAGCCGGATTTCAGCCGTTTTCAAGTTTTTCAACGCGATGCAACAAATCAAGGAGAAGTTTTTTATCCTGAATAAAGTGAAGACAATCTTTCTGCTGTTCTTCAGGTAATTCAGACAATAACTTTACAGCCAAAGAAAGAGTCCCAGAAGGATCCGAAATATTAACAAGAGGTTTTTCATCAGGAAGAGGTTTAAACATTTCACCTTGACCGGTAAAAAGCCACTCAATATTTACATTTAACTCAATTAGTCGTAAAAATATCTCTGTAGGGAATCCCCTGATGCCCAATTCGATCGAAGAAAGAAAAGTCTGAGAGATTCCGAGCTTTTCAGCAAACTCTGTCTGTGTTAAGCCTAACTTTTTTCTTAACGATTTTAAGCGGTTATTCATTTTTTACCCCAAATGAAATTTTTTACTTGCCTTTTAAGTCAATCTAAATTAAAAGAACAATGTTTTGACGGCAAAATATTGCCGTTAGTGTTATTTTAGGAGGAATGATGAAAAAAGTAAAGAAACCGAAAGCGGTGAAAGAGAGAGAGGTTTTGTTCAAGGCCTATTTAATCCGCAATCAGTATAGTGGTAAACAAAAACTGGACAGAGGTTGAAGTGTAAATAGATTAACCTTTGTTATGGGAGAGTTTACAATGAGGAGATTAAGAATGCACGATTCAGCGTTTAAGGCAAAAGTAGCTTTTGAGGCAGCGAAAGGAGAGAAAACGATAGCGGAAATCGCCGCTATTTACGAGGTTCATCCAAATCAGGTATCAGCATGGAAGAAAGAGTTTCTTGAGCGTCTTCCCGAGATATTCAACGACACGAGTGCCAAAGAGAAAAAGGATAATAAAATCAAGGAAGAAGAGTATTTAAAGCAGATAGGTCAGCTGACAGTTGAAGTTGACTGGCTAAAAAAAAAGTGCAAGCAACTTGGGATAAAATGAGCAATGAGGAGAAACGCTCTATGGTAGATCGCTGCAACGGCAGAATAGCGGTATACAGACAATGCGAACTGCTCGGCATTCCGAGATCGACCTGCTACTACAAAAAGGTTCGTAATCCGGAAAAAGAAGAGTTCGATAGCAGGGTTAAGGCATTGATTTCAGAGATATATTTTGATTGTCCGTTTTACGGTAAGCGTCGTATCAGGAACGAACTTGCAAAGCGTGAGGTCTATAGTGTCGAAAAAATATGGAGGAAGAAATATTGTAATGGGGAATATTTATTGATTCCGGCATTGAGATTTTACACAAAAGTATATTCGAAAAACGGAATCAAATCTATCCCGGAATTGGCTGAAGACAA
>DBYC01000004.1 GCA_002310035.1 bacterium UBP6_UBA1196
AAAAGCGAGTTCACTTTCGAGGATATCAAACGGGATTTCCTCTATTTTGCGGAGAAATTCAATGGCAAAGTTTCTGATATTTCTCGTCAACCTTTATAAAAAATTCCTTTCGCCATATTTCGGCGGGCAGTGCCGTTTCTATCCGACCTGCTCGACCTACATGATCCAGGCGATAGAAAAATACGGCGCTTTCAAAGGCACCGCAATGGGAATATGGCGTATCATGCGCTGCAATCCTTTCAACAAAAACTGTGGTTACGACCCTGTAAAATAGGAGCTTAACATGAACAAAAACTTCATAATCGCAATGATCCTTTCCGTAGCGGTAATGTTCATCTGGAGCGAATTCTTCGCACCGAAACCAGACCCTGAGGCGGTGAAAAAACAGCAGCAGGAACAGGCAGAGCAGGCTGAAAAAGCGGCTGATGAGGCGCCTAAAAACATAATCATCACCGAAAAACCGGCTGTAAACGCGAATGTCGCCACGGCGCAGCCTACTGCCGACAAGACCAACCCTGAAAAAACGGGAAGCATTGCAAACGAAGCGCTTGAGCTTACTTTCTCGACTTTGGGCGGAAAAATCACTAAATCGCTCATCACCGAGGAAAGATACAAATCGAAGGAAGTCGATCTTTCGGTCGGTCTTGCCCAGGGAGCTTACTTTCCGGCAATGAGTTCCGTTTTCGGCGCGGAACCCGCTTACGAACTTGCGGCAAAAAGCGCCAATTCCGTAACTTTTGTCTATGAAAATCAGGGTGTTACCGAGCAGAAAACGATCACTTTGAAGGATAATTTCAATATCACTGTCGCAAAAACGATAGTCAACAACGGCGAAAACGCAGTCGAATGGACCCCGGCAGTTTCGTTCGATTCGCAGTTTGAAAACTCCGACATCCTTTCCTCCTACAACAAAAAATTCAAGATCGTCGCCCAGAACGCAGACGGAAAGTTCGATGAACTCGAAGACAGCGGCGACATCAAGGACTTTTTCGAAGCAGGAGATTCGGTAAACTGGATCGGCGTGAACTACGGCTACTTCATTTTCGCGGTGATCTCGCCTGAAAACAGGCTTCACGCTGCGGCTGAGATCGATTCCAAGAAAAACCTTTCGCGCTTCTCGGCTACGGCTGAAAAAATCATCGTCAACCCCGGCGAAAGCGTAACGAAAGAGTTTTCGGTATACTACGGCACGAAAGAGCGCGAACTCCTGAAACAGAAAGAGCTCGGCCTTGAAAAAACCATCACTTTCGGATGGACTTCGTTCCTCGCAGAACCGCTTCTTCTGGCACTCAACTTCTTCTACAGCTTCCTCGGAAATTACGGTCTTGCGATAATCCTTCTCACGATTGTCGTAAAACTTCTGCT
The DNA here is from genome assembly GCA_002310035.1 of bacterium UBP6_UBA1196. GTDB lineage: Bacteria > UBP6 > UBA1177 > UBA1177 > UBA1177 > UBA1177. The sequence continues at coordinate 1,366 of DBYC01000004.1, forward strand.
CTGGCCGCTTTCGAACGCAAGCTACAAGTCGATGAACAAAATGAAGGCGCTTCAGCCCAAACTGAAAGAACTTCAGGAAAAATACAAGGATGACAAGGAGACGCTCAACAAAGAAACGATGCTTCTCTACCAGAAAGAGAACATCAATCCGCTCGGCGGCTGCCTTCCGATGTTTATCCAGATGCCGGTTTACATCGCGCTTTACTACATGATCCAGAACGCGGTCGAGCTTTTCAACGCGCCGTTCCTTCCGTTCTGGCTCACAGACCTTTCAGAAAAAGACCCGTACTACATAATCCCGATCTCGCTCGGCGTCATGATGCTTCTCCAGACAAAGTTCACACCGCAGACCGGCGACAACAAGCAGGCAAAGATAATGATGTACACAATGCCGATAGTTTTCACCTGGATTTCGCTCATGCTTCCGAGCGGAATGACACTTTACTGGTTCGTCAACACGCTTCTCGGCATCGCTCAGCAGTTCTATATCAACAAAAAATATAAAAACGCTTAAAATTTGCCTTTTGACCGCTTTTTCCTAAAATACTTCGTTTTTGTATTAACCACTTTGGGGGCAATCATGAAAAAAATCTGTTTGTTTTTTGCAATCTTTTCGCTTTTTGCTTTCGTCAGCTGCGGCGGTGATTCGAAAAACGAGAACAAAAACGATGAACCGGATACCGGTGAAGCCGTAACGGACAACGACACGGGCAACACTGAGCCTGACGATACCGACACAACTCCGGAAGGACCGGACAACGGCGATTCGCAACAGGATGATGCCGACACAACAACACCTGATGATGGTGATTCGCAGCAAGATGATGCCGACACAGGATCTGAACCGACGGAAGCTGAAAAATGTATCGCTGCCGGCGGAATCTGGACTCAGAGTGCGGCTGAAAGTACCTGCACAAAAACGACCAAGTGTAAAGAAAAACCTGAACACACCGAATGGAACGGCCCGGATTCCTACACCCAGACTTATGCAGACGGTGCCTGGAGTGCCGAAAAAGATACGGAATACAGCCAGACAGCAGGAGACTGCAAGTTCAAATGCGCAGAAGGATATTTCTGGTATAAAACAAAGTGCAAAGAAATCACTCTCGCCAACATCTGCACAGGTCAGACCAAATGCTACGACGCGGAAAAAGAATTGGAATCATGCCCGGAAAGCCCGTCAGGAACCGGCGAAGAGTATAATTTCTACGGTCAGGACGCACAATTTACCGACCGGTGCGTTGCTCAGAATTTTAGCGTCGAAACACCCGTCGAAGATCAGAATGTTGTTTTTGACCACAACACAGGCTTGACATGGGAACAGTCACCGTGGTCAAGCGTAACCTCATGGGCTATGCGTGCAACACACTGCAACCAGCTCACCGGTAATTCCACCTCCGATGGCTTTGCACAAATCAAAAACTGGCGTGTTCCGAATCAGCTTGAACTTGTCACGATCGTTGACATCAGCAGATACAGTCCTGCGACAAACCCGAGTTTCACCGGAATGCCGACAGCAACCAACACGGCCTTGTGGACAAACGGGGCAAGACAATTCGGCAACGCTACTCAGCCTTTCTCTTTCGATGCGGCCGGCGGATGGTATTCGTTTGAAGAGAGAGAGAACATCACTTGTCCAGTTATCTGTGTTTCCGGTAATGAACTTGTTACAGCAGCATCAGACGATTTCGTTACATCGTCAGACGGCTTGACCGTTACGGACAACAAAACCGGTCTTATGTGGCAGAAAGAGTATGTGAGCGGCAAACTCTGGCAGCAGGCCTTGGCATATTGCCAGAGTCTGAATGAAGAGAAATACGGCGGTTATTCGACCGGCTGGCGTTTACCGAACAAGAATGAGCTCGCATCGCTTTTAGACCCCAGCCAATCCGACAAACCGTTTTCGAATTTCCCGGATATGCCAGGCGAAAGCTTTTGCTCTTCTTCTACCAACGCGGAAAAACCGGTCTTTGCATGGAGCGTAAGCTTCAAATCAGGAGGCGTGTTACGCAGCCAATTTAAGACTAACAACTGTTTTGTCCGTTGTGTAAGGTAGGCCCCGCGGCCGCAGACAAAAGAAATTGTAAAAATTCTTTACATTTTATTTTTTTGATTCGGAAAAATTAAAAATTTTTGCCTTTTTCCCGATTTAAACCGCTTTTTTCACTAATGGCACAGCTTTTGCTTAATCTCCCCGCCTTTAGTTTTTTTAAGTGTGATTATTGACCTTATATTTTTTTGGAGGAATTAAAATGACAGCTCGTGAAATCAAGCCCGCTGACGGCAAAATGTTGGTTTTCTTTGTCGGCATGGGTGCAATCACATCCACAGTTCTTACCGGTATCTTCAACATCAGAAAAGGACTTCACAAACCGATCGGCTCGCTCACCCAGATGGGACACATCAGACTCGGCAAAAGAACGGAAAACCGCTCTCCGCTCATTAAGGAATTCGTTCCGCTTGCAGACATCAACGACCTTGAATTCGCAGGCTGGGATATTTTCACAGACAATATGTATGAATCAGCTAAACACGCAGCAGTAGTACGCTCGGAAGACCTTGAACCGGTCAGAGACGAAATGCTCGCAATCAAACCGATGAAGGCTGTTTTCAACCACGAATGGGTTAAAAAACTTGACGGCCCGAACGTAAAAACCGGCAAAAACTACATGGATCTCGCTCATCAGCTTATGGACGACATCAAAAACACGATGAAGGAAAAAGGCTGCTCGAGAGCCGTTATGGTTTGGAACGCTTCAACCGAAGCTTACCATAAACCGTGCGA
>DBYC01000009.1:0-135 GCA_002310035.1 bacterium UBP6_UBA1196
GAAAACTACAAAAATTACGACATAATAGCCGGCAAAGTTGCCAACGACGATGTTTTCAAAACAGTAAACATGTATTTTCAAGGATTTTGGGACAAGCAGCGGGCTCTGGAGGAACTCAGATACAGTAAGGCAAAC
>DBYC01000009.1:272-28290 GCA_002310035.1 bacterium UBP6_UBA1196
CGCAAAGCGATGGATCTTTACTACACAAGCAAACTCAGCACCCAGATAGAACAAGGTTTATACGGGATCGAAAATCTGGATTACAAAAATCTTGCCGAAGATCTGATCGAAAACGAGATCAACCAATCCGATAAAATTCAGAAATAGGCTATTTTATTAGGACACCTAACTGTAACTCCGTAAAAAAGCAAGGTGTTTTTATTTGCCTTTCCAGGCACTCTTTCTATATTTTCCTGTTTTTATTGTTTTTAACTGAAACGGGGGACAAATGAACGAGATCTTCTCTCTCTTCAACGACAAATGGGCACTTCTCAGCGCGGGAACGAAAGGCAAGCACAATTCCATGACCATAAGCTGGGGCGGCATGGGAACGCTTTGGAACAAACCGGTCGTCACGGTCTATGTCAGACCGAACAGGCACACATACAGTTTTATGAATGAAAACGACTACTTCACGGTCAGTTTTTATCCTGAGAAATACAGAAACGCCCTCACGCTGATGGGTAGCAAGTCAGGCCGCGACATAGACAAAGACGCGGCAAGCGGACTCACGGTGAAAGACCTCGGAAAAGCGGTCAGCTACGAAGAAGCCGAAGTCACTCTTCTCTGCAAAAAGATCTATTTTCAGGATATGAACAAGGAAAACATGCTTTTAAACTCGGCGAAAAATTTTTACGGCGACGAAGCGCCTCACAGGATCTTCATCGGCGAAGTCCTTGAAACGATCTGACGATAATAAAATTTTTTATTCTGACGCCGTGTCAGTTTTTTATTTTGACATTGTGTCATTTTTGTCAGAACACAAAAAAAGAAGCAACGATAAATTTTTCCGCCAACAATCCGCGTTTCTTTTCAATTCGGTATTGACTCTTTTGTAAAGAAAAATACAATCTTTCGCTTTTGACGGAGGCCGGCATGAAAAAAAGTGTTCTGTTTTTACTGTTTTGTTTGTGTTTTTTGCTGACGGAAGCGCAGGAACCGCTTCCTGAAAACCTTGAAATGCGGCAGCTGCCTGTCGCTCCGGTTGTAGAACTGCCACCCGATTATGCCGAACTCATAAAAAAATCGAAAGGCAATTCCATGGAAAAAAAGATCGACGAAATTATCGGAAATGCACTGAAAAGCAGCCGCGTCGTCATAGAAAAGCTTAATGATTTCATGTTTCTTCAGGTCGTTCCGAATTTTGCGTATCAGGATGAGAAAGGCGAGGAAAGACTCGGAGAGGATCTGATGGAAATACTTCATTCAGGGAAAATCGGAGCTTCCGCAAACTCGCAGTTTATGAGTCTTGACTACACGGAAATGAAACTTATGGGGCTTCCTTTCAAAACAAGACTTATTGACTCGCTCGTTTTAAGTGCCGACAAATTCGACCTTTCGATTTCACTGACATTTTTCGTAAACATGAACAAACTCACGAATATGGTTCTTAATTCGCTTGAAAATATCAAGGATTTCAAACCGTTGTTCAATCAGAACGAAAAATTTTACCGTACTAAGTTCGAAGACAGCAAAATGCTTTATTTCGTTCGGATCCCGAATATCGCCTATGAAATCGCATACACCGGCGAACTTTACGAAAATGTGATCGGAAAAGAGATCAAAGAGGCTCTCTTTATCCGCGAGGCTATAAAAAATGCGGAAAACAGGATCGAAAAAGATCCCCTTCTTTCGTTTGACGGAAGGTACATCAAAAGCGTAAAAGACAATAAAATCTCGATAGATCTGTGGTTTCTTCCGCAAAAGACCGGAATGAATGCCGACGAAGCGGCTAAAATCATCGGAAAAGCGCTGAAACACGAACCTGTAAAGATTTCAGGAACCGAAAAGGAAGAGAAAAAATGATCTGCAGTCACTGCAAAAGCGAAAACAACAATTTTTACTACTGCAAAGGCTGCGGCAGGAAACTGGAACAGGAACACAAAACGCAGGCTAAGGAAATCACTCAGCCTCATGAATTTATAGAAGAAGTTATCGATATTATTGAGAAAAAGTTCTATCCCGCCGAACTTGGCAGCATAATTCCGATGAATTCCCATCAGATAAGCCTTGAGGAAATGTCAAAAGACGAGGGAATTTTCCTCATAGGCAGCGAGCAGTGGCGCGAAGCATCACAGACTACGCAGAACAGCTGTTTTTTCAGCGAGATCTTTTTTCTGTATATGTTCTCGTCAATCATCACAATGATCGGATATATTGCCGGTGCAGACAGTATCGAAATGATTTTCCAGCTTTATGTCTCTGTTTTTCTGGCACTTTCATTTACCGTATGGTTTATTATCCCCTACTTTTCAGGTTTTTCGGCTGTCTCTTCGGTGATGTACCGCTGCTCGATGTTTCTTTCTTCAGGTGAATCGGTAAAAAACCATGCAAAACCGCTTTTCACGATCTTCCTTTTTTCCGCAGTTCCCTATGTTTTTGTGATCCCTTTCATCAATTCGCTGATAAAATCCAAATTCTCCGCCGGCTATAAGCCGAAACCGCTTTCTTTGAGCGGAATAAACTATATGGAAAAGATAAACACCGCTAAATAAGTCTTAAAAAACAGATATTTACTTTAAATCCCGTCTTAAAAAGAGAATTTTTTTGCCGAATTTTGAAATAAATTTAATATCCCTACTGTTTTTTGTTTGTTTTTTTCGTTTTCGCGGAGCAAAAAATGCTTGATGAGGAACTGCTTAAAAAAATAAGATACATTGAGCTGAATGTAAAAAAGAAGGTCGACAGCTATTTTCAAGGTTCTTACCACACTCTCTTCAAAGGACACGGACTGGAATTCCAGGAAGTCCGCGAATATACCGAAAACGACGACGCGCGGCTCATTGACTGGAATGTAACGGCGAGAACAGGAAAGCCGTTCGTAAAACTTTACCAGGAAGAGCGCGAACTCACGGTGATGATCACTGCCGACATCTCAAAATCCAGCATTTACGGCCGGAACAGCGGGATCCGCGATGCAATGGCAACGATCGCAGCTGCACTTGCGTTCAGCGCGATAAAAAATTCCGACAAAGTCGGGCTTCTTCTTTTTTCCGACAAAGTCGAGGAATATATTCCCCCCAGAAAAGGACGAAATCATCTGCTGACAGTCATCCGCTCGCTTCTCACCGCCGAGCCGACAGGTCACGGAACGAACCCAGATGCCGCTTTCAAGTTTCTTAACAAGGTGATGAAACGCAAAGCCCTCGTCTTTTTTCTTTCCGACATGCTTTTTGACAAAATTCCGGATTCAGTGAAGACAACGCTTTCAAAACACGAGATCGTTTCGATCGGGCTTGTTGACGAAATAATGTTTCAGCCTTTTATTGACGGTGCGCTTAGAACAGTTGATCCGGAAAGCGGCGAAAACTCTGTTCTTGATTTTTCGCAGCAGTCGCGCATAGGAATAGAGAGTTTTATCTCTGAAAAAAAAGCAGCTTTCGACCGTTTGGGAGTCTCTTCAATGTGGATACGCAACCGTGAACAGTATATGGATGATCTCGCCAACGAATTCTCAAAACTGAATAGAATTAAAAAAAGATAGTTTGTTTAGATCGACTTCAAAATATCGAGAATCGAAGCCCTGATCGTTGCACCGAACATTCTGTAAAGGAGCGGAATTTCGATGTTTATGTCGATAATGCCGTTTTTGAATGTCATAAGCCCTTTGATGGTTTTTCCTTTAAATTCAACGACTTCCCTAGTTCTGTCGACAAGCAGTCTGATATCTTCGGTCGGAACTTTTTTTGCGACCATCTTTTCAAGGTTTTCGTCGATCCATTTCCAAATGTATTCTTCAGATTTTTCCGGTTTGTAGCTGATATTTACAGTTGACATTACTTTTCTCCGTCTCCTCTGAGTGCTTCAAGTTTTGCATCGATTTTTTCAAAAACAGAACCTTTCGTGAACTTTCCGTTAGCTCCTCTCGTTCCTGCCGGAACACCTGTCAGGATCTCGATCCCCTCAAGAACGTTTTTGATCGCATAAATATGGAATTTTCCGTTTTCGACAGCTTTGACAACATCGTCGCTGAGGTTGAGGTTGCCGACATTCTGGATCGGGATCATGACTCCCTGATCGCCTGTTAATCCGCGCAGATTGCAGATTTCAAAGAACCCTTCTATTTTTTCGTTTACACCGCCTATCGGCTGGATCTCGCCCATCTGGTTGATCGAACCGGTAACAGCTATCGACTGTTTTATCGGAACATCGCCGAGAGCCGACATAAGGGCGTAAAGCTCAGTCGAACTTGCGCTGTCGCCGTCGACTCCGCCGTAACTCTGCTCGAATGCGATCGAAGCCGAGAAAGAAAGCGGTTTTTTGACGGCAAAGAGCCCTCCTAGATAACCTGCCAGAATCATTGAACCTTTATCGTGGATCGCTCCTGAAAGCATCGCTTCGCGCTCGATGTTTACGATCTCACGCTGGCCTGCAAAAGCCTTAGCCGTGATCCTCGAAGGGATTCCGAAACTGAAATCGCCTATCTGATAGACCGCAAGGCCGTTGATCTGCCCTACTTTCGCCCCTTTCACGTCGATCAGGATCGTCCCTTTCTTTATCGACTCGAAATAGTGCTCGCGGAATCTGTCATATCTCTTTTCGCGGCTTTCTATCGCGGTAATGACCATATCTTCAGAAACCACTTTTTTGTTTTTGTGCTGCGCCCAGTAAACAGCTTCGACAATGATCTCAACGATGTCGCTTGCATGGACGCGGTATTTCGTCTGGTCTTCGGCACGTCTCGAACTGTAGAAAAGAAGTCTTCTTATCGCCGAAAGGTCGAACGGAAGTTCGCAGTCTTCGTTGACGATCCTCGAAATGAAGCCGATAAGCGTGTCAGTCGTGGAAGCGTTGACATCTACAACCGATTCAAAATCGGCTTTTACCTTAAAAATGCGCCTGAACTCGGGGTCACGCTCGTAAAGCAGATGATAGATCTCCTCGTCGCCGATGAGAACGACCTTTATTTCAAGCGGAACCGGCTCGGGATTCGGTGCGGTGATGACGCGGTATTTGAAATCTGCGTCCATATCCTCGATTTTTATGAACCTGTTACGGACAGCGCGTTTCAAAGCGGTCCATGCGTAGTAGTTTTTAAGGATGTCGTCGGCCTGGATGATCAGGAAACCGCCGTTTGCCCGGTGCAGTGCGCCAGGTTTCAGCCTCGTGAAATCGGTAAAAAGCGAATTGTGGTTTTCCTCGTATTCGAAGTAGCCGATAATGTTCTGGAAAGTCGGGTTCGTCTCGTAAACAACCGGCGCACCTTTAAGATCCTTGTTGTTGATGAGAAGATTGACCTTGTATTCCTTGAAATCGGGAACAAGAGTCTTCATCGGATCTGCCTTACCTTCAAGAAAATCGCGGTAAGTGAAGAAATCGGTGAAATTGTTTACCGTAAACTCGGCGATGGCTTCAAGATATTCGTTGACACCTTCGTTTTTGCCGTATTTTTTTGCGAGATCGTTCAGCGGCTCAGAAATTATCTTTTTAACCGTCGTCTGCTGAAGCTCGCTCATCTGCTCCTTGTATTCCTTCTCGGTTTTTCTGTCCTGATGGAAGTAAGCAATGAGCTTTTCCTGAAGCGCGCTTTCGTTTTTCCTGATTTTTTCCTTTTCTCTTTCGTCAAGCGATTCGTATTTTTCGCGGTCGATAGGTTTTCCGTCAACGATCGGATTAAGAACCAGCCCGTTTTCAGTCGAACTCAGCGCAAAATCGAGTTTTGCCGCCTCGGCTTCAAGCTCATTGTAGCTTTTCTGCATCGCGTCGCGGTAAGTCTGGGCGACTTCGGCACGCAGCCCCTCGAAATTCTCGCTTTCCATCTGCCTCGGGATCTGCTCGATGAACCCTTCAAGCAGCTCGTCCATATCCTTGATGAACTTTTCGCCGCTTCCGGCCTTCATGAAAAGCATTTTCGGAGAATCGTAATCCTCGAAGTTGAAGACATAAAGAACATCGTTCGGAACAGGAAGATGTTTTGCTAGATCTTCTATGTATTTGATAACATTGGAAGTTTTTCCGCTTCCAGGATCGCCTGCAACATAAATGTTAAACCCTTTTTTCTTAACATCCATTCCGAAATCGAGAGCTTCGAACCCTCTTTTCTGGAATGAAAACAGGGAAACCGGCTTGATTTCCTTGGTCGTTTTGCCTTTATATTTGGCAAGTTCCGGATAATATCTCAGTTCTTTCGGTTTCAATTCCTTTGCTTCGAGTTTCATATTTTCCTCCTTTGACCACTAAAAAGACAAAGCACTTTATATTTTTTTGGATTTTTTACAAAGATTTTTGCCTCTATCTGTTTTTTCTTCTGTTTTTAAGTATAATCCCATGTTTTTTTGTTGAAGGAGATTGAAAATGACAAAAATAATTCTCGCTTCCTCTTCGCCGCGAAGACTTGAGCTTCTTAAAACGGCGGGTTTTGATCTTGAGGTCGTCAAACCGGACTGTGAAGAGAATGTTCCGGATGGTCTGACACCGGAGGAAACTGTCAGATTCCTTGCAGAACTTAAGGGGAAAACGGTCCTGAATTCAGGTAATTACGAAGATTTGCCTGTCGTCGCGGCAGACACGGTGGTCGTACTTGAAAATCAGGTCATCGGCAAACCGAAAGACCGTGCCGATGCCGAAAAAATCCTCTCTGAACTCAGCGGAAAAACCCACCAGGTTTACACAGGAGTCGCAATATTTTTTAAAGGAAAAAAATCCGTTTTTTCGGTCAGAAGCGATGTTACATTCAAAAATCTGTCGGCGCGTGAGATTTCTTCCTACTGCGACACGCCGGAGCCTTACGACAAGGCCGGTGCCTATGCGGCACAAGGGATGTCTGCTTTCATGGTGCGCAGGATAAACGGATCTTTCGCGAATGTCGTAGGACTTCCGGTCTGCGAGGTCGTCGAACAGTTTCAGGAACTCGGAATTTTGGAAAAATAACCGGAGAAGATAATGCAAAACAAGATTTTCTACATCGCCATCGGTATAATTCCACTGCTCTTTTCAATGGTCGTACACGAAGTCGCTCACGGATTCGCGGCATTGAAACTCGGTGATTCGACGGCAAAAGATGCCGGCAGACTGACACTCAACCCGATCGCCCATCTTGACCCGATGATGTCGGTCGTCGTTCCGCTTTTAAGCTATTTCCTGGCAGGAGTCTTCTTCGGCGGCGCAAAACCGGTCCCGGTCAATCCGTACCGCTTTCACCCGCATGTCGAAATGAGGCGCGGAATGATGATCGTTGCGGCCGCAGGGCCTCTCAGCAACCTCATCCTTGCATTCGTGAGCGCGTTCCTTTATGTCGCATTCTACCGCTTTTTCCCTAACGAGATCATCATAACTTTTTTTGAAATCTCGCTCATGTTCAACATCATGCTCTGCTTTTTCAACCTTATTCCGATCCCGCCGCTTGACGGCAGCAGGATCCTTATGGGGTTCCTGCCGCGCGAATACGACAGGATCTTTATCACACTTGAAAGATACGGTTTTCTTATAATCATGGGGCTCGTCGTAACAGGAACTTTCAGCGTCCTGCTGATTCCTGCAAGACTCATTCTCAAGCTCTTTTTATATCTCCCGAACTTAATATTTTTCGGTTAGGTGGATCATGGAAAAAATCAAAATCAGCAATCTTTTGGATCTAACGCAAACTGAATTTGCCGACATTTTCGATGGATTCGAATATCCGCACGAAATCCTGCCGCTGATCAAAGACTACATTTTGAAAAAAGGACCGACTCTCGGCAGTAATTACAAAATGATAAAAGAAAATGTATGGGTCGGCGCCGGAACGGAAATCGCCGAAACAGCTTTTATCAAAGGCCCGGCAATAATCGGCCGCAATGTTGAGATCAGACACTGTGCGTTCATCCGCGGAAATGCAGTAATCGGCGACAATTCCGTCATCGGAAACTCGACCGAAATCAAGAACAGTTTGCTTTTCAACAAAGTCCAGACTCCGCATTTCAACTATGTCGGCGATTCGGTTCTTGGCTTTCACGCCCACATCGGTGCCGGTGTTATTCTTTCAAATGTCAGATCGATTCCCGGCAATGTAAAAATTCACTGCGACGGCGAAACAATAGAGACAGGACTGCGCAAATTTTCGGCGATTCTTGGTGACAATGCAGAAATAGGATGCAACTCTGTACTTAATCCAGGCACGATAATCGGAAGAAATGCAATAGTTTACCCGCTTTCGAATGTCCGTGGATTCATTCCTGAAAATTCAATTTACAAAGGAAGATAAACAATGCCAGTTTTTTATGTTTTGGAGGTCAAAAAATGAAAAAACTTTCCGTTGTCACATTAATTTTACTAATGATTTTTATCGGTTGCACTAAAACCAAAAAAGAGGATGAAAGCCCTGTGAAGCAGGACGAAAAGGCCATGAAGGAACAGACTCAGCCTGAACAAGCGGTGAAAACTGTTTGGAACTATCCCGAAACTAAGCGTGAACTCGTAACAGATGACTATTTCGGAACGAAAGTCGAAGATTATTACCGTCACCTTGAAAACAACGATGCCGAAGATGTCCAGAAGTGGACTGCGGCGCAGAACGAACTTACCGAAAAGACGATTTTTTCGTGGGCGCAGACTCCGAAAATCGAGAAAAGGCTCGGCGAAGTGTGGAATTACGACAAGATGATGCTTCCGATCAAACGCGGCGGTAAACTTTTCTACCGCTACCAGACAGGCCTGCAGAATCAGCCGGTTTTGATGATGCAGCTTCCCGACGGAACGAAAAAAGAGCTCGTCAACCCGAACACGATCGATAAAAACGGAACGACAGCTATGGACTGGTGGTATGTTTCGCCGAACGGCAAATATATCGCGGCAGGACTCAGCGAAAACGGCTCGGAACAGTCTGTTCTTCACCTTTTTGACACCGATTCGGGGGCTGAAGCCGACAAACCGATCGACGGATGCCGCTATGCAAGCGTAGGATGGCTTCCAGACGAAAGCGGTTTTTACTACACGAGAAAGCTCGACGGAAACCACGAAGGCGAAATCGACACCGAACAGAGCGTCCGCTTCCACAAAATCGGTGAAGATGCAGAAAAAGACGAGATCATCGCGAAAAGCTCGATAAAAGAGGCGATCCTCGTCAGTTCGCTTGATGAAAAAGGGCTCTGGCTCCTTCTCACCGAATACCAGGGATCGAGCGGAAAAGCGAAACTCGCGGTTTACAACACGCAGACAAAAGAAACCAAAAAAATCGTTGACAACTACGAAAATATCTACGAGGGCGAGGCTTACGGCGGCTACCTTTTCCTGAAAACCGACAAGGACAACGCACTCAACTGGAAAATCGAGCGCGTCAACTGCGAAACTCTCGAATGGCAGACGGTCGTTGCAGAGCACGAAAAAGACGTTATCGAACTGTTCGCGGTTTCAAAAGGGCGCATCGTCGTTTCCAAAATGCACGATGTCGCAAGTAAGCTCGCGATTTACGACCTTGACGGCAAGAACGAGCGTGAAATTCCCCTTCCCGCTTTAGGAAGCGCTGAATTTATGGCTGATTCTGCGAACGATGAAATTTATGTCTCATTCTCCTCGTTCGCATTCCCGCCGGCAATATATGAATATACCGAAGCAAACGGAATGAAGCAGCTCTGGAAAGCAGAAGTTCCTGTAAACACTGAAGATATCGTTACAGAGCAGGTTTTCTACACTTCGAAAGACGGCACGAAAATCCCGATGTTCATAATTTACAAAAAAGGATTGGAAAAGAACGGCAAAAACCACACTTTCCTACGTGGTTACGGCGGTTTCAACGTCAACTATCCGATGTATTTCTCGGCTGTCAATGCAGTCTGGATCGAAACAGGCGGCATCATGGCGATTGCAAACATCCGCGGCGGCGGCGAATACGGCGAAAAGTGGCACAGAGCGGGAATGCTCGACAAGAAACAGAATACTTTCGACGATTTCGCATATGCGATGAAGTATCTTGCCGAAAACAAATACACGAATCCTGAAAAACTCGCTATCTGGGGCGGCAGCAACGGCGGACTTCTGACGGGCGCAATGGTTACGCAGTTCGGAAACCTCTTCAAAGCAGCGGTTGTTGCAGTTCCCCTGCTTGACATGCTCCGTTTCCACAAATTCCTCATCGGAAGATACTGGGTCAGCGAATACGGCTCAAGCGATGACAAAGCGCAGTTTGAGTACATCCTCAAATATTCGCCTTACCAGAACATCAAAAAAGACGGCAAATTCCCGGCAGTCCTTCTCACCGCAGGCGAACACGATTCACGCGTTCATCCGATGCACGCAAAGAAGATGGCGGCTGCACTCCAGTACGAAAACAAATCCAACAATCCGATATTCCTCTGGGTCGAGACCAAAGCAGGCCACGGCCAGGGCAAATCAACGCAGGCAAGGATCAAAGAATCTGCGATGGAAATCGGATTTTTCCTTAAAATGTTAGGCGTTGAATAAAATCTCTGAATAAAATCAATCAATTAACCGTAGAGACGTTTCCTGAAACGTCTCTTTCAAAGAACCTCGGTTTTCATTTGTGAGACGTGTCAGGTCACGTCTCTTCTTTGAAATGATTAAATTGAACATTTATTTATATTCAGGTTTTTCGACCTTGCCCATGAAGAGGATCGAGCCGTTTCTCTCATCTCTGATGATGAAAAAGAAAGGTCTTCTGCCGTAAAAACCGGGGAAATTTTCACCGCCTGCCATATCTGCACCGACATCAGTGACCGCTGCCGCTTCAGTTCCATCTTCGTTTACATCGATGTGGGTTTTGTGAGTGATTTCGGAAACATAGAGTGCGGGAGCAGCTGCCGACATGCCGCCAGCATCAAAAACCTTCTCAAGTCCCAGAGATTTAAAAATCTCAGAAAGAGACTTTTCATACTCAAACTTGAACTTTGGAAGATGAAGTTTGTAATAGCCGCGTGTCATTGACGGCAGATATTCGGCAAAACCTTTTTCGACAAAATTGCTGATGATTTCGTCAACTGTCATGACCTCGTCGTTCGGAGTATCGAAATCAGGATTCGAGACATACGCATAAAATGCAAAGGCACCTCTGCCGTACGGGATCTTGACGCCGGCAACATTTTGACCGGCAATGACATAGTCTCCGTATTTTACCTCGTCCGGATTTTCATAATTCTTAAAACTCATGTAATCGGCTGTGGTTTCCGTTCCGTCTGACATGAAGAACTTGTCGGTAAAAGTCGTCTCTTTGTCAAATGCCTTGCTCCATGCAGCCTTGAAGTAAATTGCGTTAATGAGGTGCATAACAGTTAGCGGATCGATAGATTTGATGATTTTGTCGATTTTGCCGTGCGTCTTTTCCGCGACCCATGAATTGATAAGCCCTACCGTTTCAGCATCACCGAAATCAGCCGTAAAAAGCTCGGAATTATAGCTTTCCGTGAGAACGGTGACGAACTCCTCCCTAACATCCTCGGAAATACTTTCGTCGAGCCAGATCGAGTTTGCAATTTCAAGAACAAGATCCTTGTCTGCCGAAACAAGGCTGGCGATGAGCTCTTCGAACTGTTCGTTTACAGCTGGAAGTTCCATTTCGCCGTAGCCGAGAACTTCCTTCATTTCGGCAAGTGCTTCGTTTTCAGTTCCGTTTGCCGTCATCGCCATAGCTATTGAAATCGAAAGCGGTGAAATCATAATGTTTTCTTTCTGGCCGATTGCGAGCTTTTCAAAAATATTGAGTCCGAGCCTTGTGTTCGCCCCGACAATTTCTTCTGAAACGGCATCCGCATGTGCATCAGCAAGCGAGTAAGCCTGGATCAGTGCAGGATCTTCAGGTTCGTCGGTGTCAGTCGGATCAGTTGCATCACTGTCATCCGACTCTGCCGGATCGCTGTCACCGGGCTCCGTTGTGTCACCTGTATCCTCAGGCTCTGTTGTATCGCCCGTATCGGTGTCGCCTGTATCGACCGAAGTATCGCCAGTGTCGGAATCGTCATTTTGGTTGTCGTTTTTTGAATCGCCGCCGCATGATGCGACAAAAATCAAAGCGGCAGACAGTACGAAAACTGCAAAAAATTTCTTCATTTTTTTCTCCATGACAAACCTCGGATAAAAACACGTTATTTTAACTACTTTCGCGAAAAAAAGCAATCTTTAGGTCAGGATCAAGGAATCAAAACGGTTCCCGCAAAGGAAACAAATCTAAAAAGATTTTAATGGAAAATAGTGGATTTTTTGTTTAGTACGGGCATCTCGGATCGTTTGTATCCGTATCGCTGCAGTCAGCTTTTACCTGTTGCAGGCAAGTGCTTGAATCCCAACCGGTAGCTCCGTTTTCATCAGAACAAGATTCGATCCATTTGCGGTAGCCTGCCGTATCGCCCTTTCCGACATAACTTCCCCAGCTTTCGCATGTTTCCATGCAGGCAATTTTTTCATCGGTGTTTTCCGCGTTGCTCTTCGGATAACCGCCGCATTCCTGCTCAATGCACTTCTGGACTTCGGCGCAGCTGCAGAATTTGTAGCACTGGCCTACTTCGAATGTGGTGCAGTTTGTGCCGCAGTAAGCGAATCCGTGTTCTGCTTCATATAACGCTTCACCTTTTTCGTCCTTGATTTCTCCGCAGTCTATAATTCCGGCATCTTCGGTTTTACTGTCACAGATTTCATACTGGTCGACTTTGCCGTTTCCGCATGTAAGGTGTGTCTTGCAGGCATCTGTCTGTTGTTTGCAATTTTCATTAAGGCAGTCTTCGGTAAGAATCGGGCATTTGCTGTCGGCGCAAGCTCTCAAAGTCTCATAATTGCTTTTTGCATCTCTCCATGTCGATTTTGCCAGACATGCCTCATCGCATTCCGAATTGTCGCATTGCATCGTGCATTCGAGAATCTGGTAGCAGGTGGGCTCGTTTATATCTATGCATGAGTAGGTGTCCCAGCCTGTACACGAAGCATTGCAGACAGCTTCGTTTGCAGGATGGTACTCTTTATCGGCCGTGTTCAGTTCCTGACAGGGTTTGGTTTCCTGCTTTTCACATATCTCGTTGAATTCGGGCTCGATTTTGCCGTTTCCACATCTCTGTCCCGGATAGCAGTTGTAATAAGCATCGGAGCAGTTCTGTTTCAGGCACTCATTGTCGGAAATTCCGCTGCATGCAGAAGCACACTGTTCGAGTGCTTCATATTTCTCGAGGCCTTCCGCGGTTCCGGCATTCTTGCATTCTTCGACACATGAACTGTTGGTACCGCATTTCTGTATGCAGTCGACAAGCATACCGCACGGCTTGTTCTTTCCTGTGGTTGAAGTTGCACATTCTTTGTCGACATCCCAGCCGTTGCAGTATCTGGTACACGGAGCTTCGCCGCTGATAAAATCACTGTTGAGATCGGAACAAAGCATAACTTCACCCTGCTCGCAAATCTCGCCGTCGTCTTTCTGAAAATTCCCGCATTTGTCCGAAGGATCACGCGGCACACATCTGCCTGTATCTTCGAAGTCAGAACAGTCAGATTTACATTTTGCAAATCCGTCAGGCCAGAAATGGCCGGCTTTCCAGCATGGTGTGTCACCGTCGCAAACCTCGCCGCTGTCAATCTTGCCGTTGCCGCATTTAGACTCTTTAACAGCTTCGGGCAGAGAGTTCGAGTCTGAACTGCCGCACGAAACAAGCGGCACAATACAAAAAGCAAAAATCAAAGCACATACAATTTTTTTCATCGAAAAACTCCTTTGTTAAAAGAATTAAAACGCACTATTCTAAAGAAAAAATAGAAAAAGGCAAATTACCGCCGCCAAAGCCATCGTTACGACGAAACGGCGTGACGACGTTACGAAATCGCCGCCTCGAAATATCGAAATGTCGAATTTTCGAAATATCGACAAGATTTGCGGCGAAAAAATCAATACATTTTCCGGACTTCGATCCCTTTAAGATAGAACTTCAGGATTTCGTAGTGGTTTTTCCCGAGTTTGGCCATTCCCGCCATTCCCCACTGGCAGACGCCGACACCGTGCCCGGCACCTTTGCCCGAAAAAACAAAGGTGTCGCCGCTTTTTGAAACGGTGAAATCGTTTGACCATATTACCGAAAAGCCTACAAGTTCCCTGAATTTGTTGACAGGTATCTTTTTTCCGTCGACGACGACCGATTCCACACGCGTTTTTCCGCGGACGGTTTTGATCGATTTCACAGACTTTGAACCGAGTTTTTTCGCGATTTCTGATGCCTTCAGCTTTCTCGTCCAGCGGTAAAGCGAAGATTTCGTGCAGTAAGGACACGAAAGCTGCTGGAGATGAGGCTCGTCCATTTTCCAGATTTCGGCAGAGCTTGAAACCGTTCCGCCGCATGTGGAATGAAAGTATATTTTCGCGGGGTTGTTACCGAGCGTTATGATTTCCCCTTTCGTCTCGTTTACGGCCTGCGCGGACGAGACATCCTCTTTGCCGAGACCGTCGTAAACCTGATCCAGAACGGTCGGCGCAAGGTCGAAATATGCGCTTCTCGGATTGAACATTTTCTGATATACCGCGAAAGTTCTCGCTAAAACAGCCTGCGTTTTCTTCGCTTCAAGCGGCCACGACGGAATAGACTCCTTGTTGATGACCCCTTTGACATAATCTTCGATATCGAGCTTGTTCACGACGATCAGCTTTGCGTTTTTGAGGTAAACTTCTATTTCGCCGCGGAACATCCTGCCGCCTACTTTCAGCGGAATGAGCTCTGAGGTGAATTTTATCATCTCTTCCTTGAAAACTCTGCCGCCGACCCTGATTCCGCCTGAATCCGCAGAAACAGTCACACCGCCCTGAATTTCCCCGACAATATGCTCTTTTTTGTCGGAAATACTGGCATCGCCTTCAAGTGAAAACGACGAGATATCCGTTTTGATTCCGATCCTTAAAAAATGGGTAAAACCGTTCGACAGACCGTCGCCGTCAAGCATTTCGTCAATATCAAATGCATAAATTTGGAAAAAGAATATGAAAAAAATGAATAAAAACGGAAACTTTTTAAAAAAATTCATCTATTGAGCTTAGTGAAGCCCGTATTTTGCCTTGTATTCATTGATTGCCTTGTGCAGAGCTTCCGAAGCAAGGTTCGAGCAGTGCATTTTCTCTGCCGGAAGACCGCCGAGTTCCTCTGCAACGATGTCTCTCGTGACTTTGAGAGCCTCGTCGATGTGTTTTCCCTTTACCATTTCTGTCGTCATCGAGGAAGTCGCAATAGCCGCGCCGCAGCCGAAAGTTTCGAAAGAGATGTCTTCGATTATTCCTTCAGGATTTATGCGGAGAAAAATTTTGATGATGTCGCCGCATGCCGGGTTTCCGACTTCGCCGATCGCGTTCGGGTTTTCGATTTTTCCGACATTGCGCGGATGAAGGAAGTGATCCATAACTTTTTCTGTGTAATTCATTTTTGTCTCCTATCTTAATGTTTGTCTGCGTTTACAAATTCATCATAAATCGGCGAGAAGCTGCGAAGAAGCGAAATCGTGTTCTTCAAAGTGTCGACCGTGTAGTCGACGTCTTCGAGTGTTGAATGTTTTCCCAAAGAAAAACGGATGCTCGAATGAGCCTCTTCCGGATCGCCGTTCAAAGCCGTGATGACGTGGCTCGCCTTGAGGTCGCTTGAAGAGCATGCGGAACCGGTTGAAACCGCGATACCTTCGGTGTCAAGCTTGAGAAGGATCCCCTCGCCTTCTACAAATCTGAACG
This sequence comes from bacterium UBP6_UBA1196, assembly GCA_002310035.1. Lineage (GTDB taxonomy): Bacteria > UBP6 > UBA1177 > UBA1177 > UBA1177 > UBA1177. The sequence continues at coordinate 15,919 of DBYC01000009.1, forward strand.
AAATATTTGAAAGGGTCGGAACTCTGTGAGACGGATCGCCGACGACTCTCGTGTAAGGAATCTCGGCAAGAACTCTCTGCTCGAGATGGTCTCTGAGCGCAGCGACTCTTTTTGCTTCAGCGTCAAGCTCGGCAACTGCAAGCTCTATCGCCTTTCCCATGCCGATTATGCCGACAACGTTTTCTGTTCCCGGGCGTTTTCCTTTTTCCTGATGACCGCCGGTAAGCAGATTTTTCAAAACTCTTCCGCGTTTTACGAAAAGTGCACCGACACCTTTGAGACCGTAGAATTTATGCGCCGAAACCGTCAGAAAATCGCAGCCGATTTTTTTGACATCGACATGGATCTTGCCGACAGCCTGAACCGCATCGACGTGGAAAAGAATGTTGTGCTCGTGCGCTATTTTTCCTATCTCCTCGACCGGATAGATGTTTCCGATCTCGTTGTTTACGAACATCGTCGAAATAAGGCCTGTATTTTCCTTTATCGCTTTGCGGAGATCGTCAAGGTTGAGATTTCCCTTGCCGTCAACCGGCAGATAAGTGACCTCGAAACCCTCTTTTTCAAGTGCAGCAGCGGTGTTGAAAATGCTCGGATGCTCGACCGCAGTCGTGATTATGTGGTTTTTCTTCGCGTTTTTGCCAAGCCCCAGCATATAGCCGCGGAGAACCGTGTTGTTTCCTTCGCTTGCGCAGGAATTGAAGTAGATTTCAGACGGATCGGCGTTCAAAGCCGCCGCGACTTTCGCCCTCGCAGCTTCTACTGCAGTTCTGACGACGCGCCCTTCATAGTGCCTGCTCGAAGGATTTCCGCCGAGCTCGGTGAGAAACGGCATTATTTCATCAACGACTTCCTTTCTGACAGGCGTTGTCGCGCTGTTGTCGAAGTATATTCTGTGTGTCATCGTAAAACCTCTAAAAAAACAATAAATTCACGGCCGCTAATATAATTTCAACTTTCCGTTTGTCAATCCGAAAAATTGATATTTTTTCCGTTTTTTTTAAGATTCCGCTGTAATTTTTCCGACGGAGGGAATCTTGGCAAAACTTTATTTCAGATACGGCGCGATGGGGGCAAGCAAAACTTCAAACGCGCTTATGGTTGAATACAACTACTTTGAACGCGGTCAGAATGCCGTTATTTTCAAGCCTTCGATCGACACGCGGGACGGCATCGACATCGTTAAAAGCAGAGTCGGACTTGCAAAAAAGGCCTATCTTCTTGCTCCGGACGACGATGCTTTTGAAACGATCCGCAAAATGAACGAGACGAAAAAAATCGACTGCGTGATAATCGATGAAGCACAGTTTTTAGAAGGAAAGCAGGTGATGCAGCTCTGCCGTGTCGTTGACGAGCTTAATATTCCGGTCATCGCATACGGACTGCGCGCCGATTTCGCAGGCAACCTCTTCCCCGGAAGCGAACGCCTGCTTGCAATGGCCGACACAATCGAAGAAATCAAAACTGTCTGCTGGTGCTCGAAAAAAGCGATAATGAATGCCAGAGTCGTTGACGGAAAAGTCGTAAAAATCGGCGAACAGGTCGTCCTCGGCGGCAACGAAAGTTATGTCGCGCTTTGCAGAAAACACTGGGCTGAAGGAAATCTCGGCGAGAAAAAGCAGTCCTTTTAAGTGTAGAGAAAAAGAGAGAAAATCGCGTCGATCGCGACGACCATGAATATCGAGACAACGACCGATTCCGTCGTGGCGCGTCCGACTGCATCAGCTCCGCCGCGGACGTTGAGACCTTTGAAACTTCCGACTGCGAGAATGACCCACGCGAACGAGATGCTTTTTATCGTGCCCCAGAAAATATCTGACATTTTTATCGATTCTATGACGTCTACCCAGAACGATTTCGGCGGAATGCTATAAACAGATGCGATTATGAATCCGCCGACGATTCCTGCGATGTCCGCGATCAAGGTGAGGACAGGCATGACTGTCGTAAACGCCCAGAATTTAGGAACAAGCAGGAATTTCAAAGGCTTGACGCCCATCGTTTTGAGCGCGTCGACTTCTTCCATGACGACCATCGTTCCGATTTCAGCTGCAATAGAACTGCCCGTTCTACCTGCAATGATTATCGCGGTGATGAGGGGCCCGAGTTCTTTTGTCATGATCATGGTGCTCATCATTGCGAGCATGCTCTGACCGCCCATTTTCGCAAGCTGGATCGCCGCCTGAAGCGCGATCGTAAAACCGATGAGAAATGCGAGCAGAAAGACAATAGGAATCGCCAGATAGCCGATATAATACGCGTTTTTCGTCGTGTCATATTTAAGGATGAACTTGCGGTTGTAAAGCGATTCGACCGAATAAAAAATCATATCGACCATTATCACGAAGAAGTAGAAAATCACGTCCCAAAGTTTTAAAATTCTGCCGCCGAGCCTTTCAAGACGCGGTTCTGCAGGCTTTTCTTCACTTTCTTTTTCAATTTCCGCTTCCTCTTTGGAGTAAAAGATCTCCTTTTTCAGGCTTTCAGGAACAATCAGCTGCTCCGGATAATTTTCGGAAAGCTGCCTGATAAGAGCTTTCGTTATTGAATTGAGCGAAATTCCGGAACCGATTTCAAAAGTTCCGCCGTCTGAAAAACGCGATGCCAGCTCCGCATAGGCCTTTGCGCTGTTTTCGATCGTCAAATCGTTAGGAATATTGAGTCTTTCAGCCATTTCTACTTTGCCATATCTCTGACATAATCAGCAAACTGCAAAAGGATTTCCATCCATTCGCTTTCTTTAAACGCCGACATAAGCGCCGCTTTCGCCTTTTCCGTTCTCTTAACGACCGCGTTTCGGGCTCCGTCGAGCCCCATCAGTGCCGGATAGGTCATTTTGTTGAGTTCGGCATCGCTCCCGACCGGTTTTCCGAGTTTTTCGGTCGTGGAAGTTATATCTAAAATATCGTCAGAGATCTGGAATGCTATACCCAATTCTGTTGCAAATTCTTCAAGCGCATTCACCTCTTTTTCGTCAGCATCAAGCCACGCCGCGGCACCTGCGGTAGCTGCGATAAACAGCTCTGAAGTCTTGTAATAGTTAATGAAATCGAGCTTTTCCGCTGTTCTTTCGTTTTCTGGGATCGTGCAGTCGTAAATCTGCCCCAAAGTCATTCCGCGGCCGCCGACAGCTTTTGAGAAATACTTCCCCGCACGCTTCAAATTACCTTCGCCGAACTCAAAAAGGAGCGAAAAAGCATCAGTGTTGAGCGCATCACCCGCCAGGATCGCGATATCCTCGCGGAAAGCCTTGTGGCAGCTCGGTTTGCCGCGGCGCAGATCGTCATTATCAAGCGCAGGAAGATCGTCATGGATCAGCGAAAAAGTATGGACGAACTCAAGAGCGCAGGCATAGGGCATGATGAGTTCACGCGGTTTCCCGAGCATTTCACACACAACGACCGCAAGAAACGGCCGGAGCCTTTTTCCGCCGGCACTCAGGCTGTACTCCATCGCATCGTGCAAAACTCCGGGAATATGGAGTGAATCAAGATAAAATTTCAAATATTTTTCAGTGTTTTCTTTTTCAGCTTTAAGAAGTTCCAAAAAATTCATTTCTGTCATTTCTCTCTCCGAAACAAAACCGCAAAATCAAGGAAAAACAGGTTATTTTCCAGACTTAGCCTTATCCGCCCAGCTGTTCCAATGAATCACATTTTTGTCGAACTTGTCTTTCGGCTTGTCTGTGCCGGCAGGTTTCCCGACCGGAATGAACGCGAGCGGAACGATATTCGCCGGAAGTCCGAGAATGTCAACAGCCGATTTCACCCTGTTCGGATCAGGATAAAGCGCTGTCCAGACTGCTCCGAGTCCGAGCGATTCAGCCGCAAGAAGGATGTTCTGTGCCGCAGCGCTGCAGTCCATGATCCAGAAAGTTGAATCCTTGCCGCCGGCCTGCTTCTCGATATTGCCTGCTACGACTATCGCATAACCCGCTTTTTCGACCATCTTCGCGTAAGGCAGGGCATCGTGCATCTTTTTTATAACTGCTTTATCATTGATGATTATGAATTCCCACGGTCTTCTGTCCATCGCGGAAGGCGCCGCCATTCCGGCCTTGACCAGAAATTCGAGAGTCTCGGGCCCGATCGTTGCCTCGACATAGTTTCTTACGCTTTTGCGGTTGAAAATCGTTTTTGTTGTCTCGTTCATTTTTTCACCTCCGAAAACACTGAAAACGGCAAGAAGAACTGCCGCAAAAACCATCTTTCTCATTATATCCTCCTAAAAAATCAAGCGACCGGTCAATTTAATTGAATCAAAAAAATATGTCAACCATATGAATTTTTTCATTTTACAGCTACAAAAGCGGCATGTCTTTTTTCAGTTTTGTCTCTCCGGTAGGAAAAATAGCCTTTCCCGCAGAAAGTACATTCCGAATCGAGGGTTATTTCCGATATTCCGGACTTTTCGAGCTCGTTTTTTATCGCCGTTTTTAAATCAGCATGAAGTTTTCCATTCACATAACTCATAGGAATTTCTGCTTTTTCAAATCTTTCGCGAAGTTCATCCCCTATTTCGAAACAGCAGGACCCTATTCCGTGAAAAATTACAGCTTTGATATTGCGGCAGCCCATCTCAGCCATGATCTTCGCCCCTTTTGAAGCTATTTTAAGCTCGGTCCCGCGCCAGCCGCTGTGGAAAACCCCTGCGATATCCGCAGTCCTGTCAAAAAGAACTACCGGAATGCAGTCGGCAGTTCTGATAAGGGCTATAGAAGGTTTTGTAATGATCACTCCGTCACCTTCGCCAGCACTATCTACAAAAATAGTGTCGCTGTGAATCTGATGCGGACGCCACAAAGTTTCAAGGCCGAATTTCCGTTTCAACTCAGCTTCGATCTGCGGAAGTTCCGCTCTGGCATCGCGATCCTTTATAAAATCATAGAAAATCATTGGAAATCTTTCCGCCCGAGCTTGTCGGCATCGACCGTTTTCTCGCCTTCTTCCGTGAGGATTCTGATTTTTGTTCTGGCATCTTCCAGATAGGTTTTGATTGAAACAGAGAGCTTTACGCCTTCTTCGTAAAGTTTGACAGCATCTTCTATCTCAGGATTTTCATTAAGTTTTTCGACGATTTCTTCCAAACGCCTCATTTTCGCCGCAAGTGAGTTTTTCTTTTCCATTCCGCACCTCATGTAAGCTGATATTTACTTCTTTTCCAGGAATTTCGGTCTGAAAACTATGCAGACTGACGGCAGAAGCGCGATCGATCCGACAAGACAGACCGCGATGCTGAGAACGATCAGCGCGCCGAAATAACGGATCGGCAGAAACGAGCTCATCAGAAGAATAACGAAGCCTACCATGACGCTCACTGCGTTGAAAATGATGCCGCGCCCGGTAGTAAGCAGTGTGTGTTTGACTGCTTCGGCCGGATTTCCGTGCTTCTGCATTTCGATTTTGTAACGCCACAGAAAGTGTATCATGTAGTCGACCCCTACCCCGATGACTATCGATGAAATCAGTGCAGTCGCGATGTCAAGCGTGACACCGGTAAATCCCATGACTCCGAACATGAGGACGAGCGAAACTCCGAGCGGAAAGCCTGCGATAAGCCCGGCGACGACCGATTTGAAAAGGATCATCACGAGGAAAGAAACCAGCACGAACGAAAGAACGAGCGAAATCACCTGACCGTCGATAACGCTGTCGATAAGATCTTTAAACATGACACCAGAGCCTGTGATTTCGGTGAAAATCGGCTCGTTTTCAATCAGTTTCTGTGTGTCGATAACGACTTTCTTTATCGTTTCGCTGCTTTCGCTGTTTAGCTGGACGATGATCTGAGCCTGCGTAAAATCGGGATTTACCAGTTTGGTAAGTTCGTCAGGATCACCCATTTCGTTGTATTTCGTGAGGAAAAAATCAACTGCGTTTTTGGTTTCCGGAATTTCGCCGAACCCTTTTTCGCCCGGCTGATAAGCCCCCTTCGTGACAAGTTTTATAAGTTTTGCGATCGAAAGAGTGTTTCCGACATTCGGGTTTTTGCTGATCGTCTGCTCGACTTCATCAATCTTTTTAAGGACTTTAGGATCTTTAATATCGGCTTTGACATTGACGCTTATGATCTGAGAGCCGCCGAAATTGTCGTTGATAAGCTGCGATGCGATCTGCGCCGGATGCCCTTTCGGATAGTAGCTTGCAAGGTTGGAATCTACCACTATCTTCGGGATCCCGAAAGCCATTACAACAGTCAGGACTAAGGTAAAAACAAGAAGCATTTTAGGATGATTCGAAACGAAAGTTGCCAGATTCAGAAGAAGTTTTTCGGTCGCCGGACGTTTTTCCTTGTTGATGACCGGTGTCGGGACCTTCATCATCGAAAGGACTGCCGGAATAAAGAAAATGCTCGCGAAAAGGGCGAACGAAATTCCTACTGACGCAAGAATTCCGAGCTGCGCCGCCGGAACGACCGTGTGGGTCATAAGGCAGAGCATTCCGGCTATCGTCGTGACACCTGTCAGGATTACAGGCGCTGTCATGTCGGAAAACACCGCTTTCGCAAGTTCGGCCGAGCTTTTCTGCCCTTTCGCTTCCATGTTGTGAAGCTGATAACGGCTGATTATGTGGATCCCGTAACCGTTCGCTACGGCAATCAGAATGACCGGCATAATTACTGTGAGAGTCGTCATCTGCCAGCCGAGAAGCGGCACCAGTCCCATTGAAACGACGATCGACATGATAACGACCGAAAACGGCAGAAGAACGCCGCAAAGCTGCTTGAAACTGATAAAAAGAATGCAGAACATTATAAGAAGTCCGAGCGGCATGAAAACTGCCATATCTTTCGGGAGATCTTCGGAAATATGCTCTTTGATTACAGGAAGACCGCCGAGAGTGACTTTTCCAGGCCCTTCGACTTTTGCGACTGCTTCGCGGATATTTTTAGTGATTTCAAGGCCTTTTCCGTTGTTTTTCATTCTGACAAGCACAGCCGCAGCGGTAAAGTCATCGTTTATCAGAGTACGCATGACCATATCGTTGCCTTTGAGCATTTTTCGCAGTTCTTCACGCTGCGCGAGCTCTTTCGGAGTTCCTTCGGCAGGCTTTTCGTCGGCGAAAGGATCGTCGTCGACCATCGGGATCGAATTGACTTTTTCGATATCAGGCACATCTTTCAGCGCCGAAGCGATCGCGTTTATCTGTTCAAGAACCGCCGGACGCAACACATCCTTGTCCTCGACGACAACAAAAACTATCTCCATTCCGCCGAACTTCTCTTCAAGTTCTTTGAGGTGGACCCTGAGATAATCAGGCAGCATGTTTTCGACATCAGAATCGACGGAACTGTCCTTCAGCGGGATCGCCATGAGTACTGTGAAAATTATGAACAGCGTGATAATGAGCACCCTGAATTTTATAATCGAATCAGCCAGATTTTTCATAAAAACCTCTTTATAAAAAAGTAACAACGAACATTTTTATGACGCTTTTACATTCCGAGAGTTACTTTTTCAAGAAAATCCGCGAAATCGCGAATCTGTTTTTTATAAATTTGCATAAAAAAACATTTCAGATATCATTTCGCGATTTAGACGGTTGGAAATTTTTGAAGAAGGTGCTTCATGGAAAGAATTGTCATTTCAAATGATTCGACTATCGAGAATGTAAATCTCGGTTTTAGCCACATTTTGCCTGACAGCGGACAAATCAAAGAAAAATCAGGCACTTTCAAGCCGCTTGAAAGTCTGACCGGCCGCATTCCGGAAAATTTCTTTCCGGCAGCACTTACATCGCTTTCCGCTGCTGAAGCTTCCGCATGTCTGAATGACGAAAATGAACTGAGACTTTTCTTCAAAATTCTACTTGATAATTCCGATCCTGATGCTCTTTTTGAAAGGATCCTTGCTTCAAAACAAATCATACAGAAAGACAACTATCTGAATTTTATGGTGTTTTTGTTGCTGAAGACCGGTTCTCCCAAAGAAAGGATCATCGCCGAAATCAAGAAAAATTATGACTCGTGCGATCCGGTTGCGGATCTTCTGATTTCGTTTTATGACGAATCGCCGCATGAAACAAAAACTTCGCAGACGCAGGAATCTTTCTGCGCTGACTTTTTTGAAGCCCTGAAAGCGGAAAAAGCAGGGAATCCTGCAAAAGCGTTCTCTATGATGCTTGATGTTTTCGAAAAATCGGATTTTCATCCGTTCATTTTTGAAATCCTGAAATTTTACATGATGCAATACAGCGGGATCCCGGCAGAAAAAATCGGGATTTTTACAAAAAAAGTCACAGAGAGCTCTCTTCCTGTCTCTTTTACGACGGTAAAATTTATTGAATTCATATATTATTATAAAAACAATATTGAAGATAAGCTTGAGGAAACTGTTTCAGTTCTGGCAGAAAATACAGATTCGGTTTTCATCCTCAATATAATAGCGCCTCTTCTTTATAAGTATAAAAAATGGCATCTGGTCGGAAAATTCTACAAGCTTTCTTCAAAAAAGGCTTTGGGAGCAGAAAAGACCCAGTATCTTGAACTTCTTGCCGACATTTATGAAAAGAAACTGGAACTGCCTGATTTTGCCGCTGAAATTTATACAAGCATTGCCGAAGAGGATCCGCTCAACTGCACTTTTTCACTTTACAGAGCCGCGATTTTATATGAAGAGAACGAATCGTGGGAAAAACTCGCCCCGCTCTATCTTTTCTGTGCCGAACGAGAATCCGATCCGGCGTCACAGGCGGTTTTCTATTACAAAACCGGGGAAATTTTCCGCCGCAGACTGAATGATATTGAAAAAGCGACCGAATATTTTGAAAAAAGTCTGGCCGCCCACTATTCCTTTGAAGCCGCGCATGCTCTGGGCGAAATATGCCTGAAATCAGGAAATATCGAAAAATACAGGGAAATTCTTCAAGAAGAGCTTTCTTCCGCGCATGATGACGATGAAAAAATAAAAATACTTGAAAAAATCGCAGCATGCAGATCTGAATATGGCGAAGTTTCAACTGATTCCGAAAAATATCTTCTTGAAATATTGAAAATCGCTCCAAAAAATCTCAATGCATTAAAAAAACTAGGAAAAATCTACTACGAAACCCAAAGATGGGAAGAACTTGCAGAAATAAACCTTAAAGAGATAGATGTCTCTAAAAACATAACAGACATAAAGAATCTTTACTACAAAACCGGAGTCGTTTTCTATGAAAACATTAAGGATTTTACGCGCGCAACTGAATGTTTCAGGGAAGTTCTCGACATTGATCCGGATCATCTGGCTTCGCTTCTCTACCTTGAAAAAATCTACATAAAAACCGGTGAAGTTTCCGGTCTGCTGCCAATATATTCCCAGATTACCGAGCTTAACGCAAACATAAAATCTCAAATGCACCTTGCCTGCCTGACTAAACTCGCACTGATTTTCAGAGACGGAGGACAACCTAAAAAGGCTGCCGGAATTTTTGCAGAAATAGTGAAACACTGCCCTGAAAACATAACCGCAAAAGAAAATTCAAGAATGCTTAACGGTTCGGCAGATTTTTCATGTATAGAAACAGAATGCATAGATTATAATGAATATGATTTTGAGCTTCTCATTGAATATATTAAGCAGAACGTTTCATATATGATGACAGATGAAATACTCAGGCATACAAAAGCATCATTCTGGAAAGAACTTTACTTTTTATACAAAGGTATCAATATAGAAAACGAGGAATTTTCGTATGGCAACAAAGAACTTTTTATTCTTTACCTCCTCGGAAAAGAGGCCGCTATCGATGTCCTTGTGAAAAATTCGACTAAAAAAACCGCTTTATTCCTTCTTGCAGAACAATATATAAAAGCCGGATTTTTTGAGGGGATTTCGATTCTATTGGATTTTTATCTGAATTTGGAACCGAAAAACGAGCGGAAAATGTGGTCTTTATTTTTTAAAGGCTGTAAAAACCCGAATCTTAAAGACGATCTTGAAGAACTTCTTACAACAGTTCAGGATAAGCAGAGCTATGAGATAATCAGCGAGATTCTGGAACGGATCTATATTGAAAACAAGGATTTCAAAACAGCTCTTTTCATCAGAAACTTCTCTCTTCAAAAAATTACTAACGATAAGGAAAAATGCGCTTTCATAGATAAAACCATTTCTCTTCTCGGAGAAAACATTGCTCCTGACAAACTTGTAAATTTATATAAGAACCGTATTAAATCTACAACACATGAGGATTTGAATTCTTTCTTTGAAATTTATGAAAACCAGCTGTTTGAAATCGGTCAGGAAAATCTGCTTGTTCCACTTTATGAAGAGAAATGGAAAAATGACAAAGAGATCCGGGCAGGCAGAAAACTGGTAGAAATTTTAACAAAAAAGAAAGATTTACAGCATGCCGCAGCTATAGCAGCCGAACTTTTCGAAACAGATAAAACAATGGAGACTCTTGAGCTTTATATCAAAATTCTCCGTGATTCAGGTGAAACGGATGCCGTAATACATCTTATAAAAGAGGAACTTCCGCTTTACGAACAGGAAAGCCGGAAAAAACTGAAAAATATACTTTTCGAAATTCTGACCGAAAACGGAAAAACAGAAGAAGCTGCCGAATTTTTTGGAGAATCAGAGCAGGAAAAAGCAAAAATAGAAGAAAAGATACAAGAATGCAACGAAACAGGCGACTACGAACGCGCCGAAAGAATAATCGATATCTTTATAAAAGATCCGTATCAAAAACAGATATGGCTTTCAAAAACGGCGAAAAATGCGGAAGACCTCACTAAAGAGACCCGACTTCTCAAAGAAATAGTTTTTGATGCAGTTTCTGAAAAAGACCCCTACCCGCTGACAAGACTCCATGAACTTGAAAAATCAAACAGAAAATTCACTTTTTTCATTGAAAAAGCACTTGAATATATTGGCGAAAAGAATTATTTCGAACATCAGAACTTCCCGAACATCTTTGCTGCTGAAAAAGAGGAGATCTTCAAATTCGCAGGTTTTGACGAATATGATTATCTTATAGACGAATTTCTGTCGATAATTTCTACAATACCTGACAAAACCAAAATCAATGCAAAGCAACTGAACTCGAGCAAGCACCGCATTTTAACACAACTAATTGAATATATTAAGCTTTCGTGCAGAATTGATGATCTGGAAGGACTTTGGGATGAAAATTCCGATCAACCTTACAGAGCATTTTTTACCAATATTCCATACATAATTTTCGGACCTAAATCACTTGAAACTGATTTTGACAAATTGAAATTTGATGTTATCCGCGATTCATTTAAACTTTCCTGCGGAATAATAAAGAATCCTTCAGAACTCACAGAAAACATGCTTTCTGAACTTAAATTCACAGGAAAAGACAAGATCAGATTCGTAAAATCTATAAGAGCAACATTCCAGAACAGAGTTTTAGAATTGACAAAACTACTTGAAAATATTGATGAAAACAAAATTAAATCTTTTTTTTCAAAAATGGATACGGCTTCGTTCTTCCATGCTTTCTCACTTGTTCCGGATATTGAAGAAGCAAAAAAACTCAAAATGGCTAAAATCAAAGAATTTACAGAAAAACACTTTTTTTAGGAGCGAAAAATGGTCGAAATTCCCAACATCAAAGGTCTTAAAGAAGAGGATTACGAGCTTTTCAGGCACGATATGGAAATAAAAAAACTGGGCGCGCAGAATTTCATCTCTCCCCTCACGGCAAATAAAAAAATCTACGAGTCACAGATGATACCCGAAGACGAGCGGGTTCTAGCCTTCATCGACAAAAGCATGGTCGAATCGATCCAGAGCCAGGGACTCAAGGTTCCGTCGTTCGAAAAGGCGGGCCCGCGAACGAAGCTCTTTTTCGAACCGGGAGAAACCACTTCGGCTGTCGTCACTTGCGGCGGGATCTGCCCCGGCCTCAACGCCGTAATCCGCGGGATCGTTGTCATGAATTACTACCGCTACAACAACCAGAGAACGCTCGGAATAAACTACGGATACGCAGGTTTGATCAAGGAATTGGGCTATGAGATCAAGCACCTGACTCCTGCGATGGTCGAAAACAAGCAGCTTCAGGGCGGCACTTTCATCGGAACGAGCCGCGGCAATCAGGATGCCGAAAAAATGGTCGACAGGCTTGACGAACTCGGAGTAAACATCCTCTACACGATAGGCGGTGACGGCACGCAGCGCGGCGCGATCTCTCTCATCAACGAGATCGAAAAGAGAAACCTCAAGATCTCGGTCATCGGAATTCCTAAGACTATCGACAACGATATCAACTACATAGAACGCTCTTTCGGAACAGAAACGGCATTTTCCGAAGCATGCGAATCGATCAATTCGGCCTACACAGAGGCGACTTCGATCCACAACGGTATCGGCATCGTAAAACTCATGGGGCGCGAATCAGGCTTCATCGCGGCAAA
>DBYC01000091.1 GCA_002310035.1 bacterium UBP6_UBA1196
CTCAATATCGACTGGGTTTCGGCTGACGAAATCAAAGAAAGAGTTCCCGGAATACGCCCCGAAGGACTTAGAGGCGGAACATTCTCGCCGAACGACGGAAGTGCTTCCCCGCTCAAGACGACAGGCGCTTTCTACAAGCTCGCAAGAGAGTGCGGTGCGGAATTCAACTTCCACGAAAAAGTCGTTTCAATGGAAGTCAAAGGCGGAAAAATCGTTTCTGTCAAAACCGACAAGGATACCTACTGCGCTGAGCTCATCATCAACGCCGCAGGTCCATATAGCCGCGAAATCGGCGAAATGTGCGGAGTCGACATCCCGGTTTATCCCGACTGTCACGAAGGCGGAATCACCGAGCCGGTCGAATATTTCCTCCGTCCGATGGTCGTTGACATCAGACCTGACGCGATCTCGCTCAACTACTACTTCTACCAGAACTACGAAGGCCAGTTCGTTTTCTGCATCACGCCGAAACCTTCGATCAAAGGAACCGATATCGACAACACGAGCAACTTCATGCCTCAGGTAGTCGGAAGAATGCTTTCACTCTACCCGAGACTCCGCAACATCCGCATCAGAAGAACGTGGCGCGGCCTTTACCCGATGACTCCGGACGGTTTCCCGATCGTCGGCAGAACGAAAGAAGTCGAAAATATGTTCCTTGCGACCGGTATGTGCGGACAGGGCTACATGATCGGCAGCGGTCTCGGCAAGATTTTATCAGAGATCATCGTCGACAATTCGCACGAATACGACTTCATCCTTGACCAGCTCACCCTTTACCGCGATTTCTCGGGCGACGAGATGCTGAAATAGGAGGCTGAAATGTCACCCAAAAGCCGTCTTGCAGCTGCGCTTCTCTGCGCTTTCTTCGGAGAATTCGGTTTCCACAGATTCTATGTCGGAAAAATCGGTACAGGTATCATCTGGCTCTGCACCGCCGGAGTTTTCGGGATCGGCTGGGTAATTGACCTCATCCTGATTATCTGCGGAGAATTTTCAGACAAACACGGTGCGAAACTTATAAACTGGTAACTAAAAAACACTCAGAGAACACCCTTTTTCGGTGGTTTTTACCGGCAGCATGGAATCATCGGGGAATTCGTCGATGTCGCTTCCCATCTCAAGATCTTCAGGTTCGTAGGTTTCTTCTTTGATTTCGGGAAGCCCGCCGGTGCATTCGTGCCTTTCGCAGAGCATTTGAAGCGCGGCAAGGGCATTGATTCCGCCGTAGCCGTATTTTTCGCTGAAACCGTTTTCGTCGTAGTCAGCTTCCAGCGGCGATACTTTGTCGGCGGTTTTAGTGATTATTTCGTAAAGTTCGTCGCGGCTGAGCTCAGGATAAGCCGAAATCATAAGTCCGGCGACTGCGGCGGCAAGAGGCGAGGCGCTGCTCGTTCCGCCGAAAGTGCCTGTGTAGTCGCTCTGCGAATAGCCGTACCAGCTTCTGGCGTCGATCGTCCAGATTCCGTCCTTTACCGTGTCAAAGGCAAACGGATTCCACACATAGTCTCCGTCAACATCTGAAGAAGGCGCCATAATATCGAGATCTTTGCCGAAATCGCTGTAATTCGAGCGCTTTCCGTAGGCATTCAGCGCACCGACCGCGATCACGTCTTCGTTCGCAGCATAACCGTCGAAAGTATCTTCCGCACTGATATCCTCGTTTCCGTTTCCAGCCGCAAAAAATATGACGACACCAAGCCCGTTGCGCTCTTTTTCACGGGCATATTTTACGATTTCCTTAACAACTTCGGGCATATCCTCCGCTCCGCCGTTGTCAGTCGGCCCCCAGCTGTTTGAAATTATCTGAACACCGTGATCCAGAACAAAGTTGAAGGCATTCGCCATGTTCTCGCCCTCTCCGAGCAGGGAGCCTGATCTGACCGGAACGATTTTACAACCCGGACACGCCCCTGCGACACCTAAATCATTGTCTTTCACAGCCGCGATAACGCCTGTTACGCATGTTCCGTGAGGCTCGTTCTCGTCTGCATACGGATAGTCGTCACCGTCGACCAGATCGAGCCCTTTCAGATATTTTCCAGCCATATCGGGGTGATGCAGGTCAAAAGCGTCGTCGATTATTCCGATTTTAATTCCTTTTCCCGGCTCGATCCCCAGCGTTTCAAGATAATCCCATGCAGCCGCGACTTTGGCATCGTTGCCATCGGTTCCACGCTGCCCCGTGTTCAGAAGATGCCACTGGTTTTCAAAAAAAGGATCGCTGCTTTTGTACTGTATATTTATTTTTTTGTCGGGAAGCGCACTCTTTACAAACGGCGATTTTGCAAAGCAATCCAAAGAAATTTCTTTGTTTTCAGTGTGCACGGCATAAAAATTCGTCCTTTTTATCTTGTAAAAATAACTTATACCGCACTTCTCAAAATCGCTTTTCAGAAACTTCCGCGCATCGTCTTTCAACTGCACAAAAACTGTATCTTCGGCAAAAACCGCTGAAAATATCAGTAAAAATGCGGTAAAAAAAAGTTGCTTCATTTGCCGTTTTATCTCCCGAACAATGACGAAAAAAGCCCTTTCTTTTCATAAGTTTCGGATTTCATTGTTAGAAATTTAAAACCGCATGATTCGACAGCTTCACGGACTTTCGTTTCGTCAAGTTCGTTTTCACTGATGATCTCGCACTCTTTTTTCTCGCGCGAAGCTGTGACATTTTTGACACCGAATTTTTCCATGACTGCATCACAAAGATGTTTTTCGCAATGCCCGCAGGCCATTCCTTCAACTCCTACAACTGTTTTAAACATGTCAACCTCCTAAAATCATTAAAACAAACTAAGCTGCTCGGGTTTTTCCTCTTTTACAAGTCTGAAACTTTTCCTGTAAATTTCGCACGGACCGATTTTTCTCAGAATTTCGTAATGTTCCTCCGTCGGATAGCCTTTGTGCGATGAAAGGTGATATTCTGGATAAATTTTGTCCCATTTGTCCATGATCCTGTCACGGTAAGTCTTCGCCAGGATCGATGCCGCGGCGATATTCATGCTTTTGGCGTCGCCTTTTACGACTGCGATTTCATTTTCAAACCGTCCGGTTTTTTTGTTCCCGTCGATCATAACCATACAGTTTTGTTCAGTTTTTCGCATTATTCTCTTGGCGCACAAGCTCATTCCGTAAAGCGAGGCGTGAAGGATGTTCATTTCGTCGATAACTGCCGGAAGCACCGAATAAACCGCCCAGAAACTGTTGTGGATTATCTGCGGAACGAGTTCCAGCCGCTTTTTTTCGGAGAGTTTTTTTGAATCATTGACCCCCGGAATTTCGCTAAAAAGCGATACCGCTGCCGTTACGACAGGGCCGCACAAAGGTCCCCTCCCCGCTTCGTCCGCGCCTATCACAAGGAATCCCCTGTCCGCATATATTTTATCGATTTCACCTATCATTCTAACACATTATTGCATCAAAAAGCTTAAGCAGCACTGCATTCAGGAAGTCGCTTCCCTTCTCCGTACACTTCAAAATGCCGTTTTTTTCATCAATTTCAAGAAAACCTTCCGAAACAAGATCAGAAACAGCTTTTTCAGAAACAAGCTCGAAAAAGTCTTCGCCAAACAACTCTTTGAAATCATTGATATTTATTCCAATCTTCACACGAAGTCCCATAAGCAGGAATTCCTCGATCTTCTCGCGCAGAGTGAGTTTCCATGAACTTAGCCCGTCGCCAGAGACAAAGGCCTTTATATCGTCGGCATAACGCGAAGAAACGCCTGTTTTTCTGATGAATGAAGCCGCTCCCGCACCGATCCCGAGCCACGAACCGTAGGTCCAGTAAAGCATGTTGTGCCTCGATTCGAAGCCTGCAAGCGAATAGTTGCTTATTTCGTAGCGAGAAAATCCGCGTTTTTGCAGAAAACCGCGGATCGCTTTTTCCTGCTCAAGAGTTTCCTCTTCGCTCAAAAGTTCCGGCGCGTTTTTCCGCTCGGGTCTTGAATAGCTGTAAGCCGAAAGGTGCTTGAAGGGAGCAAGTTCAAAAACTTTAGTAAGCTCCTGATTTATCTCACGATTTTTGCCAAGACCGTAAATAAAGTCGCAGGAGATGTTGTCAAAATATTTTGCAAAAAGAGGGATATTTTTCTGCATGTCGGCGACAGTTGTCCTGCGTCCAGCTTCGGCGAGGACTGCGTCGTCAAAAGCCTGAACGCCGAAGCTTATCCTGTTCACGCCGCAGTTTTTCAGGTTTTTCATCCACGATTCGTCAATGTCGGCGGGATTGACTTCAACTGTAAACTCGGTTTCTGCAAGATCTATCCCCAGTTTCGAAACCGATTCCGCAAATTTCCGATAAAATTTTTCGCTCATCACGGAAGGACTTCCGCCGCCGAAATAAATTGAGACGACTTTTGTACCTGAAAGCTCGTTGAACCTTGATTCCAGCTCGTTTAAAAGAGCATCTCCGTATTCATCGGGCGCAGTTTTTGAAAATTTTGTCACACTGAAAAAATCACAGTAAAGACATTTTTTCGGGCAGAAAGGGATATGAAAATAAATTCCTGAAAAGTTGTTCAATTCGCGACCGTTAAGATTTTTTCGCTGTTATATCCTCAACACCTATCGTCGCCTTTTCCGAAACGGCGATGAAAAGACGCGCCTGCACGCCGTGTTTGTTGAAAAGCTCTGAAACTTCGGTGTAGATCGTGTTTTTAAGCTCTTCCTTGTCCTCGAATTTGTATTCTCCGATGAAAGTTCCTTCGGGAAGCGGCTGCAGAGAATCGGCAAGCCTGATCTGCGCATAAAGCCCGAGTTCCTCAAGTTCGCCGTAAATGAAATCTCTGTCGTAATTCATATGGGAAAGGGCTTCAAAACTCAAAAAAACGAAATAATGCTGCATGGCTCCACCTACTCCGAAAGTTTGTCCATAACGGCCGCCGCGAATTTTTCGGCAGCGTTCGGGCCGTTGCCTGTGATGAGATTGCCGTCGGTCACAACTTCCTTATTGACGAAAGTTGCGCCTGCGTTCTCCATTACTTTGCTTGTTTTCATGCCGTATTCAGGATCGTCGCCGAGCCAGACCGTAACTTTTTTCCCTTTTACGACATCAGCTTTGGCAAGGATCGTCGGGGCCCAGCAGATCGCCGAAAGGACCTTGTGGTTGGCGGCGTTTTTCGCGATCTGCACAGCTCTTTCACTCGCTCTGACCGTCGGAGTCCCCATTCCGCCGACAAAAACGACGCCGTCAAAATCGGCTTCGTTGACTTCATCAAGCGAGTATTTCACATCGAAAGTAGCGCCGAACATTCCTTTTGCCATGCCTTTGACCGGGCTTGCGACCGTGACATCGATCCCTTCTCCCAAAAACTGTTTGAAAGGAACATTAAGCTCCTCGTCCCTGAAATTCTCATGTGCGATGATCATCAAAATTTTCTTTCCGCCAAGCATGTTTTCCTCCTTGGAACAACCAAAAACCAACAAAATATTGACTAAAACTATGAAAAAAATCCCGAAAGACCTCATTTTAATTCCCAAAAGCGCAAAAAACAGAAAGCGCATTATTTTATAAGATATTGATTTTCAGGCAATATTTCGGCCGGAAAAATTTTTTCGCTGAAAAATGAAAAAAAAGTTGACTTTAAATTTTTTCTGACTATAAATCCCGCCGCTGATGTTTTTTTGACTATGAGGTTTGCAATGTTCGAGGCTTTTGCAGTCGTTCAGGTTATTATCTGCGTACTGCTTGTCATCATCATCCTTCTTCAGGAAGGTAAAAAAGGAATGGGAGCTATTTTCGGTGGTTCGAGTAGTTCTGTTTTCGGCGCAAGAGGCGCAGGAAACATCCTCACCAAAATCACTTCCGTCCTTGCAATCCTCTTCATGCTCAATTCTGTTTGGATGTCTTACATTTCAAGCAGTGACAAATCTGTCGTAAAAGTTGAGCAGGCTGAAAAAGCGGCTCCGGCTCCGGTTGCGGCACAGCCCGCGGAAGAAAAGAAACCGGAAGCTGTAGAGCAGAAAGAAGCTCCGGCTGAAGAGCAGAAAAACGATCAGCAAGAAGCTCCTGTCGAAGAACAGAAACCTGCTGAAGAGCAGAAAGAAGCTCCAGCTGAATAACACAGCTGGCAGCTTCGGCAGAAGCCGATCGTTCCTTTTTATTTGAGTTTTCCCTCCGGTGCAGGAGTGGTGGAATTGGTAGACACGTAAGACTAAGGATCTTATGCCTATTGTTGGTGTGGGGGTTCGAGTCCCCCCTTCTGCACCATCTTTTATATTTTCAATATTTTGGATTTTGAATGTCGTTTTTTTGGGTTTGTTTCTTTTCTTATCTTTTTGAGAAAGATTCAATTCTTGAAAAAGCGGAAAATGTAGGATTTTTCTATAAAAACGCAGAGATTTCAGAAAGTGCGGAATGCAAAACGGACGTTGACACGCTTTGCATCGAGCATAACAGCAGAAAATATTCCGTCAAAAGACGCGGAACATTCAGCGCTGAAACACAAATCACAGATAGATCCGTGCACCTCACCATAAATCCTGACAACGACTACATTTCATATTTCCTTTACATTCAGACAGAAAAAACTGTCCACAAAGTCAAAATCACGAAAAAAGAACTTCACCTTGAAGAAAATGCCGGGAACATCATCCGCCTTCAGATCACGGGAACCGGTACCGGCGGCCCGGAAATTTTGTGGAGCCGCAAATTCAAGGAGACAAAGCTCACAGGATTTTCAAAAAATTTTGATAATTCGCTTAATTTATTAAGGAAATCATTCAAAATGAAACCGATCGCAATAGATCCGTCTTTGAAAGAAGCAGCTCTTTCATCGCTTGAAAAAGTGAAAAAAGAAGGTTTGAAGCACTATTCATCAAAAGAAGGAAGCGTACGCCACACCGGAGTTCATAAAAAAATTCTGGGCGAAAACCTTTTCACCGCAAACAGTGAAGCCGAAGCTTGGAAAATGCTTATTTCAAGCCCGTCTCACCTTTACAATCTCATAAATCCGCAGTTCAGGCACTATTTCTACGCGATCGAAAAAAAGAAAGACGAAATTTCAGGGGCTATAATTTTTTCGGAATAAATGGAGGTAAAAATGAAAAGATTTTGGGTATTTATGACTTTGTTACTCACGATTTTCAGCCTTTTTGCTGAAGAAGAAAACTCTCAGGACGAAAATGCATGCGATTATGCCAGACAAGCGAAAGACATCGAAATCTGGCAGAAGTATCTTGAAAAATTTCCGGAAGGAAAATGCGCTTTCGAGGCTGAAACTGAAATCGAAAAACTGAAAAACGAAAATCAGGCGCCTGAGCAACCGGCAGAAGAAAGAGCTGAAGAGGAAAAATACGAAAAAGAACCGACCTTCATGGTTATGACACTTGAGCCTGTTGTTTACTACCGTCCCTACAAAGCTGCCGGAATATCACTGCTTGTAGTCGGACTTGCAGCCGATCTCGCAGGCGGAATAACATATTACACCGGCTGGTTCAAAGATGATTCCAAAATGATGCTCGGCGGACTCATCACAAGCATCGTCGGAGCTCCGCTTTGGATCACAGGAGCAGTTCTGCTCAGCATAAGAAAACCGATGCCCAGCAAAAATGTAGAACTCAGCAGCCTCTCTGTGGCTCCGACAAAAGGCGGCGCCTACGCTTCTTTCGGACTAAATTTCTAAGCAAATAAGTTCAACTGTTCAGCATTTCCAGCATGAGTTTGAGGGCGACTTCGACTGCGCCGAAATCAGGAAAGAAAAGGTTTGAGTGAAGAGAAATCGGTTCAGAAGCGGGATTTTTGCGGCAGCCTACCCAGAACATTATCCCGCTCCATTTTTTGGAGAAATAGCCGAAATCCTCGCCTACCAGATCGCCTTTTTTGTAAATGCACTTTATTCCGTGCTTTTCAGCGGCGGTTTTGAGTTTTGCGAAAAGTTCAGGCGTGTTGCGGACTTCTATGTATTCGCCTAAAATCGTGAGTTTTGCGCTGCAGCCGTAGGTTTCGGCGCATCTTTTCGCGGTATCTTCGACTATTTTCGTGCCAGTAGCCATCATCTCGGAAGTGAACGAACGCAAAGTTCCTTCGATCTTGGAATATCCCGAAACGACGTTTCTTGCCGTTCCCGAAACGAGTTTGCCGAAGTGAGCGTGAAAGGTGTCGGTCGGATTTATGGTCTTGCGGATATTGTGCTCTACGACAGTGAGAAATTCAGCCGCAGCAGCGAGAGCGTCGTGACCGCGTTCAGGAAATGCCGCATGTGCCGTTTTGCCCTCAAAAACGACATCGACTTCGCGCGGGATCGCAAAAAGAATGTCGTCGTTTGAAGCGATCTCACCTACAAGAAAGTCGTCGTTCACGTGTATTGCATGCGCAGCTTCGATATCGTAGCTGTCGAAAACGCCGCTTTCGATCATCTTTCTCGCTCCACCTGCCCCTTCTTCGCCAGGCTGGAAGACAAAAAGGATATTCTTTTCGGGGAGTTTTTCTGCAACTTCCATAAGGATCCCGCAGAGAACAGTCATGTGGATGTCGTGGCCGCATGCATGCATAACTCCCGGATTTTTGGAAACGATCTCATGTTCCGGGCTTTCATCGACCCTGATCGCGTCCATGTCGGCGCGGAAAAGTTTGTAAGGAGCGTCTCCGCCGTTGTGGTAGTCAATAACTATCGAAGTGAGGAACGGACGCTTTACAGTGAAAAGCGGCGAACCTTTCGTCACTTCGTTAAAGAAACCGAGAATGATTTCCGCCGTTTTGAACTCGTTGAACGAAGGTTCAGGCGACTCGTGCAGAGTTCTGCGGAGTTTTTTAAGTCTTTCAAGATCCATTTACTTCTCCTCAAGAAGGACTTGTACCGCCTTTTCGACCTGCGGATCGCGCCCTTCGATGATGTTGTTCGGGAGCATCGGGACTACAAAATCAGGAACGAGTTCGTTGTTCTCGAGATATTTTCCGTCGTTTCCGATAATTCCTATCTGCGGGATCCCGAAGTAGAGCGATTCATCGAGAAGAAGCGGCCACCAGACTGCCGTAGCCGTTCCCGCAACGGGCATTCCGACGATCTTTCCGAGTTTGAGTTCGCGGTAAGCGTAAGGGAACATGTGGGCGTCGCTGTAATTGCCTTCGTTGACGAGAAGGACTGTCTTTTTAGTCCAGCGATCCTGAGGATCGCCGCCGAAATTCCTGACTCCGCGGTGGCTGTACTGCGTGTATTTTTTGCCGCCGAAAAGAACTGCGAGATCATCGTGAAGCCATCCGCCGCCGTTGAAACGCGTGTCGATGACGATTCCTTCGGCGTTGCTGTAACGCCCCATGATCTCGTCAAAAATCGTTTTGAAGCTTTCGCCGTCCATGCCGCGGATGTGGACATAGCCGAATTTTCCTTCCGAAAGTTTTTCGACTCTTTCGCGGTTTTTCTTTACCCATCTATTGTAGAGAAGCTCGAATTCAGCTCTGTATCCGATCGGTTTTACCGTTTCTTCCCAATGTTCCAGATTGTCAGGATTCCAGAGGGCGAGTCTCACTTTGGTGTCGGCGGTGCGGTTGAGCAGTTTGTCGAAACTTTCGGCTGTGACGCTAAGCCCGTTGATTTTTTCAATGATCACGCCGGCTTTGATTTTGCTTTCAGCCTTGTCGAGCGGGCCGCCTTTCATGATTTCATCGATCTTCACACCAGATTTATCGAAAGAGTAGAAAATTCCGAGTCTTCCGGAAGCGTCGCCCAAAGCCATATAGGGCATATATCCGCTTCCCGTGTGGGAAACGTTGAGTTCACCCAGCATTTCGGAAAGAAGTTCGCTGAAATCGTAGTTGTTGTTGATGAAGGGGATGAATTTCGCGTATTCATCCTTGTATTTCGCCCAGTCGACGCCGTGAAGACCGGTGTCGTAGAACTTGTCGTTCATCGTTTTCCAGACATATTCGAAAAGGTATGCGTATTCCGAAGTTTTGTTCACAGAAAATTCGGCGTTCGGTGCGATCGGTTTCATTTTTCCGTCGGCAATACCAAGTTTGCTTGCCTTTCTCAAAGCAAGGATGAAAAGCGAAGTCCCTGCGCTGTCGGGAACAATGGAGAACTGCGGATCGTCCCAGAAAGCGATACTTCTCGGATGCGGGACCGACGAAAGCTGTTTTTCGGTTTTTTCGCGCAGATTGAGAGCGACGATCCTGATCTCGGCAGGCTCGTAACTCATGTAGTAAAGCGTCTCGCCGTCCTTTGAAACGACGTTTTCGACATAATTTGCCGGATTGAGGGAAACTTTGACGATCCTGTCTTCGATTTCATTTGCGTCGAAAGCGACCGGTTCTTTCTTTTCCTCAGGTTTTGCCGCTGCGGGAGGCTGCTGTGTCGGAGGAACATTTTTAGCCGCAGCCGCCTTTTTGTTTGCCTCGGCTTTTTTCTCTATGTCGATCTCCTCTTTTGTTTTCTGGAAGTTGTCGAACCCTTTCTTGTTGAGGAAGAAAAGAAAAAGCTCTTTTCCGCCGATCCACGAGATGAATTCGCCGTTTCCACTCCATTTCGGCAGCGCGTCGAAAGTTCCCGAATTCGAGATGTTTACAAGTTCGCCGCCCTTCGCCTCAACTATGCCGATCTCACCGCTCCAGCGGTCTCTGTCGTTGAATACGACCGCAAGGCGCGTGCTGTCTGGAGACCATGAATACCACTGGTCACCGTCGATGTAGGAGACATTTTTCTCGCCCGCCATAACTGTCGTGTGAATGTTCTTTTCGGTGTCGAAAACAACGAGTTCTGTTCTGTTTTTGAGGTAAGCGATCTTCTTTCCGTCAGGCGAATAGTAAGCCTGGAAAGCGTTGAAATCGCCCGAGATCACTTCTTTCTCGCTGATTTTCGTGGAAGTTGAGAAGTAAGGTTCGTTTTCGTCATCCATCGATGTTTCGTAGATTTTCCAGACGCCGTCGCGGAAGGATGAGTAAAGCAGTTTTCTGTTTTCTGGATGGAAGTTCACCCATCTCTCTTCGTTCGGAGTATCGGTTATCCTTTTTGTCGTGCCTGTTTCGGTGTTTACGACATAGATTTCACCGCGAAGCACTAGCGCGGCCTCGCTTCCGTCGGAATTCGGAGCGACTTCGTCGGCAGCGGAAAGCATTGCGCGGATCTCGCTAGCTTTCATTTCGACAGTCGAGAAAACTTCGAGTTTTGCAGGTTCTTCGCCCTCTTTCATCGTATAGATCTGGCCGTTGTACGAAAAACAGAGAGTTCCGTTTTTGCTCCTTGACAAAAATCTTACCGGATGAGTGTCGAATTTCGTGAGCTGCGTTTTAGCGCCTGCCGCCGAGCGTTTCCAGACGTTGAAAGAGCCGCTTTCCTCGCTCAGATAGTAGATATCTCCGTTTTCGCCGAAAACCGGGTTTCTGTCTTCGCCCGCGAAATCTGTGAGTTTTTCAAACTTTTTGACTTCGGTATCGTATTCCCAGAGATCTCTCGCGTTGCTTGAGACGTGGTGTTTGCGCCAGTCGCTTTCATACCCTTTTCTGTCGTGGTAGATGAATTTCCTGCCGTCCGCGCTGATGTTAAGATCAATGACAGGAAAAGGGATCTCAAGCTTTTCCGCGCCGCCATCAGCCGGAACAGAATAAAGCTGCGGAAGAGCTCTTGAGGGGAAAAGGGAGCTTTCCTTCGTGCCGACTCTCGGCGAATTGAAGTAAACGAGCGAATCGTCGGGTGAAAAAGCCATCGGGGTGTCATTTGCCGAATGAAAAGTAAGTCTTTTCGCGTTTCCGCCGTTTCTTGAGATCGTGAAAATATCGAAATTGCCGTAGCGGCTGCTTACAAAAGCGAGCGTTTTTCCGCTGTTTGCCCAGACCGGCCTTGATTCGTAGGAAGGAGCCGAAGTCAGAGCCCGCGCGAAACCGCCTTTTGCCGGAACGATGTAGATATCACCCATGAACGCGAAAGCTATCTCGCTTCCGTCGGGAGAAATCGCGGGATAGCGCATCCAGTTGAGCAGATTTCCGTTTTCCTGCCCAGCGGCTGAATCGGCTGCCGGTTCGACATGAACGATTTTGTTATTTGGTTTTTCGACATTTTTCTTGGTTTTAATTCCCAGAAAATTGTCAAGCTGCTGACATGAAGCAAACAAAAAAACAAGTGAAACTAAAGCAAAAAACCTTTTCATAAGACCTCCTAAATCAAACCGGACGATTATTGCAACACTGAGATTTTAGTCAAGTTGAAGTGAAAAACAGCGGAGTTATTCGGCTTCGAAAGTTATGATTTTTGAATCTATTCCTGTGCCTCCCGGAGTGTAGTAAACAACAAGGATTTTATTTCCGGGAAGTTCTATCATGCCGGGATAACCGCATTCGACCGCGCCGCAGTTGAGAATTTCAATGAGATCCGACCATGTGTCACCGCCGTCAAGCGAATAAACCATAGAAACCGACTCGCTTGTCGCCTTGCTTCCTTCCCATTCAAGCCAGCGGAAAGAGCTGACAATGACACCGTTTTCAAGTTTAAGAAGTTCCGGAGCATGCGCGACAAAACCGAGACTTTTGTATGGTGACCATGTTTTGCCGCCGTCTTCAGAAACGGTCTGAACCAGATCGCCTTTATTGCTCGGGCTTGAGCCTTTTGCCGTTCTAGCCTGAATGATCCAGCGTTCTTCAGTGACTTTGAGCAGTGCCGGTTCCTGAAGCCATGTGTTTTCTTCAATTTCTGCCTCGACTTCGTTGGGAGTCCAGGTCGCACCGCCGTCTCCGCTTTCATAGAGGACAATTTTGGTTTTCGGAGTCTTTCTCATCGACTGCCAGTTGAGTGCGTTGCCGAAATAGCCGGGAATTATTATCTTTCCGTCGTGTTCTATCACAGAACTGGAAGAAGCCGCAACCGTGACTTCATTTCCGTTTTCATCAAGCCAGATTCCGTCGTCACTCATAACAGCCGTTTCCGAATAGTCGAAAACACCGCCGTCGACCTGAATATGGTCACCGAATTTCAGTCCGCTTTTGTCAGAAACTGCAAAAAACAAATGGTGGACCCACGGCTCGGAATAATCCGCCGGATAGCGGTATTTGAACCAGTTCATCGCCACTCTTCCGTCCGAAAGAACGGCAATCGACGGGTCACGGTCGTCGATCGTGTTATCGTTCACCAGAATATCGGATTCGCTCCAGCTGATTCCGTCGTCGGAAAGCGAATATGCTATGAAACCGCTCCTTTCAGCATGATTCTTGCCTACTCTGAAAACAGACATCAGCTTTCCGCTTTCAAGCCGGATTACATCAGGAAACGCGAAATGGCCTGAATCTTCAGCGACCACAGATGATTCTTCGGGAACATTGAATTTGATCGAAGTCACATCCGCGACCGCGCTTTCAGAGTCACTGTCATCCTCTTCGTTTTCATCTGCATCGGTTTCAACATTTTCGTTGTCTGTATCGTCACCGTCATTTTCTTCATCAGCATCAGTTTCGCCTGCATCGTCAACTTCAGTTGCATCGCTGTCGCTAATCTGAGAATTTTCCCCTTCTTTTTCTTTGGACGAATTCGAACTGCCGCATGAAACTAACGAGATCGCAAAAAGACAACAAGCCAGAATTATTAATGTTTTTTTCATTATTTGCATATTGTATACCCCTCTTCCTCAATTTCTTTCGTAACATCGCCTTCCGGCGTCATTGTAACATTGTAAAGCCCGATTTCCGAAGTAGTGAATTTGAAATGTCCGGCAGATCCGGCAGAAATATTGACAGAATCGACTGTCAAAGTGCCGTAACCGACAAGCATGACGCAGTCTTGTTCAGGATCTGCAGTAAGAACATCTTCTATGAGCATATTGACTTTATGTTTGTCGGAGATGCCGATTGAAAGTTTTTTCCCTGCCGAAAGACTTTCAAGATCCGCACCGAACATGACCCAAGGAGTCGTATACTGGCAGTTCATAGAATCGTCACAAAGGTATGAATTCTGATAGAAATAAAGCGTTTTGGAATCATAGTAAGCTGCGATCCAATGCGCGTTTGCCTGCGGATGCGGGATGGAGTATGTGGCTTCGCCAAGGTTTATCGAAGCGTTGAAAAGAGCAGACTTCCAGAGTTCGTCATCCTGATTCGTCATTTCATTAAAAGCATTCACACCATTGTAAAGATATGTCAGTTCGTGTGTCCTTGCCGGAAAAGTCGCAAGCGGCTTGAGCCCTGAAGCATTTCCGCATTTATCAGTGTTCCAGCCGTTGCAGAAATCGTTGCAGATCGCAAGATCTGTCTGTGAATACTGACTGTCTATCTCAGAGCACATGAGAAAATCCCCTTTTTCGCAAACTTCGCCCGCTTCTTTTGTGCCGTTGCCGCATTTCGCTTCCGTGTTTCCGTTGTTACCTGAATCAGAACTGTCACCGGAATCTGTGCTTTCACCGGAATCCGTGCTGTCGCCTGAATCCGCACTATCACCGGAATCCGTGCTATCGCCTGAATCCGCGCTGCTGCCGGAATCAGAACTGTTGCCGGAATCCGCACTGTCACCAGAATCAGAACTGTCAGCCGAATCACCGTTTTTAATACAGATGTCACCTTCCGAGCAGACCAGACCTTCATTGCAGGTTTTATTCGGATAACATCTGCCGTTCAAAGTTCCCTGAGCAGCAACTTCGCCTTCGGGATCATCGCCGCCGCATGAAACCATCAGAAAAACCAGGAAAAGAAGCAACATGACCTTTTTCATATAACACCTCAGAATTATTTATGATTTTCGCAATTAGAAGAGAGATTATTCAGCCGGTTTTTCGAAAACTTCCTTTCCGTCAACACATTTCCAGCCCTGTTTTGCGAGTTCTTCGTGGTCAAAGTTGATGCCCTCTTTTGCGCAGTTTGCAAGAAGGAACTCTTCCATCTCTTTGAATTTGCCGACTCTCGAGTAAATGAGGGCGGTGTTACCCATCTTTCTCTCTTTGTGGTTGATGTTCGCACCTTTGTTGATAAGAAGTTTAACTATGTCGGTGTGGCCGTATTTAGCGGCAAGCGCAAGAACATGCCATCCTTCGTAGTCGTATTCCTCGATGTCAACTTTCGGAGCCGTGATGTCTTTCCACTCGGTGTCGAACGGATTGCGTTCCCACCAGTTTTTGGTTTTCTCGCGCTCTCTCATCTTGTCAAGTTCCTGTTTGGAAAGTCTGACTCTCTTCGTCCAGGTCTTTTTGCCTTCTTCGATTATGTAGTCAGCAGTTGCGACAAG
This sequence comes from bacterium UBP6_UBA1196, assembly GCA_002310035.1. Taxonomy (GTDB): domain Bacteria; phylum UBP6; class UBA1177; order UBA1177; family UBA1177; genus UBA1177. The sequence goes on from DBYC01000091.1 coordinate 15,135, forward strand.
TCTAGCCTCTTTGCCGGGATCTTTCGGATCGATTTCCTGAGCTACGACATAGAAAAGCGGACCTCTGACATTTTCGCCGTCAGTCTCTTCAAGCCTTGCCCCTTTGGAAATGAGGAACTTCATAATATCGACATATCCGCCTTCAGCAGCATAGTGAAGAAGGTTTTTCTGGTCGCGGTCATAGGAAGTTCTTACGATTTTTCTCTGGAAAAGCATGTCGCGCTCTTCTTCTTTCTGTCCGAAAACATAAATTATCGTCTCTCTGCTCTGCTCTACATCGTCGACGAGAACAGGTGAACCTTTCTGGACAAGCAGTTTGACAAGGTCGAGATCACCGGTTTCGACAGCGTAGAAAAGCTCGGTTTTCTGGCGGAGATGAACATCTTTCTTATCAAGATTTTCGATGACTTCCTCCATTCCCGGCTGAACTTTGCCTTCGACCTTGAGGACAAGCGGCTTTTCATTGATTACGAGAGGTTTCGGCTTCCAGACTTTTGCACCTTTGCCAAGGAGATATTTCGCCAGATCCATTTTGTGCGCCTTCATCGCGAAAATAAGAGCCGAAAGCTCATATTTATCGGTCGCATTGAGGTCAGCGCCTTTCGAAAGCAGATAGTCAACAAGCTCTTTTGAACCGCTTTGCGCCGCCATCATAAGCGGTGTTCTGCCGAAGTTGTCAGCCTGAGCGATATCTGCATTCGCGCCGACAAGAGCAGAAACGATTTCCGAATTTCCTTTTCTCGCCGCAGCCATAAGCGGTGTATCTCCGTCATCACGCTTCGTGTTGACATTCGCACCTTCCTCAATGAGATAAAGGACGACATCCTTTTTGCCTTCCGATGCTGCCATGTAAAGAGCCGTTCTGCCGCGCTCGTCCTTCGTATCAACAAGAGTTCCTTTGCCGATTTCAGCTTTGACTTTGGAAAGATCGCCTTTCGTTGCAGCTTCGACGATTGCCGGAAGCTCCTCTTTCGCCTGATCGTCAACAAATTTCGGTTTTTCTTTCTTTTTTGCCTCTTCAGCTTCTTTGTAGGCTTTGTTTCTTTCAGCTGCCTCTTCCATTTTCTTCATCATCGGATCTTTGCCGTCTCCGCATGCTACAATGGAAAGCAGACAAATCAAAATCACGAAAAATTTTTTCATCATTGACTCCAAAAAAATAAATTGAACACCAAAAACCGCCGCTTTATAACAACAAGAATAAATTTTATCAATTTTTTTCGCGCGCCTTCATTTTCGCGCCTTCGCCGTCACGGTCATTTTTTTCGATATTATGATCCGCCGCCGTCGATATTTCGAATTTCGAGATTTCGATATTTCAACCAGAACAACGGCGGCTATAAAAAAATTATTTAAGATTTTCCGGGTTCAATGCTTCGAGCTCTGGTAGAACAAAGCGGCCGTCCTTTCTGATGAGAACGTCATCAAAATAGATCTCGCCACCGCCGTATTCCGGAGTCTGGATCATGACGAGATCCCAGTGAACGCCTGATTTGTTGCCGTTCGGGCATTCTTCATAGGAGTCGCCAGGCGTGAAGTGGATCGAACCGCAGATTTTCTCGTCGAAAAGAATGTCTACCATCGGTTTCGTGACATACGGGTTTACACCGATCGCGAATTCGCCGACATACCTTGCGCCTTCGTCGGTGTTGAAGATCTCTTCAAGTTTCTCGACATCAGAGCCTTCGATCTTGACGATTTTGCCGTCTTTGAAAGTAAGGATGACTTTATCGAATTTCGTGCCGTGGTAAGCGGTCGGAGTGTTGTATTCGATAACGCCGTTGACAGAGTCTTTGACCGGTGCGGTGAAAACTTCGCCGTCAGGAATGTTGCACTGACCGGAGCATTTGATCCCGGGAAGCCCTTTGATGGAGAAGGTGAGGTCTGTTCTGCCGGGGCCGAGAAGGCGGACTTTGTCGGTCTTGTCCATAAGTTCCTTGAGCGGATCCATCGCCTTGTCCATTTTCGCGTAGTCGACCGAGCATACATCGCAGTAGAAGTCTTCGAAAGCCTCGGTGCTCATCGAGGAAGCCTGTGCATAAGAGGGGTTCGGGAAAGCGAGGATACACCATTTGGTGTGAGCTACGCGTTGATCCAAATGAACCGGAATAAGATATTTCTGTGTGTTTTTCTTCATCTGCTCGGGTGCGACATCCGAAAGCTCAAAACTGTTGTTTCTGCCGTTTATCGAAATGTAAGCCTGCATCTTCTTCATTCTGAGAAGGTCGATTTCGCACATCGAGTCAAACCATTCGTCGTCCGCAGCCTGGAGAAGTTTTCTCTGGATCTGCATGTCGGTGAAGTTGACGAAAGGTCTTCCGCCGGCAGCCTTGACTTCTTCGATCAAAGCAAGAACAAGAGGAAGCGGCCAGTTGTCCCGGTATTCGATCAGGACATTGTCGCCCGGCTGGACTTTCGTGCTGTAGTTTACAAGATTTTTCGCGATTTTCTGAATTCTCGGATCTTTCATTTTTCCCTCCAAAGTTGAATAAAAACAAAAAACGGGAAAGTTTATTTGTGACGGTTTTTAAGTCAAATAAAGATGAACTCAGGAATAAAAGCGCTATTTTTCCGGTTTCATCGTCGGGAAAAGAATGACGTCGCGGATGCTCGGCGAATTGGTCAAAAGCATGACAAGTCTGTCGATGCCGATTCCCTGTCCTGCTGCCGGCGGCATTCCGTATTCAAGGGCGCGTATGTAGTCGCTGTCCATGTCGATCGTTTCGTCGTCGCCAGCTTTTTTAGCTTCGACCTGAGCCGCAAACGAATCGTACTGCTGTTTCGGGTCATTGAGTTCGCTGAACGCGTTGGAAAGTTCTCTTCCTGCGACAAAAAGCTCGAATCTGTCTGTGTATTCGGGGTTTTCGTCGTTTCTGCGAGCGAGCGGGCTCACTTCGGTCGGATATTTCGTGATGAATGTCGGCTGGATCAGGTGCTCTTCGACGAAGTTGTCAAAGAATTCCATGATGATTTTGTAGCGCGACATTCCTTCAAGCGTTGCCTTGTCGAGACCGTTTTTGACGCCTATTTCAATGAGTTTTTCTCTGTCTTCGAGGTCTTCTTCGGTGCAGATGCCCGATTTTACGATGCTTTCTTCGACTGTCATTCTGTTCCACGGAGCTTTGAAATCGATTTTCATTCCGTCGTATTCAACTTCAGTCGTACCGTTTATCTCAACGCAGAGTTTGCTGATCATTTCCTGAGTGAAACGGATCTGGTCTTCGTAAGTCGCATAGGGCCAGTAGAACTCCATCATCGTGAATTCGGGGTTGTGTTTGAGGTCCATTCCCTCATTCCTGAAGCTGCGGTTGATCTCGTAAACTTTTCCCAATCCGCCGACAAGAAGCCTTTTGAGGTAGCACTCGGGAGCTATTCTCATGTAAAGCGGGATATCGAGCGCGTTGTGGTGCGTGATGAAAGGTTTTGCAGCCGCGCCACTTACCAAGGGGTGCATCATCGGGGTCTCGACTTCCATGAAACCCGCGTTGTTCATGTAGTTTCTGATGAAATTTATGATCTTCACTCTCTTTTTGAAAGTCTCTCTGACATCGTCATTCATAATGAGGTCAAGGTAACGCTGCCTGTAGCGGAGCTCTTTATCGGTAAGTCCGTGAAATTTCTCGGGAAGCGGTCTGATATTTTTGGTGAGAAGCTCCGTTCTGTGAGCCAAAATCGAGTATTCGCCGGTTCTTGTTACGAAAACTTCGCCTTTTACCCAGACGATATCGCCGACATCGAACGATTTTTTGAATTTCGCGAAATCTTCACCGAGAAAATCCTTTGCAAAAAGGACCTGGATCGAAGCAGTCTCGTCTTTCAGGTTTGCGAACGCGAGTTTTCCCATGACTCTGAGGAACATGATCCTTCCTGCGATCGCGAATTCAAGCGGTTTTCCCGTCTGCTCGAGCTCTTCCTTGGTCTGTGTTTTGCAATATTCAATGACCTTTTCAACTGTCGAATCGGGCGCGAAAGTATTTGCGTAAGGGTGGATCCCCTCTTCGCGCAGCATTTTAACTTTCTCTTTTTTGCGGGCTATGATTTCGTTTTCATCCATCTGCGGAACCGTTTTCTGTTCCTGAGCTTTGTTTTCAGCCATTTTTTCCTCCATTAAGACTGCTCTAAAAAAGCCGCGGTATTTTAAGGATTTTCAAAAAAAATGCAAGGGCAGTTAAAGCGGTAAATTTTGTGATTTTGTCTGATTGTGCGTGCTTCTCTCTTTTGTGGTCAAAATTTTTGACCGCAAAACCAGTTCATGTTTTGATTTTTAAAGTCGCAAATTGCGACCTCGATCCAGATAAAAGGTTAATTCAGCGTGGATCAAAGAGATTTTGAAGAGATCAAGAGGTTGTTTTGTGAAACCGTGCGCTAATCAGCGTTGCGGATGCAGCGGACTTTTTTAAATCACTGATTTTCCCACACAGGCAATTTTTCCCAATCAGCGGGGAACCCCATTTCTTTGAGTGTCAGAAGGCGATGCCTGTCATTCAGCAGTGATATCAGATTCTTTTCAAACGAATTGCCGGGACTAAGAATGTCGGCAATATATTTTACGGCACAGAGAAGAACAAAAATCTTGTTGTGTTCCAATTTTTCGGTATCGGGCTTCATTAAAAACGGATTAGTTGTGTTGTAAGAGAGTTTCAGATGAATGGAGAATCTTCTGTTCCAGATTCTGCTGTGATGGGCACAGCAGTTCCGCAGGTTTGAAAAAGCATGAAGCCAGTTTGAAAGAACCTCCTTTCCACCGATTCAAACCACCATGAATCCGCGGTTGAAACGGAATAAACAAGAGACATTTTAGTGCGGACGGCTATTTCTATTTTTTCGAGTTCGTTAAAAATCAGATTTCTAAGTCTTCGGTCGAAAACATAAAGGTCGATAATGTCCTCAAAATGAATATCGTTTCTGATAAAAGCGTGATCAGCTTCTGGATCTTTATTGTTCTGAAACGGATAAGTATAGGCTTTCAGCCTGTAGCAACCGATGTTTTTCAGATATTTGACAGCTGAATTTTTGTCAGGAAAAATAAGACCGCGTTTTTCAAGTTTTTCTATTTGTTCTTCAACTGAAATCGGGGATTTTGTGTATTTCATCTGAAATCTGATTCCCAAAAAATCGAAGCCCTCTCTGGTGCGCTGATCTTACGGGAAGCGTGAGAGGGACTATTAGCCAAGACAATACTCGTTTTTATGTTTTTGTCAACATCAATTTGAAAAATTTTTAAATTTTATTTAAATATAAAAAACTTGTCGAAGCAAACCTGTCGTTGCATTGATCTCCCAATGTTTTATCTTCTTAGAATTTTACGTTACTTTTTTACCAATTGAGTGTTAAATAAACAGAGTTGTTTGCTGGATTCGTACCAAAAGATATATTGTACTCTCTTTTTTTAGGAAAAACTGCAGCTCCAGTTATAGTTAGTACAAGCCCTCCAATGAGGCCAACATATCCACCAGAAAAGAGGGCAATTCCTCCCAGATCGCTCTCAGCATGCTTTTTTGCTCCGTAAAAACATAATCCCCCGGCAACCATAAGAACTGGACCTACAACTACAAGAGATACTGCAGCACGATATTGTTTGAGGTATTGTTCATATTGTTCTTGAGAATATTGAGAATATCTAGTGTAAGTATCAGGGAATGATGATATTTTTTGTGTCAGCAATGCTTGAATATTTTTTATTTTCTTTTCTTTAAGAGAAAGTTCTTCTGAATATTCAATTTCTCCGTTTTTGACGACCAGTTTTTTGCTGCAAAGCGGGACTTTGAATTTACCAGGTGCCTTGCCCACTTTTTTGTCGTCAACAAAAACATCTGCTTCGATGTCATTGCCGCTTTCATCCTGCGCATAGACTTTGATTGCTGATTCGCGTGGTTCCAAATTGAGCTTGATCGCTTTTTTCTCTCCGCGTTGGAGGGTAAATGTTTCACCGGAATCATAAAAACAGCTGTCCGAGTGTTCAATTCTGTGATTTCCAGTGCTTATCACCTTCTCTTTTATCGGGATCTGCCCGATATTTGCGCCGTCAAGCTTGAGAGAAACCGCATAGTTGCCGCTGACTGAGAGATATGCAAAGTTAGGTTCAAGCTTGTATTTGATAGTTTTGCCTTCGGTGATTTTTCCTTTTTTGACTTTAGGCACATAGTTTTCTTTCTGCATCTCGATTTCGTGATTTCCCTGCGTCAACAGTTTTGAACACGGTGTCGATTGACAGATGATTTTGCCGTCCGCAATGACGACAGCACCGCTCGGACTGCTCTCGAATTTGACGATCGTCTCTTCTCCAGTGCCGATATCCCAATCTTCATCTTTGCCGCCGAAACGCCCCTGCTGAAAAGCGGCTTTTTGTTTTTTGCGTCCGATGATCTGGGCAACAATGCT
>DBYC01000053.1 GCA_002310035.1 bacterium UBP6_UBA1196
AAATTCAATCAGGAAGGAGAACAAACAGAATATCTTTATTTTGACAAAGAAAATGAAAACCGATTTGTTTATTATGATACTTTTAAGAAAAAAATAGTTCTTGTTGAAAGAAACGGAGAAACTTTCAAAAAAACAGATCTTATAACAGATTTTACAGAAGAATCTGCTCAGAAAGCTTATTCAATTCCACCAAGAATGCTTCGTGGGAATCTTCTTTTGTATGAGGAAATAACAGATGATGTGACAGAAAACGGCGGAAGATTGTGTTACTATCGGATTGATAAAAATAAGAAATATTGCATGAAAAAGATGGAGAAAGATGAAACTTATTCCGACGGAACAACAATATTTCCGTATGGTTATGCTGAATTTGAGGGAAAATGGTTACTTTATCAGAAACGGAATTCAACACCTTTGATACTTCGGGACATGGACTGTTATTGTAAAGAAGAAAGGGTTTGCCCGTTTGAGGAATAATCTTAAAAATGTGGGTTTAAATATGCCTTGTTTTCAAGCGTTTTTTCAGTATAATTTAACGTTTTTGTTTTTTTAGGGAATGAATTAGAGCTTTCAATGAATGACGAAATATGGAGGATGCCATGAAAAAATCTCTTTTATTAGTTGCAATTTCAGTTGTTTTCATGCTTTTGAGCTGTGGAGGCAGCGACAACGGTTCGGAAAACGAAAACAGTTTCGAAGCTGTCGATGTCGGAGAATGCCGTCAGGTAGAACCTGCTATTTCTTTCAGGGACAGAATTTATACGGAAAACGAAGACTACTATTCCTGCAACGAGTATGTCGAAGTTACTGAAACAAAAGACAAAACCATTAAATTCAACTGGTTCGGCGAGATGCACTGCGGTTATGACTGGGAATACGGCTACAAAGTTGAAGGAATCGAGGAAAATGTTCTCAAAGTCAGCATTCTGGAACGCGATACAGACCTTGATCTGGCTGCAGGATGTGACGATTGCTGTTATCTTATGCCGATAGAATACACGGCTTCGACCGCAGAAGAAATCGAATCGATCAAAGCAATCGAAATCAATTACGAAGGCAAAAACCACAAAGCTTCTTTCGAAATAAAGTAACTGCTGCAAGATGTTTTTCATATAGAATGATCAGAAAACCTTCAGTTTACATGAGCCGCTGCTTCGGCTTCGACAAATGCCGCTACGATGCAAAGGATTTTTTCTGCGAATTCGCCGAAAAACTCAAAAAGCATGTAGAAATCGTTCACTGGTGTCCCGAAATCGCGATAGGTCTTGGCTGTCCCCGGGAAAAAATCAGAGTAGTGAGAATTGACGGAAAAAATCAGCTTTTTCAGCCGGAAACGGGAAAGTTTTTTACTGAAAAAATGACAGAATTTTCAGACAAATACCTGAAAATACTTGAAAATATCGACGGGTTTTTTCTCAAGGCAAAAAGCCCTAGCTGCGGAGTCAGAAATACGAAACTCTACCGCGGAAAAAGTGACGAACTTATTTCTACTGACGCAAACGGCTTTTTTGCAGAAAGGGTCCTGGCTCTTTTCCCTGACACGCCGGTCCTCACCGAGCTGGATCTGGAAAACAAAGAAAAAACAGAGGATTTTCTTAAAAGAGTTTTCCTGAAATATGGAAGGATCCCGGCGGATTTCGCAGATTGAATCCTATTTGGAAAAAAGTTAAAAACGCTTCACGAGGCAAAAAATTGCGATTTTTTGATTTATGCTTAAAATTAAAAGGTTTTTTTATTTTAGGAGGCAAAAATGAAAAAGATTTCGTTGTTTTTCTTGATGGTTTTCAGTGTTTTTGTTCTTTTTGCGCAGGAAGCCCCGAAAGAGGAAGCTAAAAATGAAGTTAAGGAAGAGGTAAAGGCTGAACCGGCTGCTGAAGCAAAACCTGCTGATGCCGCACCTGAAGCTCAACAACCTGCTGAAGTAGCTCAACAACCCGCTGAAGCAGCTCCAGAATCTGCTGTAAAAGAACAACCGGAGGAAGGGAGTGCGCCTGAAGCTGCAGCGGAAGAGCCGAAACCGGTTGAACAGGCCGGCGAGGAAGCTCCGAAGCAGGAAGAACAGGCTGAAGAGGAAGTAGTCGATGCAGGCGATAAAACAGAAGAACAGGCCGGGGCTGAAGCTGCTGAAGAAAGGGAAGCTGTTGCCATAAACAAGACAAAAGCTCAGAAGATCAAGTATGAAAGACCCTATCTCGGTGTAGGAATCCCGCTTGTTGTGCTCGGATCGCTCTCTGTGGCAGTTCTTATGCCTGCGATGGGAACCATGGCTTTTGCCGCTTCTGATGCATGCGAAGGCAAAGACTGGGGTTTTTGTACGGAACTTCACGAAAACAATAAATCACACCATACGGCATGGACGGTAGGAGCTGTTATGACCGGTGTCGTCGGAGCGGGAATGATCGTTACAGGATCGTGGCTCATTACTATCAAAAAACCGCGGGAAAACCAGAAAATCGAATTGAGCAATGCGGCTGTTCTTCCGACCAAAGATGGAATGTTTGCGTCACTCGGATTTAAGTTCTAATTATTTTTTATAGATTATTTCCGCGCCGAAAGGCTCCAGCGTTATTTCCAACTTTTTTCCAGATATATTGATTTTATTAGAGAAAAGTGTTTCTGCAGAATCGATTTTGAGTCCTGATATATCGATTTTCAGCGTTTTTTCTTCCTCGCCGTTGTTGAAGACGGCGATCACAGTGTCATCTCCCTGAACCATCGCGAAAGCGTAGATGTTTTCCGAAACAGCGAGATTTTTCCTCTTTCCGTGCATGAAGGCAGGATGGTTTTTGCGGAAGTTGCCGAGAATTTGAGTGTGCAAAAGATTCTTCTTCTGGTTTTCACTTAAATCGTCGCCGAAAATAGCCATTCTTCTGTTGTCCGGGTCGTTCGCGCCAGGCATTCCGAACTCGTCGCCCTGATAGATTATCGGGATCCCAGGATGTGTGAACATGAACGTCAGAGCGTTGCGCATCTTTTTGAACGGAAGCTCGTCTTCCGGCAGTTCAGGAGAGTTTTCCCACACTTTCCAGTCAGCTTCAGCGCCGCCCTGCGACGAAACACCGTCAAAATCCTTGTTTGCAAGGCTCAGAGCTCTAGCCACATCGTGGTTCCCGATGAAATTGCCCATGATCGAGCCTTTGTAGAAATCGTTCTGATAACGGTAGTCGTTGGTTTCAAGGAATTTCGTGAAAGTCTCGAAATTCTCGCTCTGCAATAGGAATGTCCGCACAATGTGATGGTAAAGCGGGAAGTCGAACTGCCCGTCGAGCCTGTGTTCGCCGAGATAGGATCCGATTTCTTCCCAGCCCATATCCCCTGTGAAAGTTTCGCCGATCATGTAGAAAAGGATCCCGGTCGTTGTCACTTTGCGCTGGATAACCGTTTTCAGAGTAGTCGTGAAGTCGAGTTCCATGAGCCTTATCGCGTCAAGACGCAGACCGTCGATGTCAAATTCCTGGATCAGCCATATCAGGTGGTTGATGACAGCCTCCATCGCCTCGTCATTCTTGTAGTCGATATCGGCGAGATAATCGGTGAACCAGCATTCAACAGGCCTTTCCCAGCCGCATGTGTAGCCGCCGTTCGAATTTGCCGGAAGACCATCTTTGGCCATGTTGAACCAGCCGCTGTTTTTGTAGGTTTTCCATAGGTATGAATCGGTGTGGACATGGTTCGGCACGAAGTCGAACATTACCCTGATCCCCTTTTTATGCGCTTTCTGAATGAGTTCGTGCAGCTTTTCCTCGCTTCCGAAGTGCTTTTCTATCGATGAATCGAGCCCCGGAATGTGAAGTTCGTTGGTCCAGCCCGTCGCAACCGGCCAGTATGAGTGGTACGGCGCGTAATATCGTGTGTCGCCCCCCATTCCTTTGCCGGGATTTTCGGTATTTGCGACAGGAGAGCTTATCCAGAGGACATTCACGCCCATGTCGGAAAAGTAGTTGTCTTCGATCCTGTCGATGATCCCCTGAAAGTCTCCTCCCTGCCAGTTCGCCTTTTCGTCGATGTCGGGAAGGGGAGAGTCGTTGCTTTTGTCGCCGTTGCTGAAGCGGTCGGTCATAAGCTGATACATGAAGGCGTTTTCCCATTCAAACGGCGTTTCCTCTATCCAGACCGGCACCGTGAGAACTTCCGCAGCAAAGCCGTCGGTATCGAAAATCCTGAAAAACCATGTGAACTTTCCGCTATATTCGGCATTGTAATCTATTGAGATTATTCCTGTTTTTTTGTCGAAAGAGTAATCGGCCTTTTCTCTCCCGAGCAGGATCTCCGATTTTTTGAAATCCGGGTTTTTGCCAGAAATTCCGGCTGTGAATTTTATTTGAAATTTAATGCTTTTATCCGAAATTTCAGGTCTTCCGGCAAGTTCTATTGTCGGATAGCGGCAGTCTTTGACAACAAGTTTGCTGTAAGGGTTGTCTTTGTCAAACATCCTGAGCGGGTTCGCCGGATCAAGAAACCATTTTGAATCTTTTGCCGAGAAGAATTTGTAGGGGTAGTTTCCCGGAGCGAGAAAAAGCTCTGCACTCCAGACACCGTCCTTGTATGTCATCGGAGTCGCAAGCGACCAGTTGTTGAATGAGCTTCTGATGTAGAGGTCGTCTTCGGCGCGTCCGCTTACCGAAAGTGTTACTCCCCGGCAGTAGTTACCCTGAGACTCACTGCCGTCGCAGGAGATGAAAATTGACATGACCGCCAGTAATATCAAGACCAAAAGTGTTTTTACATTGTTGAAAGGAATACATGAATTGTCCATGTGTTTTCTCCTTCATGTGGTTTTAAATTAAATCCGGCCTGAGCCGTTATCGATCCGATAGGCGATGCGTAGAGGAGACCGCCGCCCGAGGAATAGCGGAAAAGGTCACCTTCGCCGACATGTTCCGCTTCTTCCCAGAGGTTTCCGATATCGACAAACCCCAGAAGATAGAGGTCGGTTATCAGTTTGACCCTTAATTCGTTCCTAATAAACATGTAGAATTTACCTTCCGCCATTTCGTCATTCATGTCGTTAGGAAGAAGTTCGTTCGTATAGAATCCGCGCATTGTCGTGTTGCCGCCGAGCTTGAGGACATCATCTGAGGAAAGTTCGCCGGAATGCGGCAGGAGGAATGCCGAAGCCAGATATGAGTGAAAAATCAGGCGGTCGGTCGAGACGCGGTCGCCTGCGAAGTTCGTTCTGTAGTGCAGCGGAATGTAGAGTGCCAGTCCGCCTTCAAAAAGTGAATACTGGTTTTTGTCGCCGGCTACCGAAGAGGTGTTCTGGTATCTGAGCGAAAGTTTCCACCCTTTTGTAGGGAAGAAAACCGAGTCGCGAAAGTCGATGTAACCTCTGATTTCAGGCGATATTACGAGTCTTTGCAGGATTTCATAGCTGACATCGCCCTCATCCGAAACTTCGTAGTCTTTTTCGTATCTGTATGCGAGCTCGAAACCGGTCGAGATGTAGTAACGGTTGCTGAAACGCCGGAAAATACTGAAATAAAGACCGTTTTTGTCGATCATGTAGGGAAGTCCGCCGTTGCTTCGTATGTCGTGAATATGGAAGGCGTCGATCTGTGCCGAAAGCGGGACTTTCGGAATGTAGGTGTCCTGAAAAAGAAAAGTCAGGTTCACTTTTCTTTCGGTCCTCTGCCACGATGTAAAGTCGTTGTCGTAGTATTTTCTGAACCTTTCATTCATAAAAAGTTCGATTTTCCGCGAGACTTTAAGGCTTATTTTCGATGAAACGCCTGATTTGACCATGTTTTTCCACTCGAAAGAGCCAATGAATCTGACGCCTTCATCGCTGCTGATCCCGACGCTCGGTGAAACTTTGAAGCGTTCCGATTCGCTGACTGTTACGACGAGATCCTTTTCGTCGTTAGGAAATTCGGGGTCGATGAAATCAATGTCAACCGACTGGAAAATGCCTGTCTGGAGCATGTTTCTCCGGCTGTATTGGAACGAATCCCCGTCGAGAACATCGCCGGGATCGATTCTCAGAATGTGGCGTACGACCCAGCTTGTCGTCAGGTAGTTGCCTGCGATCACGACTTCGGTGATTTTGACTTTGAAGAGATATTCGACGTTGAAAGTCAGAAAAACCTTGTTTCCGTCAATTTTTTCCTCATGCGTGACAAGGTGGAAAATATAGCCTTTGTCGGTCAGAAATTCAGATATTCTTTTCTGATAAGCCTGGACGATCCTTTCGTTGTAAGGGAGAGTCCGTGACATTTTCAGCTTTTTTTTCAGAGCTTTGTCCAGTTCGGCATTTCCGGTGAATGCATCGATCCCTGCAAGAAAATACTGGGTGTTTTCAGTGACGTCTATGTCGAGAACGAGTTTGCCGCCGTTGTCGTGTATAGCGACATTTGAAACTTCGACTTCGGTATATCCGCCGTTCTGGTAGATTTTTTCGGTCATTTCCCTGATTTCATCGAGATAAGCTCTCGGTATGGCATGCGGCGAGTCGGGTTTCCCGACTTTGTCTTCTTTGCTGTCTTTCAAAGTTCTTTCACGCGATCCGTCGGTGTCGATATAGCCGCCGCCGGTATGTGTTCTGTTTATCATTATCAGCGGAAAGTTCTCCTCTTCTATCCTGTCAGCAATGAAGTCCGAGAGTCTTTCTGTGACGATTTTTATGTTTCTTTCGTTGGTCGTTCCGTTCAGTACGATTTTGTTTATGAAGCGCCGTTCGTTTTCCTTTATTTTGATGTTGATCGTGCTTTCAGTCCCGGCAGAATCGGTTTTTTCCTGAATTTCAGGCGTGATTTCCGCATCGTGGAAACCGTATGAATGGTAAAGTATCTCGAGTTTTTTCCGGATGCTCGCGGTGTCGAAGTGATAATTCGGGATCTCTTTTACGACTTTTGTTATGGTATCCGGAGAAAACCAGTAGGCTCCTTCTACATTGACTGAAAAATGGCTTCCTTTCCTGATGTTGAGGATTAGAAGTCCGTCCTTGCGCTTGTCTGAAGTCACGGCAATGTTGAGAAAACCCTCTTTTTTGTATCTGTCGATCACGGCATATTCGATTTCAGTGACATTCTTGTCGGTGTAGGGGCGGCCTTTAAATGAAGATTCAAGATCGAAGATCAGTTTTTTGTACTCAGTTTTGTTGAAATTCCCGTTTATTTTGAATTTTTTGAATTTTTCCTGTGTTCCTTCGTCTATTCTGATCGTTATTTTTACAGTCGTTTCGGATAATCTTGTCGATCCGATGCCTACTGCGACCGAGAACCATCCGTTTTCGCGGTAGTAATATATGATTTCTTCGCGTATTCTCAGAAAATCGTTTTCGGAATAGAGTGCGTTAAGGCCGATTCCCGATGCAAGTTTCAGCTCTCTGTCGGTTATGTGGTGGTTGCCGTAGATTTTTATATCCTCAATTATGAGCTGCGGTTCTCCTTTGATGATGATTTTGACTTTGCCGTCTCCTGCTTTTTCAGAGCTTATGTCGATCTTCTCGAATTTTTTTGTTGCATACAGAAGTTTTACCGTTCTCCGTACTTTTTTTATCGAAAGCGGTTCGCCTTTTTTGATTTTTATGAGCCTTGAAAAGTCGGATTGCGGAAGCGGCGAGTCCCAGACGATTTCCGAGACGATTTCAGACGCAAAAACTCTAAAAGTGAAAAAAATAAAGAAAAGAAGTAATAAAAAACGGCGCCTGTTCAAAAAATCAACCGCAAAAAATATTAAAATTCTATTTTTCTTTTTGCCGGATCTTCGTTTTGTCTGAAGAAAATGAATGTGTGACCGATCGAGCCGCAGCATTCGCATTGCAGTTTTTCTACTATTCCGGCGGCAATTTCCTTTTTCTCGTCAATGTAGTCTATGAATTTGATTTTTATCAGCTCGTGAGCCGTCAGAGCCTCGTCGATCTGGGATATGACCTGGTCGGTACAGCCGTTTCTGCCGATGAGAACGACAGGATTCAGCGCATGAGCCAGACCTCTGAGATATTTTTTGTCTTTTCCGGTCAGTTTTTTCATTTAACTCTCCATATAAGTTTTTTTCAGTTCTTTAAAATCGGCCGTTTCCATGAATCTTTCGAGAATTATCGCCGCTGCGGTCGAGTCGATTACACCGGACTGCTTTTTTGCACGGTAGTTCTTCGGATTGACTTTTTTTATTTCAAGAGCTTCTTCCGACGAATGGAACTCGTCAACTCCGAAAAAAGGGACATTTTCATAAATTTTCATGAGTCTTCTCTCGAAACCGCGCACTACCGGCATGAAGCTGCTCTCTTCGCCGTTGGCACGGAGCGGATGTCCTATGGCGAAAGCGGCGATTTCGAAATCGATCATATCTCCGAGACGCGCAAGGTCGTCGTTTATCGAATCCTTTCTTTTTAAAGTACCGATAATTGTCGGGAAATTCCATGTCGGATCTGTCGCTGCCACTCCTACGAATTTCATGCCGACATCCAGAGAAACGACTCTTTTAGTCATTGTTCTTTCCGGAAAGCGATGCAAGCTGTTCAAGCACGGTTTCTTTGATTATGCTTCTCGCGTTTTTTTCCAGCCATTCGAAAACGGCCGCTTTTATTTCATTGTCAGGCTCCGTTTCCGTGTTTGCTGTTACGGTTTTTGCGGTTTGCCGCGGTTCTTCCGGTTTTTCAATATCCTGCTTCGGAATAGGCGTGACTTTCGTGATTTCCGGCTTGTATTCGCTGCTGCTCTCCGTTTTGAATTCATTGTCGGAAGAGTCTCCGAAAAGGAAGTCGTCGAAATCGGAATTGTTTTCCACGGCTGCCGTCTGGTTTGCGGTGTTTTCAGCTTTCGGTTTCAGGTCGATTCCGGCAGCTTCAGGGACGGTGTTTCCGCTGGGTTCGGTTCTGAATTCATTCGAAAAAGAGTTTATGATACTGTCGATTTCGTTGTCATTGTCGTCGAAGGAAGAGGGCGGAACTTGAAAAGTTTTTTTCTCTTCCTGTCTGGTGCTGCTGACTGTTTCTGGCGAAAAATCCGCATTTTTTTTGTCTGTTACAGGCTGAAATTCCGCACTTCCTTTGTCTGTTGTTCCTGTTCCGTTGCTAAAGAAATCCTCTTCGTCGAAGGAATTACCGAAAAGATCGGATTCAGCTGTGTTTTCCGCTGGTTTATGGCCGGAAACGACTTCATCGGAAGTAAGTTCGAAAGCCTCTTCGTTGTCCTCGAGTCCCGAAAGAATATCGTGGACGGTGTCTGTTTTTTCGTCTTCGTCATCGTTTTCGTTCGTTTCTTCGGGAAGAGGCGGAACCATCCTGTCGAAAACAGTCAGAAGTTCCGTTCTGTTGAAGTTTCTCGGCAGAGTCTTGATCTCGGCGTTTTTAGTGTTTGTCGAAAGGAGAAAAGGGATCCCCGTCGATTTCATCATTGCGATTATTCCCTGCGGAACAAGTGATTCCTCGGCTACTATAAGGTTGAATTTTTCCTGCTGAAGTTTTTCCAGAAATCCGTTCAGTGTGTCCTTTAGCATGATCCGCCAGTCTGAATCGTGCGTGTAATCCAGATATCTTTCGGTGATTACCGGATTCGTTTCCAAAATGAGCGCAGTTCTTGAAGCCATTCTATCCTCCTGAAATCGTTTCAAAATATTGTCGGATTATATTCATGTCGTCTGGTAAGTCTGATTTGAACAGAAAATCTTCGCCCGAAATCGAAAAACCTAGAACTCCTGCGTGAAGCAGCTGCCGCCCCGATGCGGCAAGCAGTTTGTTCAGGGGAGAATCGGGCGATTTGCGTAACCCGCCGTAAAGTTCGTCATTCACTATCGGATGTCCAAGAAATTTCATGTGCATCCTGATCTGATGTGTCCGCCCTGTTTCAAGCGTGATTCTAAGCAGTGACGCGTATTTGTATTCATCAATGACTTCGTAGTGCGTCACAGCCTTTCTTCCGTTTTTTACATCGGGCGAGAAGCGGAGACGGTTTTTCGGATCCCTTCCGTGGAATGTTGCAACAGTTCCTTTCCGATCCTTCAGTTTTCCCCACACGATGCATGTGTATTCGCGTTTTATGTCATGGCGGGCAAATTTTTCGGAAAGTTCCTCGAGCGTTTTTTCATTTTTCGCGACGACGAGCAGCCCCGAAGTGTCCTTGTCTATTCTGTGGACAAGCCCGGCTCTGAAATCCGGTGATCTAAAAGCTTTTTCCTCCAAATTCAAGTGGCGGACTATTCCGTTGAGCAGCGTTCCTTTCGGATGTCCGTTGCCGGGATGGACAAGCAGTCCTGCAGGTTTGTTCACGATCAGAAAATTGTCATTCTCAAAAACAATGTCAAGCGGAATATCTTCCGGCTCGGCTGAAACCTGTTCCGGACTGTCGATTTCAAATTCTATCAAATCACCTTTTGCTAATTTACAAGTGCTTGATTTTGTTGTTATTTTGCCATTTATTGAAAGGTTCTCCGCACGAATGTTTTTTTGAACCTGTGATCTTGAAATTCCGAGGATCGAAGAGAGAAGCGTATCGATTCTTGAAATCTCGTTTCTGCAAAGTGAAAAAGCTATAGAAGAACCGTAAAAATCCAAAACTGCACCTTCATGCCAAAAATCAGGTGTAATTATGTTTTTTATATAAACAAAAGCAAGGAAAATGTTGTCGTTTTTATTCGATGTTGTGAACGCAGCGGTAATAAATTTCGTAGTTGTTATTGGTGGCCGAATAACCTATTTCACCATTTTTAAAACCTACGTACCATGCCTGTGTCGGGTCGTATCCTATAGTGGTCGCCGACCATAATTTCCCTTTTTCTCCGAACGGGCTGTGTTCTACGGAAGTGGAACATATGTCTCCGAATACTTTCTTGCAGGATTGATTTGTGTAGCAGATAAGAGATTCATGCTCTAAATAAGGGCATTCATTCGTTACCCTGCAGTTTCCGCCGGGTTCAGTGGTTGTGCAGTTTCTGATGACCGTTCTGAGTTCGTTGATCGTCGGCAGTCTCCAGCCGCTGGTGAATGTTCCTTCTTTGTGTTTTGCACATTTTGATTTTGCTGTGTCCAAATCGGTAGTATCAGCGGATCTGGAAGACCAGATAAGATTGCCTGATTTACAGGGGGTAGCCGGATTGACAGAGCATTCATGCAGTCCCTCTTCACCGCTGCCGGTATCGGCGTCGGTGTCCTCGTCGCTGGATTCCGCAGAGTCTGCATCATCTGTATCGCTGTCGGCGTCTTCATCTCCAGATTCCGCAGAATCTGAATCATCGGCATCGCTGTCAGCGTCTTCGTCACCGGATTCCGCAGAATCTGAATCATCGGTATCGCTGTCAGCGTCCTCGTCGCCGGATTCCGCAGAGTCTGCATCATCAGCATCACTGTCATCGCTGTCCGTTAGGTCGTTGTCAGTTGTGTCTGAATCAGAGGAGTCGTTGTCGGAGTCATCTTCCGGAGTCGTTTCGTCTTCATCGGGATCCGTGATGAAGGAATCCGAATCTGATGTTTCTTCATCCGGTGCGGTAGTATCGGCATCTTCATCTGTATCTTCCTGCGTTGTGCCGGTGTCGGTACCAGTATCCGTGTCTGTATCGATATCTGTGTCTGCACTGATATCGCCGGTATCTGCCGTATCGGTGCCGGTATCTGCTGTATCCGTGTTGGTGTCTCCGGTATCCGTTGTGTCGTTATCAGAAGTTCCGGTGTCGGAAGTGTCTGAACCTGTGTCTGCCGGAAAAATGTCCTCTTCATTATGTTTTGAGCATGAAGCAAGGATAAACAGGCTGAAAATCGAGAAAACAATAAAAAACTTTTTCATAAGACTCCTCTCAAAAACAAAAAATCAAAAAAGCCGTTAATTATAGGGAAAAAATTGAAAAAGGCAAGGTTTTGTTCTTTTTGCCGCCTGTCGAAATCTCGATTTGCTGCTGTCGACATATCGATCCGCCGACGTCGATATATCGAAATATCGACAGATAATCGGCGGCGTCAAAAAAGAGCCTTGACTTTGGTCGATCCGTTCCTATATATCACCGCGGTTTTTTTTATTATGTTTTTTTTCGGAGGAGAAAATGGCTGAAAAAAGTTTCAAGGCCGAGACCAAAAAACTGCTTGACCTTATGATCAATTCGATCTACACGAACCGCGAGATTTTCCTGAGAGAACTTATTTCAAACGCGAGCGACGCGATAGACAAACTTAAATTCAAATCGTTGACTGAACCTGATCTTTTGAAAGAGTGCGACGAACCTGAGATCAGGATAACACCGGATAAGGAACTTAAAACACTGACGATTTCCGATAACGGAATCGGCATGAGCTACAACGATGTTGTTGAAAACATCGGAACTATCGCCCACAGCGGCTCGAAAGAGTTTTTTGAAAAAATGGCTGCCGAAAAAGGTGAAGGCGAAAAGAACGCAGCCGAATTCATCGGTCAGTTCGGTGTCGGTTTCTACAGCGCTTTCATGGTTGCCGACAGAGTGAAAATCAAAACGAGAGCTGCGGGTGCTCCTGCTTCGGAAGGTGTTGTCTGGGAATCGAAAGGCGACGGCGTCTACACGATCGACAAGACTGAAATCGACAAGTGCGGAACAGAGATCACCCTTTACCTCAAGAACGATGCGGTGAAAGAGATGATGCTTCTCGACAGATACGAGCTTGAGGAACTTGTTTCGAAATACAGCGATTTCATCCGCTACCCGATAAAAATGATGATCGAAAATGAAGTTCCGGAAGAAAAAGACGCTGACGGAAACGTCACGAAAGAGAAGGAGACTGTTCTTGAGGACAAGACTCTGAACTCGATGAAACCGCTCTGGAACAGGGAAAAGTCCGATGTAAAGGAAGAGGAATACAAGGAATTTTACCGCCACACTTTCCATTCCTACGACGAGCCGATGGACGTGATCCAGACGAAAGGCGAGGGACAGGTCGAATACACCGCGCTCCTTTTCATCCCGTCCGAAACGCCGTTCAACTTCTATTCGTCGCAGTTTGAAAGAGGCCTCGCGCTTTACTGCAAGCAGATCTTCATCATGGAAAAATGCAAGGATCTGATCCCCGAATACCTCGGTTTTGTAAAAGGTGTCGTCGACAGTCCCGATTTTTCGCTCAACATTTCGCGTGAGATCCTTCAGCACAGCAGCCAGCTCAGGATAATCTCGAAAAACCTCGAGAAAAAGATACTTGCTTCGCTCAAATACATGCTCGAAAACGACCGTGAGAAATACATCAAATTCTGGAAGGAGTTCGGCCGCGCGATGAAGGCAGGCGTTTACTCCGATTTCGGTGCTCACAAGGAAAAGTTGCAGGATCTTCTTCTTTTCGAATCGTCGAAATGTGACGGAATGACGACTTTGGGCGAATACGTCAAGAGGATGCCGGAAGGACAGAAGGAAATATACTACGCGGCAGGAAAGGACAAAGAATCCATCGCCGGGATACCGCAGATGGAAGTTGTCAGCGAAAAAGGCTACGAAGTTCTCTACTTCACTGATAAGATCGATGAATTCGCTTCAACCATGCTCGTAAATTATCAGGAAAAACCGCTCAAAAACATCGCGGCGGAAGACCTGAATCTCGACACAGACGAAGAAAAAAAGGCGAAAGAAGAAAAACGCAAAGAGAAAGAGGAAGAGAGCAAATCTCTGCTTGAAACCATCAAAAAATATCTGGGAAGCGAAGTGAGCGAAGTGCGCCTTTCGTCAAGGCTCAAAAACAGCGCAGTCTGCCTTGTAAGCGGCGCAGGACTCAGCCTTAACATGGAGCAGGTCCTTTCGGAAGCGACAATGTCGAGCATGCCTTCTCCGAAAGCGCAGAGGATCCTGGAAATCAATCCTGACCACAAGATTTTTGAAAAACTTACCGAGATTTACAATGCCGATCCTGAATCTCCGAAACTCAAAGATATGGCGGAAGTTCTCTACGACCAGGCACTTATCATCGAAGGGATCACACCGAAAAATCCGGTAAAATTCGCAAACCAGATTTCGTCACTTCTGTCAGAAATTTCGTTATAAGGATGGGGAAAATTGGTAAAGAGACGTTTCAGGAAACGTCTCTACAAAAACAATCTTCTTCCCATCTTTTCACATTGTTTTTGATATACTCAGAAACAAGATCTAATTCTTTCTGATTTCTGATTATATGGTCATGAAAACCGGATTGCCATGCAAATTCAATATTATTTTGCTTTGCAAAGCGCGTTACCGACTGTTTGAATTGACGTATCACGACAGACAACCACGATTGTTTGTTTGTGGCACATTCCATTCCCTTTGTTGTAGAGACGTTTCCTGAAACGTCTCCTCCTGTTTCTGAAACGTCTCCTGTTTGTGAAACCTCTCCTGTTTGTGAAATGTTTTCTAAAACAGGAATATCCCGTTTTTTATGCGGCAGTCTGCCGATGTCAATCGACACGATAAGATGAACGTGGTTCGGCATTACCGTCCATAAAGGTATTTCTGCATATAAATGGTGTTCATGAATCCTCTCCATTCTTTGTCTTACATATTTTCCAGTTTCAGATAGAATCATTTCGTTATTTTCGATTGTTCCGAAAAAATATTCTCTATTTTTGGTGCAAATGGTCACAAAATAAAATCCGTCATCATAATCATGCCATTTCGCCCGTGCCGAATCTATGCGGTATTTGTTCCTAAATTTCTCGCAATCTATTGTAAACATTGCACATTTCTCCGTAAACACAAAATACCACTTTATTCATCTTTGCCAACCGAAACTTGAAGTTGTTTTTAATGATAATCCTTGTTAAGTCAACAAAAATCTGATTTTGGAAAATTTGTTCGTGGCTTGTCGAAGCAAAATACGACCGCGAGACCTATCTTACACAGCGGACCCAGAGCTTGGTACTCTTATTGAGGTAGCCCACATCCCCAGTGAGAAAACCCACATTCCAAGCGATATTGGAATTATCGGATTCAGATGAAGACCAAAGAGTAATATTCTCATCATCACCCAGAAGGCTGTAATGTCCGCCATCGTCGCAATGACAGTCATTTAAGCTCCAGTCATCCAGAGAGAGATGATCAGGGGCTGAAATAGCGCATGAACCGCCTGTCTGCGAATTTTGACAGTTTTGAATAAGCGTTCTTAACTCGTTTATATTCGGAAGCCGCCAGTCGGAATATCCGCATTCGTTCAACCCGTCACAGTAATCAAGTGCTTCCTGCCACTCCATGGTATCCGATGACAGTGGCGACCACCAGCCGCTGTTGATTGTTGCGCAGTTTCCTGAATTATCGCCGCCGCCGCAACCAATCATCAAAACCATTGCAATCATTGCAAAACAAACAAAAAATCTTTTCATACTAAACCTCCCCAATAAAAAAAGTTTCTAAAATTATTGAATCTTTTGTAGAAGAACTTGATTGCATTGTGCCTCGAAAAAACCTCGCTTCTAACCCATCTCCGGAGAGGGAAATTAAAAACGAAAAATTTTAGAGAGATGCACTTGAAAGGCAAGTTTTTGCAGGCGAGCCACCCGCGCTCCGGCAAATATTCCCATCGCCGTATTGTAGAGGTTGGATGAGGTCGGAGATTTTTAATTATTTGTCGTTTAACGGTGGTAAAGTTAAAAAAAAACAGACATTGCCACCTTTAACTTGCGTTTTTCTCGAATTTTCGTAAAGTAGAAAGACTTTGTGGAGGTTGTGATGAAAAAAATTTATAATCGTGAATATTACTTGAAAAAAATACGCGGTTTTTACGACAGCGATTTGATAAAAGTCATAAGCGGTGTGCGCCGCTGCGGAAAATCCTGCTTTCTGGAATCGGTTATCAATGATTTGAAAAAGCGCGGTGTTCCGGAAAATGACATTGTTTATATCAACCTGGATATGCGCGGTTTTCGGAGCGTAACCACTGCCGACCAGCTTGACGAACTCATTGCCGCTAAACTTCCTGACAGCAAAATGAAATATCTTTTTATTGACGAAATCCAGAATGTGAAGGACTTCGAGCCTGTCATCAACAGTTTCCGAGAAGAAGGAAATGTTTCGATTTTCATCACCGGTTCGAACTCGTATCTGCTGAGCGGCGAGCTTGCGACAAAACTCACCGGCCGTTACATCGAAATCGAGATGTTTCCTCTGAATTTCGGCGAATACCTTGAAATGAAAGCATTTTTAGGAAAACCTCTCTCTGACAACAAAGCTGAGGAATTTGACGAATATCTGCGTTTCGGAGGTTTCCCGAAAACTCTTGAATTTGATGATCCTGTTGACAAAGAGCTTTATGTAAAGGATGTCATTGAGCAGATTTTTGAAAAAGACATTCTGAAGTTTCGCAAAATCCGCAACAGATCGCTTTTCGAGCGGGTTATGAACTATATCATCAACAATTTCGGCGCAACAACCAACCTTCAGAATATATTGAGGTATTTCCGCAACGAAGAGGGTATTCCGATAAAGCAGGAAACTTTGCACGGTTACATAAAGATTCTTGAAAATGCCAAAATCATTTACAAATGCCCGCGATTCGACATCAAATCCAGAAAGTCGCTCAAAGGGGAACAGAAGTACTATCTTGCCGATCTCAGCATCTGTTTTTCGCGCAATGTCGACCGCAGAATCAACTATTGTCCGGCACTTGAGAACATCGTTTACACTTATCTTACATCCCGCGGATATTCAATGAGTGTCGGCAGGATCGGCAATCTGGAATGTGATTTTATTACACGAAAAAACATGGATTACTATTACATTCAGGTCGCAATGACAATCGCCGAAAGAAAAACGGAAGACCGCGAATACGCCCCTTTTGGGAAAATACGCGACAACTACCCGAAATATCTTTTTACTTTAGACCCGCTTCTGCAAAGGCGTGACGGCGTGAAACACTGCAATATCATCAATTTTATCGCTAAAGGCGAAGAGCTGTTATAATATAAATTTATTTCCCGAAAATTTCTGCTAATATGCCGCCGTTTAAATTTCTTTGAGGTGTAAGATGAAAAAAGAACTTAAAAAGGCTTTCGGCGAGCTTCTTGCCGAAATGAAGGACAAGGCTCTTGCCGAAAAGGTCGTTGAAGTGTGGGCCGACTGCGCGAAAGAGGGCGGCTGGAAAAACTATGACGAGCTTTGCGAGATTCCGTTCACGCTTCTCACTCCGACTGACGGCGTAAACCTGATCGAGCACACTGTCGCGGTCACGAAAGGGGCTCTGGGCATAGCCAAGGCGATGATTTCAACCTACAAAAAAGTGCCGTTTGAGATCAATCTGGACTGGGTCATCGCAGGCGGTTTACTGCATGATGTCGGCAAGCTCATGGAGATAGAGAAAGTTGACGGCGCATACAGGAAAAGTTATGCCGGAAAGTGCGCGCGTCACCCGATAAGCGGAGCGATCGCAGCCGCGAAACACGACCTTCCGCTTGAGATCCAGAATATCATCATCTGCCACGCGAAGGAAGGCGAGGGGAGACCGCAGAGGATCGAAGGCGTTTTCATCCATCAGGCCGATTTCGCGACCTTCAATCCCGCTGTCATGAAAGAAAAAGGACAGCTTATTCTGTAAAATTTCAGATGATTTTTAATCCCAGAAGAATCGTATATACCGCATAAAACAAGACCAGGAAAATTCCCGAAATTCGGCTGATCTGTTTTCTGATGCCGAAAATGAAAAGGAAAAGCGTGACGATCCCGACAGCCGGCAGGTCCCGCGAGAGGATCTTCGGGTCAACTGTCATCGGACTTATCGTTCCGGCGATTCCGACAACGCACATTGTGTTGAAAAGGTTCGATCCGACTACGTTTCCGAATGCGACGCCGTGTTCGTTCTTTCTTGCGGCCGACACTGACGCTGCGAGTTCAGGAAGCGATGTTCCGAGCGCGATTATCGTGAGACCAATGATAAGTTCGCTTACTCCAAGGGCTGTCGCGATGTCTTTTGCTGCCCAGACAAGAGCTCTGGAGCTGCCGACAAGAAGCGCCAGACCGAAAAGGATCCAGAAAATTGATTTCGGCAGAGAGTCTTTTCTGTCGGACTCTTCGCTCTGCTCCTCCTTTTTGCCGAGTGAGGAGATCACCATTATCGGAATGAAAAGAACGAGCATTGAAATCGCGTTGATGCGCGAGAGTTTGCCGTCGAGAATGAGAAAAACGGTCAGGATCAATGTCCCTGCGAGAAAAGGAAGCTCTTTTTTTACGACTGAAAAATCGACTTTTATGGGATTGACGATCGCTGCGACCCCGAGGATAAGAAGAACATTCGTGATGTTCGAGCCGTAGGCGTTGCCGAGCGCGATTGAGGGGCTGCCTTCAAACGCAGAAACAGCCGAGACTAGCATTTCCGGAGCCGAAGTTCCGAAACCGACGATGACCATTCCGATGAGAAACGGTGAAACGCCGAGAATCCGTGCCAGACCGCAGGCGCCGTCAACGAATTTGTCCGCGCTCCACGCCAGAGCTAAAAGTGAAACTATGAGGACAATAGCCTGAACCCACATTTTTTACCCCGCTGAAAAAAGACAAAAAACCCTGAATTATGATGAAAACCGAGCTTATTTCAAGAAATATCGTTATTTTTGCCGCCGTCGCCTGATTCATCGTTACGGCGAAACGGCGTGACGACGTTACGACAAAAAAGTCGGCGGCGGCGTCAAAACCAGTGACAAAATGTCAAATTGCCGAATTGACATTTTAAGCCGCTTTGTAACTTGCTGATTTTGTTTGTGAATTTTTTTGGCACTTGAGTTGCTTAACATTGGAGTTTTTTGTTCGTGAGGTGTGCTTTGAAAAGCAGGACTGTTTTGAACATAGCTTTGTTTTTCGCGATAATTGCGGCGGTGCTTTCACTCGTCGGGTTTATTCTTTCGTTTGTCGTGAAAGGCGAGCAGGTTTATGTGCCTGTCGGTAAAAATTATTATAAAACTTTGGAAGACGACGGTTCTGAAGAAAAAAAGGAAAGCTTTTATTTCGGCAGAAATCCGAACAGTATGAGTGCGGCGAACATTTTCGATTCGTCCTCGCGTTTCATCGCTCTTGCGGAGCAGCAGACAACCGAAACTGTTGAAGAGGCGAAGGTCGTGCCGGAAATGAGCAAGGAAGATATTTTCTATTATCTTGAAAATCCTGACAAATGTACGCTTCTGCCTGGTTACGAGCTCACTGGAACGATCGTGGCTAAGGACAATGATTTTTCGTTCGCGATCCTCAAAGGCGGCAAAGGGAGCACAGGCGGCGCGGTCACGAGAACCGGAGCAGAGGTTCAGGACGGCGTGATACTTGCTTTTGTCTGGAGAAATATAGCGATTTTCAGAACGACAAGCGGTGTGAAATGCATCGGCGAAGGTGTCGGCGAGACGAAGCCTTTGCCTGCTCCCGGCGTGAAAACGGCGGAATCTGCACCTGTCGTCCAGCCTGAAGGCGATGACGGTCTTGATATCAGGAATGTAGGGCCGAACCAGTATGTTCTCAAACGCTCAGAGCTGAACAAAGTCACCGGCAATCTGGGCGCGCTTGCGAGCCAGGCGAGGATCGTTCCTTCCAACAAGGATAACGGATTCAAGATCTTTTCGATCGCCAGAGACAGTCTTTTTACCAAAATAGGAATACAGAACGGCGATGTCCTTAAGTCGATAAACGGCATAGAGCTTTCAAGCCCGGACAAGGCTTTAGAGGCTTATTCGCGTCTCCAGAGCGCGTCGAAACTTTCACTTGACATCGTCAGAAAAGGACAGAATGAAACATTGGAATATACGATAGAATAGAGGTGCAGGATGTTAAAAAATCGATTCTGGTTAAAAACATTTTGTTTGCTTTTTGCTTTGGTCGTCTTTGTCTCCGGCTATGTTCAGGCTGAAGACGGGGCGGAAGGGCAGAAAGCTGAAAACATAAAAGTCCCGATAAATATGAACAACAAAGTGAAACTTAATAACATCTCTTCTCTCAAAACGCCGAATCCCAAACTGACCAAAAATGCCTTGAGAAAAGAAGAGAAAAAGGACGAAGAAAAAAAGGAAGAAGAGGAGAAGAAGGAAGAAGGCGGTCAGCCGGAAAATAACGGAGAGGTCAGAACAGTAACGCCTCCGCAGCCGAAAACTATTCTGGACAAGGAACCTCAGCCTAAAACACCTGAGGACAACAAGCTGCTTGACGCTGTAAAAGTCGAAATAAACGAGCCGAAAGCGGCCAACATGAACCTTAAGATCAGGCTCGATTTCAAAGACGAAGAGTTGATGAACGTCGTCAAACTCTTCTCCGATCTGCTGCAGAAAAATTTCATAATTCCCGAAAATCTCGGCAAGGCTAAGATCAACCTTCTTTCCCCGCAGAAAGTCACTGTCGCGGAAGCTTACAAGACATTTCTGACCCTTCTTGCAGTTAACGATTTCAGTGTTTCCGAAGACGGTTCGTATACGATAATCACTAAGGAAAAGAACATTCCGGAGATGAAGATCCCTTTTTATAAAGGGACGAACGTTCCTGATTTGTTCAAGATGGTCGCGACAATAATGAAATTCGAATATGTCACGGCCGGTGATATCGACAAGGTCCTGAAGCTCTTCAGAGACAAAGGGGCAACTTCGGTAGTTTTCGATGATAAGACATTAATTGTGGTCGATTATGCTGCAAATATCAGAAAGATCATGACTCTTGTGAAAGAACTTGACCAGCCTTCCGAATCGGACAAGGCGGAGCTCTACTTCATCAAGCTCAATCACGTTCTTGCAGCCGATGCCCGCAAAATCATTGAGGATATTTTCAAGGATTTCTCCAAAAAAGGAAATAAGAAAGGTAAAAACAACGAAAACACCCCGTCGCTCGGCGGAGTCGGCAAGCAGGCCGAGGGAAACAACAACGGCAAATTCCCTCCGCGGCCGCCGTTTCCGCCTGCTTGGGGAAATCAGGAAGACAGTGAAGGATTGAGTGAAACTTATATCCACATAGTAGCCGACGAAAGAAGCCAGCAGATAATCGTTCTCTGCAACAAAACGACTTACAATCTGATTCTTCAGGTAGTCCAGAATATTGACCGTGAAGTAGAGGGAGAAGGTGAGATCCATGTCGTAAAACTTCAGAACGCGAAAGCCGAGGACATGCTCAAGACCTTGAACTCGCTCTCTAAAAACAAAAAAGCTTCCGGTTCTTCGAAAAGCGGGAACAAAGGAACAGATGTCTTTGAAGGCGATGTCCAGATTTCCGCGAACGAATCGACAAATTCTCTTGTCGTTGTTTCTTCGCTTCAGGATTTCAGAAACCTCAAAAAAGTTGTTGAAAAACTCGATGTCAAACGGAAACAGGTTTTTGTCGAAGCGGCGATCCTTGAAGTCAGCATCGACAATAATCTTGAATACGGCAATGCTTACAGTGCGATGGGATATCAGGTCACTGTAGCCGGCGAGAAAGTTCCTATTTTCTTCGGAAAGGCTCTCTCTACTCCGACACCGGGACTTGTTGCAGGTATGGTCGGAGCGTCGGTCGACGGAACCGCCGGCATGCCAGGTCTTTCGCTTGTTGACGGTATTCCTTCGATAGGACTCATTCTGAACGCGGCGCAGAACGATTCGACTGTCAACGTAGTTTCGACACCGCATCTTCTCACGACGGACAACGAGGAAGCCGAGATCACGGTCGGCGAGACTGTTCCGTTCCCGTCAGGCAACATTCTGACAAGTACGACAGGAAGCACGATAACCTATACCCGTGAAGACGTCGCGCTGAAACTCAAAATAAAGCCGCAGATCAACGAATCAGGCTACATGACCCTTGAGATCAACCAGGAGATGACCGAACTCGGCGCTCAGACCGACTACGGTTACAAAACGACGAAAAGACAGGCAAAAACCAAGATCAACGCCGAAAACGAGCAGACGATCGTCATCGGCGGACTTATGAAAGATACTGTTACGGAAGGCGAGAACAAGATCCCGATCCTTGGCGACATTCCTGTTATCGGCAATCTTTTCAAGTACAAAAAAGTAAATAAAGCCAAAGTCAACCTTCTTCTTATCCTCACTCCGCATGTCGTTGACAGCAAAGAGGATTTCGAACGTATTCTCCGCAAGAAAATGGAAGAGCGTGACGAGTTCGCACGCAAATATTACGGCGGCGACGCAACATTTGAAGAGACGGTATACCTTGATAAAAGACGCGGTCCGCTCCTTTCGGTCGTCCATGCTGTAACTCAGCAGCAGGCTTTCGAGAAAGAGGAATTGAAAAGAATAGAGGCGGCCAACAAGAAAGAAAATTCGATCATGGTCACTCCTGACGGTGAAGAAAAAATCATCGAAAACAACGACGATGCGGCTGAAAAAAGCAAAAAACCTAAGAAAGACGCTGAAGACGAGCTTGTTCCCGAACTTGACGAAGAGGATTAGTCATGGCAGCAAGGCGCAAAATAGGTGAAATCCTTGTCGAAAAAGGCTTTATCGACGAGGCTCAGCTTTCCGAAGCACTTGCCGCGCAGCAGGCAGACAGAGCGGGAACCGGCAAGATAGGACAGTTCCTTGTTTCCGAGGGGAAAGTCACGCCGGAGCAGGTTACGGAGGCATTTTCGGAGCAGAGCGGGATAAAAATCGTCTCTGAAGAAGATCTCAAAAAGCTGGATCCGGCTGTTTTAGGCGAATTTCCGATCGCTCTGGCGAAAAAATTCAAGGCTCTTCCGCTTTATGCAGACAATGATCTGCACATTGTAGTTACCGATCTTGATCCTCTCCTTTTCAACCAGCTTTTCATGATTTACCGCAAAAATGTCGTTTCGCTTCTTGTAACTCCCGCAAAAATCAACGACATGATAAATCAGGCATACAGCAGCGTCGACAACAAGGAAGAATCTCTCAACGCCGAGGAGTTCGGCAAAATGGCTGACGAGGACGACACGATCCCCGACCTTATCGACTCCAACGACGATGCCCCGATCATCAAGTTCGTCAACAATACGATCGCGAAAGCGGTCAAGGAAAAGGCCAGCGATATCCACTTTGAATCTTACGAGGACGAAGTTATCGTCCGCTTCAGAAAGGACGGTAAACTTTCTATCGTCCAGCGTGTTCCTAAGGCGGCTCAGGCAGGTCTCATCACGAGGATCAAGATCATGAGCCGGCTCAACATTTCGGAAAAAAGGCTTCCGCAGGACGGCAACATCAAGGTAAAAATAGCCGGAAACGACATCGACTTCCGTGTTTCGACTCTTCCTAGCGTCCACGGCGAATCGATCGTTCTCCGTATTCTTGACAAACGCTCGCAGAAACTTTCGCTCGACGAAAGCGGTTTCACCAAGCGTGATCTCGAGACGATGAGAAAGATAATTCACATGAAACACGGGATTTTCCTCGTTACAGGTCCTACCGGAAGCGGTAAAACGACGACGCTTTATTCGGCTCTGACCGAAATAAATTCGCCTGATGTCAAAATAATCACGGTCGAAGACCCGGTCGAGTATCAGATCAAAGGTGTAAACCAGATCCACATCAATTCGAAGATAGGTCTCACTTTCGCGAGCGGTCTCCGTTCGATTCTTCGTCAGGACCCTGACATCATCATGGTCGGTGAGATCCGTGATAAGGAGACTGCCGACATCGCGATCAACGCGTCACTTACCGGTCACCTTGTTTTCTCGACTCTCCACACGAATGACGCTCCGACGGCGTTTACCCGTCTTATTGATATGGGAATTGAGCCTTTCCTCATTTCTTCTACTGTTGTCGGCGTTCTTGCGCAGCGACTTGTCAGAAAGCTCTGCCCGGCATGCAAAGAGGCTTACTATCCGCCGGCAGCGATACTTGAGGAACTCGGTCTTGACCCGAAGGAATACGCTAACCACCCGTTCTACAAGGCTGTCGGATGCCCCGAATGCGGATATTCTGGCTATAAGGGCAGAAGCGGTATTTTCGAACTTCTTATGATCGACGAAGAGCTCAGGCGTGCCGTTGTAGCAAGACAGGACGCTAGCGATATACGCAAAATTGCCGCTGCAAACGGAATGCTCAATCTCCGCGAAGACGGCGCACTCAAGGCGATAAAAGGTATAACCTCTCCTGAAGAAGTCCTTCTCAGAACGCAGGAGGATAAATAATGCCGCTTTTTGCCTACAAAATAGTTGACGCAAACGGCAAAGAGAAGAAAGGAACGATTGAAAGCCCCAACAGAGCGGCTGTAAAGACGAAATTCCTTTCGGAAGGCTACTACATCACCGAAATCAGCGAAAAGTCGCAGGCGCAGGGTTTCAGCCTTGATTTTCTGCGGAAAATGTTCTCTTTCGGCGCGAAGAAAGTGCCGCTCGACGAAGTCGCTTCGATGACACGTCTTCTTGCGACGCTCCAGAAGGCGAAGATCCCGCTTGTAGAAGCGATCGACGCAGTCGCGCAGCAGCAGGAAAATCCTATAATGAAAGATGCCCTTATCATTATCAAGGGCAAGATGAACGAAGGTTACAGCTTCAGCAAAAGCGCCAGGGAATTTCCTAATATTTTCGATGACTTGTTCTGTAACATGATCGCAGCCGGCGAAGAATCGGGCGCGACAGACAAAGTTCTGATGAGACTTGCCGGATTCATGGAGTCTCAGGTCGACCTCAAAAACAAAGTCAAAAGCGCGATGACTTATCCTATTGTCCTTATGATCGTCGCGGTTTTAGTCGTCGGTGTCCTCTTCACGGTCGTAATCCCGAAACTTTCCAAAATGTTCGAGGATGTAAAGATGTCCCTGCCGCTCCAGACCAAGATCCTGCTATGGCTTTCGGGCTTTATCGGAAGCTGGTGGTGGCTTATCGCGCTCATGATTTTCGGCGGAGTCGTCGCTTTCAACAAGTATGTCAAGACTCCGAAAGGGGAGATCTGGTGGAGCAGGGTGAAAATCAACGCTCCGGTCCTTGGCAGAGTCAACCGTCAGGTCGCCATCAGCCGTTTTGCGCAGACACTGTCGACACTTCTCCATTCAGGTGTTCCGATTCTGAACGCGCTCGATATCGTTAAAAAGATCATCGACAACAAGATCCTTGAAAACGCGGTCGGAGTAGCCCGCGAGAACATCAAGGAAGGTGAATCGATCGCGGTCCCGCTCAAAAGAAGCGGCGAATTCCCGCCCATCGTGATCCAGATGATAGCAATCGGCGAGCAGAGCGGTGAACTCGAGGAGATGCTTGAAACTCTGGCCAATTCATACGAAAAAGAAGTCACATACACGATGGAAAAACTCACTTCGATGCTTGAACCTATGATGATCGTCGCTCTTGCCGGCGTCATCGGTTTCATAGTTTTCTCGGTCGTCATGCCGATCCTGCAGCTCAACGACGCAGTCGGGTAAGAAAAACCGCCGCTTTTGACAAATTGTCAATTTGTCGAATTGACATCATTTTTGCCTTTGTAACTGTTTGAATTTATTGGCTGAATTTTCTGGCACTTGAGTTGCTTAATTTATAGGTTTTAGTTTTTTTAAAGGTTTTTAAGGAGGTTTTTATGTTCAGAAATTTTGTTAAGGCTTTGATCAAAGCAAACTCGAAAGAGGCAACAAAAGGCTTTTCGCTTCTCGAAATCATGGTAACGATCACGATCATGACGATGATCATGGGTGCGGTCGGTGTCGGAGTCATGGGCTACCTCGACAAATCGAAGATAAAGCAGGCTAAGATCGACATCGGTACGATTTCAAACGCGCTTGACCTTTATAAAACCGAGTTCGGACGCTATCCCGACAGCGACGATGGTCTTTCAAGACTTGTAGAAGAAAAAATTTTGAAAGAAAAGAAAGTTCCTCAGGATCCGTGGGGAAACGAATATGTTTACATTTATCCAGGAAGTAACAACGAGGACAGTTTTGACCTCTACTCATTCGGACCTGACGGCAAAGAAGGCGGAAACGACGATATAACCAACTGGGAAGACGATTAACATGAAAAACTCCGGCTTTTCCATGGTCGAAATGCTGGCCGTAGCGGCGATTGCGGTTCTCATCGCAGGTCTTTCTGTCGCCGGTCTGAACCGTTTCGGGCGCTATCAGGCGCAGGCTGACATGGGCGGGTTCAACTCGTTTCTGCGCCACAGCTTCATGCAGGCGGTGCGCAACAAAGAGTATATCCGTATTGCAGTCGATCTGGAAAGGGGGAGCTACTGGACTGAGAAAAGCGAAACTCCGTTTTATCTTTTTACAGGCGAAGCTGCCGCTGCGAAAGAAGAAGAGAACGAAAAACTGATTGAGAGGATGGAAAGCGGTCAGACGAGCGATCCTTTTGCAGGAAAAGGATCCGCGCTGGATGCCGGAACTCTTCTTGAAAAGGCCAAACTTCTTTCTTCGAAGGAGGATCTGGAAAATTCTGACTATTACAACTATGAAAATTTTATTCCTGACAGGAGGTCTTTGAAAGAGATCCTGAAACCGCAGTTTATGAAAAATTCGTCTGAGAAGAGATTTTCGAAGAACTTGGTAATTACAGGTTTTTTCGCTTATCATACACCTGAGATCGTCAGAAGAAGCGACTTTCTCGATTCAGACAAAAAAGGGAAAGAACCGAAAGTCTACATCTACATTTTTCCGGAAGGACGGATCGAGCCTTTCTATCTTTCTGTCGGCGAGACGACTGATGACGGCGAGGAGAGTTATGCCTACATCACTTCAGATATGTTTCTCAATATCAAAATCGAATCCGGCGGTTTTGAGGATGTTATCGAGGATATGCGGGATCTGCTGAAAGATCAGGACGCGGAGGGCAAATCGTGATGAAAGCTAAAGGTTTTTCGCTTATAGAAGTTCTTGCGGCGATAACCATACTTTCAGGAGTTCTGTTCGCGGCTTCGCGGATAATCTCGGCAAGTTATATCTATGCGTCAAAAGTTCACAACATTTATCTGGGAACTGAGCTCTGCCGTCTGAAACTGCATGATGTCGAGGAGATCATAAACGAGGATGGACTGCCGGAAGACGAGACCGAAGAAGAAGGCGATTTCGAAGACCGGGAATATGAGGGATTCCGCTGGAAATATTCGATAAAGCGCGTCTTTATCCCGCTTCCCGATTTTTCAACGAGTGCCGACGACGGTTCATATCTCGACCAGAGTGCGTCAATGCTTTCGCTTGCGAAAGGAAATATCGAGGATTTTTTCAGGGATCGCATAAGAAAACTGACGGTTTCGGTTTTCTGGGGCGAAGGTGTAAAGGAATCGGAAAAAGTTGTTTTCACTGTTTTTCTCACGACCAAAGGAAGCGTGAGGACTTTCCAGCAGTACACCGGCGGGAACGGTGGAAACAACGGCGGTAAAGGGAACAAGGGAGGCAATGTGCCGAAAAACAGGTTCGAAGGCCTGAACAAAGGCGGCGGGAACCAGTCTCCCAACAATATGTTTAACGGCGGTGCGCCGAAAGGAAAATGATGAAAAAAGGATTCACTTTAATAGAAGTTCTGCTTGCGATGAGTATCACGGTCATTCTTGTCGCATCGGTCTATTTCTCATTTTCCAACCTGCTTAACGGCAGGGCGAAGATCAAGGCTGTCACGGAGAGGGAGCGCGGGATCTATTTTACTCTGGAACTTATCAGAAACGATCTGATAAATGCTTATCTCACGGTGAACAAAGGCGTTCCGGAAGAGACACACAAGACTGTTTTCAAGAGTGAGGACGAAGATCCGGTGAGCCATGTCACTTTCACTTCCATAAACCATGTGAAAATGTCGGCCGAGGCCAAGCAGTGCGATCAGACAGAGATCGAATACTACGGTGAAAACATTGAAGGCGAAAATGTTCTTTTCCGCAGGGAAAGCCTGTGGGTAGACCATGATCCTGAGCGCGGCGGCAACGTTTACCCTGTGCTTAAAGGTTTTAAAAGCATCAAATTCGAATACTGGCGCACGACGACGAAAGAGTGGGTCGATCACTGGAACACCGAAAGTATCGACAATGTGAACTCTCTGCCGCCGAAAATAAAGATAACGATGATTGCCGAAGAAGGTGAGTTCGGCAAAGAGGATTATAAAATAGAAACTGTTGTAAACCTTAAAATGACTAAACCATTTAGTTTTTAAGATGTCGAAATTACTGGATAAAATAAAGAAGGCTGTTTCGGATGAAAACGGTTCTTCCGCCAGAAGGCGCGGATTTGCGCTGGTGATCGTCCTTGTGATGATTGCAGTCATGCTGCCGATAGTGAGCGATATGAACTACGAGGCGAAAACCGAGTTTGACCTTGCGATGAACTATAAGCACAAGGCCGAGGCGCGTGCTCTGGCTTCCAGTGCCGTAAATTTTGCGGTAATTATTTTCGACCTGCAGAAACAGGTCGAGAGCATTCTAAGGCAGTTCGACATGTCAAACCAGATAGAGATCTGGGATATAATCCCGATGGATACCGCACTGCTGCGTACTTTCACCGATGCCGGGCCGTTTGTCGATATCGAGGATGTCGTTTCGAAAACCGATACCGACAAACCGAAAGGCGCGGCGACTAACGACGAGGAGGGTGAACACACTTACACCGAAACTGGAGATCCGATATTTCAGTTTCCAGGTGATTTCAAAGTGGAGTTCAAGGGCGAGGATACGAAAATCAACCTCAACCAGCTGGCCTACGGTGCGAAATCTGCTGTTATAAAAATGCTTGAAGCCCTGATCGAACCTGAATTTTACGACTTTATTTTTCTCGAGAACACTTCGAGAAAAGAGTATGTCGACCGCGAAGAACTGATTCAGAACATCGTCGACTGGGTCGATATGGGCGATGACAAATACACAGACGGTGCAAAATACCTGACCGGCGGCGACGAGCAGTCGAACTATGACGATTTTGAGCCTGAATACAAGGTGAAAAACGCGAAATTCGATACGGTGCAGGAACTGATGATGGTTTACGGCGTGAATGACCTGATTTTCAAGATCCTCGAGCCTTATGTCACGATCTATTCGACAGGAAAAATCAATGTGAACAAGGCAAACCATGAAATGATCGAAGGGCTGATCCGCGCTTATGCAGTGGATAAGGCCCTGCCGGTTTTCTACAACGAGGATGCTATGCGCGAGCTTTTGGGCAAGATTCTAGCGAAGAGGGCGCAGTACGGTTTTCAGAATCTTGACGACTTCAAAACAGCCTGTGCGGACGAGGGTGTCAATCTTGACAAATCGATTTCGGAAATCGCCGATGTCACAGGCAGCATCTACCGTATCAGGGCTGTGGGAATCAAGGAAGGGATCGAAAGCTGGGTCGAGATGATCGTCGACCGAGAAGGGAACATTTACTATTACAGAGAAGGATAAATTTAATGAAATCAATATGTTGGGGTGAAAAATGAAGTTTGCTTCATGCAGAGCCGTTCACGGCGGATTTCTGATCGACACTTTTTCCAAAGAGTACAACAAGACTGTTTTCGAAAAAAGCGAGTTCGCGAATAAAGATGCCGCAGTGGATATTTTCAAGAATTTTGATTACATAGATTTTGTCTGTCCAGGCAGGGATCTGCTTTATTTCGCAAGAAACTATCCGCCTGTAAAATATGCTTATCTCAGAAAAATCGTTGCGCAGGACATTGAGTCGGAAACTCCGTTTAAGGAAGACGAGATGCTGATCGAGGTGAAGAATTTCCAGAAAGGAAGCGGGGAAATGAATGTCTTTGCCGTAGGAAAGGATGTCGTCCGCAACGCTTTGGCCGGGTTTGACGATTCGGCGAGAGAGAAGGTCAGGAGCATTGTTCCAGAGGAAGTGCTTTTTTTCAAGTCGGAAATCCCGTTGAAAAAAGCGATATTCGTCAACGACGATTATTCGCTGATGGTGCTTCCTGACGGCCAGATCGTTATGAACGGCGGCCTTGACGAGCTCAGAAGCGACATGCTTGCCATTTTCGGCGGCGAGGATCCGCAGGCCGAGCTTGATTCATGGCTGAAAGTAGCCGGAAATCTGAGTGCTACTGAAGGTCTAAGCGACATTGAAGTAAGGATCCGCAAGACGATAATCTCGTTTTTTGAGAAAACTTTCGATTTTTTTGCTCCGTTTGCAGGTGACCAGGGTGAAACAGCGGTTTTCACCGGCGGTATCCTTCCTGAAGGAACTGCCGAGATCATTGAGGGAATTGATTCTTCGCAGTTTTCGGGATCCAGATTCATAGTTTATGATTACACTCATCAGCTCGAGATGGCTTCCAATGCAGTAGACGATGACAGTGCTGTCAATTTTGCAGTCGGTGATTTTGCCTACAAAGGCGGTTTTGCATTTTTGAAAAAACGGGCGATCGTTGCGGCAGTGCTTTATGTTTTAGCTGTTTTTATGCTGGTTTTCGGGATGGAAATGCGCAAAAGCTACCTTGATTCGCGGATCGAGGCAGGCGAGGAGAGGACGAAACAGCTGATGAAAGATGTTATCGGCAAGGAGATGCCTTCACTCAGGCAGGCTCTTTCGATCATGGACAAGGCTATAAAAGGCGAGGCCGGAGCGGCGGACAAAAAAGCGGTCTATCCGTACAGCGCGCTTTATATCATGGAAGTCGTCTTCCCTTATTTCACATTTGAAAACAGCACGATCGAAGTTTCCGAAATTTCGATCAAGGAAGAGGGCAAGATCAGAGTGGTAGGAACAAGCAATTCACTTGAAGATATTAATAAATTCACGGAGTTGCTTGAACAGGATCCGCTGATCGACGAAATAAACCGCGGACAGATCAACACAAGGGGCGACAAAAGCTCGTTCAATATTTCGTTCAACTATGCCGGCCCGAAAAAAGAAGATGCAAAAGCCAAGAAAACCAAGAAAAAAGGTAAGGAAAACAACGATTAGGAGAGCGTGATGAAAGAAAAACTGATTGAAGCATTAAATAATTTCAGCGAACGGGAACGCGTCATCCTTGTCGGATTCCTGAGTTTCGTAATGATTTTCATTTTTGTCGCGATCTGGTTTTTTATGAGTTCGTCGATAGAGGACAAGAAAAACACGATCGTAGAACAGGAAAAGATGATCCAGGAGATGGTTTCCAAGAAGGAACTTTTTAAAAAGGCGCAGGCGCAGAACACACAGATGCAGGACAGCATGGATTCGAGCAATGTCAACCTCAATTCCGATATTTCTACAGTTAAGGAAAGCGTAGGGATCCCGATAAGTTCGATAAAAGAGATAAAACCGCGCAAAAAAGGGGATATCAACATCGAAAGAGTCGAGCTCAATCTCCGCGAGGTATCGCTTGACCAGACCCTGACCTTTCTTTACGGACTCGAAAACAAAGGACGCTATGTTTTTGTCGATTCTATAACGATAAAAAAGCGTTTCAATAAGCAGAATTACGATGTTTCACTTGTCGTGGCGGCAATGAAGAAGGAGAGCGCAAATGGGAACTAAGTTGTCGAAAATATTGAATAAGATAAATAGCTTGCCTGTTTCGGGCAAGGCTCTTGCCGTGATAAAGCTCATTCTTTTTATCGATGCGGCCGTCATTATCGGGCTCTGGCTGGGAATAAAACTCTTTTTCCCTGACGATTTCGTCCTTTCTAAGATCAACGAGCAGCTTTTTGTGAGGGATATGGCTCTTTTGGCTGACGATGTCGAGCTTTCCCTTCTCGGCAACATTTCGTTTGAAGACGGAACTCTCATGCAGAGAGGAAACAAGGCTCTCTCTTTTTCTAAACTCTCTTTTTCACCTAAGATTTTTGCCACTTTGGGCGGACATCCTGCCGGAAAGATTTATGTCGGCGACATGAATGCGCAGGGCGGAGAGCTTGAAGCATCGTTCGAGACCGGTGAAAATCCGTGTTACACTTTCGATTCGCAGGAACTTCCGCTTTCCGTTTTAAAGCCTTTTCTGGGCGAAGTCGTTCTCACCGGAGCTTTGACGGGAGAAGGCGCTCTCTGCATGAAGGATGGAAAATTCAGCGGAAACATAAATTTAAAGGGCGACGATGTCGTTCTGCGTGGAAAAGTGCCGACACCGATGGGTGATTTCGATGTCGGAAAAATAATTCTGGGCGAAATGGAGCTCCTTGCTGAAATCATCGACAATAAAGCCGAAATCAAGCATCTTTCTGTCAAAGGGATTTTTGAGCTCGAGGCGCTCGGAAAAGTCACTCTGAATACCAGAAATCCCGCTTCGTCAAGGCTTGATCTCGAAATTAAGGCCAAAATTCCAGACATGGAAAAAATCTCTGAGAATGTCGCTCTGAACCTGCTTGTAAGCCAGCTTTCCCAGTACAAAGGCGAAGAGGAGAACAGCTTCGCGCTCACGCTCAAAGGCTTCTTGAACAAACCGCAGCCGGGAAAAGCTTCAAAGGAACGGCGTGAACCTAAAAATGAAACGCGGCAGAAAAAAGCCGACAGACCGCAGAAACTCCAGCGCTTTTCTCCGTCGGAAAGACTTCCGCAGAGAGCCAAACCTGACGATGTTCC
The DNA here is from genome assembly GCA_002310035.1 of bacterium UBP6_UBA1196. GTDB lineage: Bacteria > UBP6 > UBA1177 > UBA1177 > UBA1177 > UBA1177. The sequence continues at coordinate 32,209 of DBYC01000053.1, forward strand.
GTCTGCCGCCAGAGAGGAAAACGCGAAAGCCGATCAGCAGAACGACGAACTCCGGAAAAAAGAAGACGAACTCAAGCGCAAGGAAGACGAGCTGAAGAGAAAAGAAGAGGCTGCAAAAGAGCGCGAGGAGAGAATGCGCGAGGAGCGCGAACAGCGCGAAAGAGAGGAAAAGGAACGGCGCGAACAGGAAGAGAAAAGCCGTATGGAGGAAGAAGCCAGAATCCACGCTGCTCAGGAAGCCGCAATGGATGAAATCCGCAAAGCCAGAGAGGAGATCGAGGCTTCAAGGCGCAACAATCCTCCCGAGGATGACGGAGAGGAATCGCGACGCAAACCTAACAGCGACGAAAAAACAGAAGGTGAGGAAGAATAAAGGTGATTAGAGGAGGAACGAAATGCAAAAGTTGCTGAATTTGTTGATTGTTTTACTGATTGTCGTTTTGTTTTCCTGTTCCTCATCCACTTCTTCCAATGATTCTGACAGTGTTCCTGATTCCGATTCCGACAATTCGGAAACATTTGACAATGATTCTGACTCGCAAGATTCCAATTTTATTGATGATTCCGACAAAACGCCGGATGCTGATCAAAACAACATTACTGATGCCGATTCCGATGAATGCCAACCGCTTTTAAGCGAAGCTGATTTTCCATATTACGATGCAAACGGAAAAATCACTTTCTGCCGCCCGGGCTGCGACACTCCGACAAAAGACGATCCGATCTGTATCGGCAATCTCTGGGATGAACAGAATGAAAAACTTTGTCACGAATATCCTGAATACTCTTGCTGCGGAACACCGTGTGTTCTTGAAAGTCTGAAACCATGGACAAAGGAAAGACTTGTCGAAGAATATCCGACAGTTGCAGAGGTAATACCAATGCACAAGTGTGATTTGGAGATAGGTCAAATCAACTGGGGATTGGATGATTCTCACGGCGTTGTGAAATCTTGGAATATGAGCGACGGGAAAATCGGGTTTCAAATGTATCCAGCCAAAATCAATTATGATAAATATCCATCAAAAAGGAAATATGTAACTTACGACATCGCGACACAAAAATACAATTTTATTGTTCCGTCCCGTGTTCAGGAACAGGCTTATTGCAAAGGTAAAAGACTCGCTTTAATTTCAGACAAGCGAAGTCTTGACTTTAACAATAAAAACATTTTTCTTGCCTATATCGGCGATGATGCAAAAGTTGAAATAGTCTATGATAAAAAAGTTAAAAGTATTTCTTATGAGCCCGCTCTGAATGATAAATGGGCTTTTGTCAATCTTGTTGATTCTAACGGAAAACAAATGATGTATGCCAAAGTCGGAGAATGGAAGTGGGCTTCACTTGGTGACGGTTTGGGGTGGGAACCTGAAATTGTAGGCAACAGATTGGCTTTGTATAGGGATGATTTTAAAGGCTATATATGTGATTTAGACAAATATCCAAAAAGTCTTGATGAATGTTACAACATCAATGATGGAGAAAAAGTTCGTTATGTTGCCTTGGACAAAGAAGACAGCAATAGAGCCGTATATAGTGCCAATCAGGGAAAAATCGTTTTAATGGAATACAAAAATGAAAAGTGGAATTACAGCGACTTGATAACCTCATTTTCCGATGAAATCACCGGAAAAGTGAATATATTGGGCTTTATAATCAACATGTTCCGCGGAAATATGCTGCTTTATGAAGAGGCATTTACCACTGGAGAACAAGGTGTTGTTCCAGCCAACAAACTTTGTTATTACAATCTAAAATTGAAAAAATCATACTGCATGAAAAAAATGGAGGATGAGTCAGAGTATGATGGTATTCCGATATATTCTTACGGAGATGCCGAGTTTGAGGGGAAATGGTTGCTTTACCAGAAAAGGAACTCTACTCCCCTAATACTTCGGGATATGGAATGTTATTGTCAAGAAGAAAATATATGTCCTTTTGAGGAATAATTTATATTTGGGAGATTGTGATGAAAAAAATTAATATTTTTGTATTGTTGCTAGCTTTGTTTTCTGCACAGGTTCTTTTTTCTGAAAGAATACCTGATGATTATGATGCATCTTTCCATAATTCGACTGTAATAATTAAAAGTTATGATCAAAATGCCAGCATTCCTTATATCCCACTGATTACTTATGAAAATTATCTTATTTCTCCTGATCACAGATCAAACGAATCTGGAAATATTAGTTCACATGAAACTCAGGGGATAGCGAATATTGATGGTGAATATTGGATTCTGTCAAAAAGCAGTTGGATTGACACTTTTACTGTTAATAACGAATATTTGTTTTCCGATTCCGACAAAGTAAATGTTATTAGAGGTGGCGATTTTAAAGATATAACTTTTTTTGATGGCAATCTTTATGTTTCTAAAAAAACAGAATTAGAGATATATCCTTGGAATTATTTAGAAAAAAAGTTTGAAGAGAAAATTAAAACTCATTATATAGAAAACGAATCATTTGGATCAGCTGTACACAGGCAGGGCAAAATCTGGTTCTATGGAGCATTTGACGACGGTACGGACGATTACATTTATGGTCAAAAAATGCTGGATGGCAAAGGTCTTAGGCTGAGAGGGTGCAAGGACAAAATTTTCTTATATGATAAAAACGGCAATAAAATAAATCACAATGAATTGACCGACTATCACTGGACTCAAGGAATGGCTTTTTCTCCGAACGGCAGATATTTTTTCTATGTTCACGACGACGAACGAGATGAAAATTCTGACTATACTGGAATTTACATATATTATTTTGATGATGCTAATTTTTTGAAATTCACATCGGATAGTGAAAATTGTGAAAACATCAATGCGGTAAAAGTCGGATTTATAAACATGAAATATGATCCTGATGTTGATGGTTGTACAGATGATGCTTGCACCAGAATTACAGAACTTGAAGGAATAGACGCTGGAAATATTGGCGGATATGATTTGAGAATTTTAATATTACACAATGAATCAGGTACTCAAGAACATTATTCGGTTTATCATTTTAAACTGAAGGACTATGACAACGACGACATCAAAGATATTTATGACAACTGTCCGTTTGACTCGAATCCAAATCAAGAAGATATGGATAAAGATGGAATCGGCGATGTCTGTGACGAAGACATTGACGGCGATGGAATTCCAAACGAAGAAGACAACTGTCCTTATTTGTTTGATCAATTCAATAAAGAAATTTATTTTTGCATTGATACTGACAAAGACGCGGTCTGCAACGAATCTCCTTTTTTATGCATTGATTTTTATAGAAATCACTCTCTTAGTTTAGAGGCTCAAAAGGCACTACATGAACACGGATATAAAAATCGTTCCTTTATTACGCTTGACAGAACAACATATGTTATGATGATGAATTATGATAAACGCTTGAATTTTATAGATAATTGTCCTGATAAAACAAATCCTTTTGTTCCTGAAAGCGGTGAAATAATGCTTGGAATAGATCCAGATCCAAGTGCTGAAAGCGGAATCGGAGCTTTAGCTTTGTCTCAATTGTTTTATAAAAACAAAGAAACAAAAATTCCAAGAATTAATGCCTATCAATTATCAGACTTTTCTTTTTACTGGCAACCTGACCACGATTTTGACGGGAAAGGTGATGCCTGCGATAAAGATTCACGATATTCCAGAGTTTACAACACTGAGTCTTACAGCAGAAATGATACTGATTCGGGGATTATGAATGAATATCTTGCGATTGACCTGAAAATGTTCGGTATTGTTGACGATACAAAAGAGCAAAGTTTGAGATACTGCAGTTTACCTTTGGACGGACAATATAGCGGACTTTGGGGGACTGACGGCAGATGCACAACTACAGAAAACTCAGAAACTTACAAAGAACTTTCCAAAGGACAAAATTATTCTTTCAGTCATGGATCTGAGCCAAAACCGATAAACGATGATGATAAATATTCTTGGCGAAAACTAAAATGGGCAAGCAATCCGATTTGTGTATCCATAAATTCTATCAATCAACAACATCCAAGAAATATGGGAAATAAAATAGTTATAAATCCAGATTGGTTGTGTATTGATGAAGATTCTCCGCGAGCCAGCACTTTGGAAAAATCAACTATTTACTGGGATTGGAGAAGTAATTTTGCCGATGATTTTCCTGGATCTTGGTCTCAACTTTATCCAGAAACACTTCCTGAAGGGATGTTTATTTCGCATTTCAAATACACACTTTCAGTCGGCGTTAAAGGTGAAAAAGATGAGTATATATCAAGTAACGGCAAGATAAATGAAAATCATTTTTACAACAAGGAACGCTATACGCGAAGCAGGCGATGGTTTGATCAAACTGTCGGATATTACAAGTTGGTTATAGATTATATTGAGCCGGAAAAAATGATCTATTTTGACGACTGGTGGCGTCAAATATACTTGAGAGAAGGTCTGCTTGACCCTGAAAAAGAGTGGAATAAATTCGACAAATGGCTTGGAGAATGGATCGGTTCGATAACTTCCGTTCCGATTTATGTCGATGAATCTTTCGGAGCTTTATTTGAACACAACGGCGGAATTTTTGCGTTAGACAAAGATCCTGAAACAGGTCAAATCTCACTCAAATACGATATTGTTGAAAACACAGCAGGATGGACAACCGTCAGAAATTTTGACAATATTCCTGAATATTTAGAACCTGCCGGACTTTATGTCGCAGACGACAGAAATTTTATTCTTCTTAAGAATGAAAGAAACGGAGAATATTCGCTGTTTAATGTCTTTAACGAAAATATTGAAGAAATTTCGAGACTTCCGATTTTAGGTGACTATACTTTTATTGAATACGGTAGCCATGTTTATTTGAGCGGCAACAGCGACGGATTTTTTGAAATGTTTGAGATTTTGGAAACGGAAAACGGATATGTTCTGAATTATGTAGATTCTGCACAGAAACCTGCCGCAAGAACTCTTTTCAATTCTTATTCCGATGAAACAGGAATATATTTTGTCGGCGGCGGAAACAGCGACGGCAACAGTGTTGAAGTAAAGCGCGATATTTGGAAGTTTGATGCCGAAAACGGCTGGCAGGTTGTAAATGCCGACACGGGAAAAGATCTTTTCAAAGTTTTCATCAGAAGAAACGATGACAAACTCCTGCTTGTTGATCAGGAAACTCTTGAAGGAAATATCGCCAAATATTCAACCATTGATTTGAACAGCGGATTTGTTGCTGAAGAAGGTCTTATTCAGATTGACGGAGTTTCCAACTTCATAAATCCCAAACCGTGTCTTGATGCTGATTCAACCTCTTTCTGGCAGGGCTTCAACATGGGCGAATTTTGTATCAGATTTACAGATCCAGAATACGCTATTTCCAATGTAAAAACAATGGTTTATGCTCTTAACGGATTTGGAAAATATCTTTTTGCCGCTACCGGAAACGGAGTAATTGTCTACGACATTTCCGACCCGATAAATCCAATTTTTAAGAGCAAAATTCATCTTTTCGGATCAGTCAGAGACATAAAAGTCGAAGACACAAGAATTTTTGCCGCTGTCGGTAATGGAATCGATGTTTTGAAATTTGACGGCTCGCAATTTAATCTCGAAAAGCACATTCCGACTTACGGAGACAGCGCGTCAATCAGAAAATATGGAAAATATCTCATAATCGGTGACGGACACGGACTGAAAAAACTCGATTCCGAAACCTTGAAAATTGTGCAAAAAGTCCAAACTTCTGGCGATGTTTCGACACTTGTAGTAAAAGACGGAATAATTCATCTTTACGATTGGACTGGTCTCAAAAGGTATGATGCGGAAACTTTTGAAAAAATTCCAACAACTCTCAGTTATAAGTTTGCCCCGAAACTCGCTCTCACAATAGACAACAGAATTTTGGTTGCATTCGGCGGCAAAGTTTATGAGTTGACCTACAACGGCAAAAAGCCAGTTTACACATTGAAAAAAGGCGACATCAACAATTTCGCGGAAGGTTACGCATACAACGGCTATGCTTATTTCCCGAAAGGAAACAAAATAAGAATTGCAACAATGACAGAAATTGATTTGTCTGCTGGAAATGCAGCTGTTGAAGAAAATGATGAAACAAGTGACGGCTGGTTTTAATGGAGACCAAAATGAAGAAATATTCAATAATTTTAATGCTTTTTGCGACATTTTTGTTCTTCTCGTGCTCTTCAAAAAGCGACTCAAAAAACGATTCCGACACAATTCCAGATACAGACACGGATTCGCAGGATTCAGAAGCGTTCGACAATGATTCTGACTCGCAAGATTCCAATTTTATTGATGATTTTGATACTGACGATAATGAAACCGATGATTCAGACAGCGACACCGATGAGCCGCTTGATGTTGATTATCAGGGTGCGGAAGATTGTCCTAAGCTTTCCGAAGCCAAATTTCCATACTACAACGATGACAAATCCATCCATTTCTGTCGTAAATGCGACACACCAACGGTAAAAGATCCTCAATGTATGGAAAATCTTTGGAAAGAAGCTGCAGCCAAACTTTATGCAACTTCACCAGAATCAGATTGCAAAGGCGGATATCCGTGTGAAATGCCGGATTTAATTCCGCAAACAATAGATGATTGGATGTTTTTGGAAGAAAAAATAAATCACAAATTTCCGTATCGTCCACATGAATGCGATTTAATTCTTGATGCAAATTTAACTTCATCAGAAGGTAATTGGGTAAGTGATGAAACAGCTGGTTCTTTTAAACACTTCAATATAAGTGACGGAAAAATAGGGATCAAATTGAAGAATATTTCTACGAAACTGGAGAATTATACCACAACATCAAAAGTAATGATCTACGACCCTGTTGAAAAAAAATATAAGGCAATTGCTCCGATGTATGCAGATGAACTTGCTTATCACAAAGGATGCTTTCTCTATATGGGAGTCGATTTCCGATTTGCTACTTATAGCAATAGATATCTTTTCTATGCCTGCGAAGACGGCTCGAGAAGAGTTGTTTATCCAAGGAAAATCAACTTTCTCTCATATACCCCAGCACTTAGTGAAAAGTGGGCTATTGCAAACATTCAGGAAGAAGACGGTGGTGCAAAATATACCATGTATGCCAAGGTTGGGGAATGGAAATGGACGAAATTGATGAATGGACTTTCGTATGGGGTTCAAATTGTGAATAACAAAGTTGTTTTTTACGATGATAATTTTAAAGCATACTACTGTGATTTATCGAAAAATCCACAAAGTACAGAAAATTGCATTTTAGTAAATGAAACGGAAAATGAAGAAATTAGAACCCCAGTAATAAATGAAGATGATGAAACGGAAATAATTTATGAATCGGATATTTCTGAAAAAATATCAATGAAACGCTTAAAAATAGGTTCTGACGGTAAAAAAGAATATTCATTGATTCTTTCCAAGCATGAATCCGCAGACGATGTTTGGAAAGGCGGCGGATTTGTGATAAAAAAAGTAACTAAGAAATTTATTTTTTACAATGAATCTTTATATGGAAATGATGAAATTGACAGTAATGCCTGTTTCCATAACCGATTGAAGACAAAAACTTTCTGCATGAAAAAAGTTGATGGAATGAAAAAATACTATTTCGGTTATAGCGAATGGGAAGGAAAATGGCTTCTTTACCAATTCAGAGGTGTTGCATTGCAAGCTGTCCGAGATTTGAACTGTTATTGTGAAAAAGAAAGCGTTTGTCCGTTTGCGGAATAGGGATTTTAATCATAAAAGGAGGAGAAAATGAAAAAATTGATGATGCTTTTGATTGTTTTTTCGATGTTTTTGACTGTTGCATGCAACAAGAAGACGATTAAGGGAACGGACATCGAGGAAACGCCTGACTCCACTGAGATTCTGGAGATATGGGCTCACTATCAGAAAGGGTTCCAGGAACAGAATCCTGATATTTATCTGGAGTATGTTTCAAAGAATTACTACGACACAAACGGAACGGATGAGGCTGTCGACGATGTAGATTACGACAAACTGGTCGAGATCCTGCATTCCGATGCCTACAACAGTCTGGAAAAAGTTTATGTGACTTTTGTAGTGAAAGATCTTCAGTTCATTAACGAGGACAAGGCTGAGCTGATTTATTTTTTCGAGGTGCGTTTTAAGATGAAAAGTTCTCTGCCGCCGTCTGAGGAGAACGCTTTCATACAGCCTGACGGCATGGTAAATCAGAAAATTTCCGAAAACAACAAGATGAAGTTCGTCAAGGAAGACGGAAAGTGGAAGATTGTGAGCGGTCTTTAGACAAAGATCCTTTTAGTTAATATTATTCCGATTATCAGAATCAGCGAAACAGCCGAAAAAACAACCGGGAAAAAGCGGTTGCCGGGCAGGTTAGTCCCTTTTTTACAGAAAATTGCCGACATCACCAATGTGGTGAAGAGGATCGTAAGAAGAATGAAATCGGCGGCATTCAGAGGCTTGAAATTTAATGAGATCCCGAAAAGAATGACTAGCGCGCCAAGGACCGTCGCCGCTAAAGTGATGAGCAGCGGTTTTAAATCGCGCTTGAAAAGCGTAATGATTTCGGGAAGAAAACAGATGGAGAACGCCAGGATCATCGCTGTGAAATAGACAAGCGAAAGAAAAACATGGTTTTTGAAAATTGTATGAATCGGAAAGTATGCTTTTGTTCTCGGATAAACACCGAAAAGCTGTAAACCTGCAAGAAACATACTGCCGTAAAAGCCGACTATTATGCTTGCAAGCGTTCTTAAAACACTGCGCGATACGATGTAGCTCAAAACCGCGAAAATAACTAGCAGGGCGAGCATTTCAAAGAAAAAGAAACTGTCCTGTTCACTGAATTTGTAGAGCGTGAAAATGTCGAAAAGGACTTTCGAAAAGTCGCCGCGCAGATACTGAAGTTTGATCGGAGTTTCTTCGATCCATGCATGAATGATCGGAATGAAGATCACAGGACTGAAAAGTGCGAGGTATTTGATTTTTTCAGCTTTCAGGCCGAGAATGTAGCGGGCGCACAAAGCGAAATAGAAAAAAACGAAAGTGAACCACGAACAGTGATGTGTTACCACGAAATATGCAAAATAAGATCTTTTGGCAAATACGGCCGTTTCAAGATAAACTCTTGAAAATATTACAATAAAGAGGAAAGTAAAAAGAAGTATCTCTGCGATTTTCGAAAATTTTTCGTTTTTCATGGTTTTAAAGCTCGACAGTTGTTTCCTGAAGAAGAAGGGCGACATTCTGCATGGCCGGAATTTCCGCTTTCAGTTCTTTGACAAGCTCTTCCGAAGTCGATTTCGGCTTCATTTTGATGTGATAGGCGTATTCAAGCCTTTCTCCGACCGCGATTTCCTTCAGGGTGATGAGTGCGAAGACTTTGCAGTGCTTTTTCAGTATCCCGGCCATTTTTTCGATTTCAAGCTCGTCGCTGCCGATGTTGAAGCGCAGGATCCCGTCAAAGTATGAAACCTTGCTGAGCTGCGAGAAATAGAGGATGAAAGCGGCGATGTTGAAAAGGAGGATACCGACAAAAGCCATAAAATACGCTCCTACGCCGCACGCGATCCCCCCTGCAAGTGCCGCAAACATGAAGACGATGTCGCGTGAATCCTTGAAATTCGTTCTGAAACGGATGATAGAAAGTGCACCGAGCGTGCCGATCCCTGTGGCAACGCTGTCACCTATCGCATGCATTACCATAGCCGTTATGATCGAAACGAGCATCAGAGCCTGCACGAAATTCCGCGAATATGAAAGGCCGCGGAAAGTCTTGATGTAGGTGAGTCCCACCGACACCGAAAGGATGAAGGCAAGAGCTGCAGAAAAAATGACGCTCAGCGACGAAAGCGACGATGAAGAAAGGTTGTTAGTCAGAAAATCACTCATATATTTCTCCCTGATCAAAAACATTATACCAGACATTTTCAGGTCTGTTGTTCGTTAGGATACGCATCATTCCGTATCTGAATTTTGAAAAGGCGGCGCGTTTGAGGTCAAAAGTTTTTACAAGATCGACCATCCACAGCGGAAGGTGTGAAACCTGCCCTTTCAGTTCGAGAATGCAGTGGGCATCGTGCCTGAAGATCGTTGTCGTGTCGTAACTTTCCATTCTTTTCGGATCGGGCGAAACATTGAAACTGCGTTCTTCGGCACACTGGAGATTGGCGTCAAAAGTGACTCTTGCGTATTCATCAGTTTCGCTTATCCACGCCATCCTGTCATACTGAGTTATGATCTGCGGCTGGGCGTTGTAGGAAAGGGCAAGCGACTGGAACATATCCATATTTTTCGCGTCAAGTCCCGAAAAACCGAGTTCTGAGGAAGCATGCGGCGAGTAAAAAAGTCTTTCGGTTTCGCCTGATTTGACTTTCACGCGGAATTTCTGCCTGTTTTCGCCGAGTTTGCACTTGATTTCCCAGAAATAGGGCGGTTCAGGGTTTTCGCCGTAGGAACGTATCCGCATGTTGAAGCGTCTTTCTTTCTGGGAGAGCCTGTTTTTAAGAAAAGTGTGAAAAGGCGAATCAAAATAAAGGTTGTTTATACGGTAGAACCCGCTCGGCGACATCTCCGAATACTTGTCAAGAAAGCAGTAAGCTTTGACGAAGTCGGAAATCGGGCTGATCATCGAGCGAGGAATGTGGTATTTGAATTCAAAACGCTGCAGAACGGAAGGGATGTCGTTTTGATTGTGCAAAGCCATTATTCATTTTTCCCGTTCAGAAAGTTGCCGGCTGATTCGTCCTCGTAGATGCCTAGAAGATATGCAAGATTTATGTATTTTTCGTAGATCTTAAGCTCAAGTTCAGCCAGTTTCAGATCTTTTTTCAGGATTTTCTCTTTCAGTTTGATGACCATCATCGGGTTCAAGCCCTCTATTGACGAATATTTGGCAAAAATGTTGCTCTTTTCCCCTTCCTCTTTCCTTTTGGAGAGCATTTTGTACTGTTTTATCTCCCGTTTCAGCATCAGAAGAGCAGTCCGGATCTCCGCTTCCCTGATGCGTCTCTGCGTTTCGAACCCCAGATCCTGTTCCATCATTTTCAGTTTCTTTTTCACAATCGACGACTGGTTGTTTTTAAATCCCGGGATCGAGATCGCAAAACCTATCGAAAATCCGCGCGATGGCTTGTCGCTGCGGTGGTCAGTGTCGTATTCGAGAGCTATGTATTTCAGCCAGTCGCGCTCTTTCGCCTCTTCAAGCGCGATTTCGTTCTGCGCGACTATCGAACGCAGAGTCTGGTAATCGTTCCCGGCTTTAGATGCGCCGTGGATTTCGGAGAGTGATTCGGCGAATTTTTCAATTTCATCGACCGAGACGATTTTTTCTCTTTCGAAAACAGGCGTTTTGTCTTCTCCGAGTTCGCTTTTTATTGCGGCTTCTATCGATTCGACAGTCGATTCAAGCTCGATCTGACGCATTTCGATCTCGGTTATTTTGTCGTCGGTATCCATTTTGTCGATTTCGGTCATTTCACCTGTGATTTCGCCCATTTTCGTGGTGACAGCGAGCTTGTCGTAAAGAAGTTCGCGCATCGAAGCGACAATTTTCAGCTCTTTTTTGTGCTGGATATAAGTGACGATCGCACTGTATCTTTCAAAGAGGACTTCGGAACGGGCCGATGTGTATTCGAGTTTGTGAAGATTCTGCATGTTTTTTATAAATTCGCGCGAAGATTTTGTCTCGCCGAACCCTTTGAAATAGAGCCTGAGAGCGTATTTCTGCTCCATAATGTCGAAATTTCCGGTTTCGCTTCTGAACTCAAGCCTTTTTATTCCCGGCGTGTCGGCGGAATTTTCCAGAGAATCGGACATCGCCTTTTTCGATTTGAGGCGCGGATCGTCTTTCGCCGCTTCGATGTACTGGGCAATCGTCAGATCTTCACAGAAAAGGGACGAGAAGAGGAAAAATGTTAAAAAAACAGAGAAAAACTTTTTCATATCCTGCCCAGATCCATGAATTTTGAATTTTCCTGCTGGCCGAGGTCAAAAAATATGAAGAAATTTCCGTTTTCATCGACCGCGATCCCTTCGGGTTTCAGTTCCGGAAACTCTTTTATAAGTTTACTTTTTCCGTTTTCGAAGCGGTAGAATCCGCCGCATTTTTCGCTGTCGCACGATGCCGTGAAATAGAAATCATCGCTTGAAATCATATACAGATCGGAGATTTTTCTTCCATCCGGAATATCGACAAAAATCGTTTTCAGTTGTTTTTCGTTGATTTTTTTATCTGCAAAAATGGTTTCGTAGCCGCTGATTTCAAAAATTACGCCGTTTTCGTTGAAAAGGGGATTTTTGAAAGCGATGAAAAGCGAATTGCCGGCGACGAACATTCCTTCGATGTCGATCGATTTTTCAGCGATTCCCTTTTTCAGGAATTTTGCCGCGTCCGAATCAGATCTTTCGGCAAAATTTTTGAGGATTTCATAAAAATCGACAGCGTTTTCAAGTCTTGCCTCACCGTTTGCAAAAGTGATCCGCGCAAGGAGCCTTCTTTCGGGTTTCAGTTTTCCTTTTTTGGAATAACTGAGCGACGACATTATGAGATAAGTGTTTTTACTTTCTTTAGCTATCGATTCCAAGTCATTGATTTTGCTAAAATTATTTATGTCGATCGTTTTCGTTTCGCCGTTTTTGCCGACTTCGAAAAGAATCGGTTTCTTTTTTTCTGTATCGTCTGAAACGACAAGAAATTTTCCTGTTTCAGGAACGAAAACCGCTCCCGATGCCTCGATCTTTACCCTGCCATCCCATCGTATTGGGGTGACCTGCGGAGACGTTTCAGGAAACGTCTCTACATTTTTTTTCGTCGTGTCTTTTGGTAGAGACGTAACCTGATACGTCTCATCCTGTGATTTATTCAGTTTTTTTTTATCCATTTCCTTTGCGGAAAGTTTTGACTGCGTGACTGAAAACGCCTTCGCCAGATTGTCCCAGACATTGGTGCCGCAGGTTATCGAAACTTTTTCACCGAGGATAAACCCGTTGTTTTCAGGGATTTTGACAACGATTTCACGACCCCAGAGCGCGATGTTCTGGTTTTTGAGAAGACGCACCGGAAGCGGGATTATCCTGCCTCCGAGCCCTGTGACGACGCCTGTTATCTGCTGCGGTGTCTGAGTGTTGGATATGGTAACTTCGTCGCCTGTGTTTATGAGCGAAAACTGCGATTCGGGGATGTAGCCTTTGACAAACGAAGGTTCCTTGCTGACGATAGAAAGGATAGGGCTGTATGCCGCGATTTTTTCACCCCCTTTGAAGAAGACTTTCTCGCCGTTTCCGTTTTTGATGAAAACGCTGCCGACGATCCCGTCAAAAGGAGCGTAGACCGCCATGTTTGAATTCTGTTCCTCGAGTGATTTCAGCTCGGCTCTCAGCTTTTCAGCCTCGACATTTTCGGGAGTTTCGCCGCCTTCGAGCATTTTATTGTACATGCGGTTTATTTCGGCGAATTCCTTTCTTCGGTCAACGATTGCCGATTCAAGCGATTCGATCTGGATTTCTATAGGATTTTTGACTGAAGCCGACTTTTTGATCTTCACGCTTTTGAGCCCGTCCGAAAGCTCTTTGTTGATTTTAAGCTGATTTTCGAGAGTCTGGATCTGTGCTCTGAGTTCGCTTATTACGGCGCGTTCCGCCGCTTTGTTCTGCAAAATTTTTGATTTTATTTCGGCTTCGCTCAAGCCCCGTTTTGTCTCGATCTGGAGAAGCTGACTGCGGATGTCAGCGATACGCAGGGCAAGTTCCTGGCTTTCAAGTTCGGCGAGTTTCTGCCCTTTGTAAACAGGGTCGCCTTCCATAACCAAAATCTTTTTTATGCTGACTGAAGTCTCTGAATTTATTATGGTTTCATTCGATTCCGCAAAACCCTGGAAAGTTGTGGTTTCACCACCCGAATAAATGATTATTCCTACGACCGCCGCGATCAAAAGCGCGATAAAAGCGAGCAGAAGCCCTATTCCCTGAATTTTGTTGTTATACAAAAAGTGCTCCTTCAAACAGCAAAAAACCTGAAATTATAGTGAAAATACAATGATTGTAAAGAGATTTTCAAATTGATGCAGGAAAAATTCAGCTTCCGGCAAAAAGTGTTATACTTTGTCGTTTTTGCTGGAGGAAAAATGAACGGAAGAAAATGCTACATTCTCGATTTTGACGGCACGGTGACGGCACTTGACACTCTTGTCGTCGCGTTCGACAAATACTGCATCGTCGATTGGCGTGAGCTTGAAAACGAGATGCGGGCCGGCAGAAGGGAACGCCATCAGACGCTGGTGGATGAAGTCGAATCAATGAAAGCCGGGAAAGAGGAACTTTTTGATTTTATTAAGAAAAGTGTCCCGGTACGTGAAGGTTTTTTCGATTTTGTGAAAAAAGTCCGCGAAAACGGTGACGAAATAGTCATTTTAAGCGGCGGTTTCAGAAGTTTTGCCGAACTTTTCATGGGAAACACGGAAGTCGAAGCATACATCAATGATATAAGATACTTAGGCGACAAAAACTGGGAGCTGGTCCCGTGCAAAAACGCTCTTCCTCCGCTTTGTGAGAAGAACTGTTCAAACTGCAAGCGTGCGGTCGTCGAAAAATACAAAAACGAGGGTTTCGAAACGATTTATTTCGGTGACGGCGAGACCGATTTCTGCGGTTCGAGATACGCCGATAAAATCTATGCGACAGACGAACTTGCCGAGAAACTTGCGTCTGAAAACGTGGAATTCACTTATTTTAAGGACTACAAAGATATTTTGTGAGGTAACTATGGGCAGAGTTATGGTCGGAGACAGACTCCACATTTCGATTTTCGGCAGACGCAACGCCGGCAAATCGTCGCTGATAAACGCTTTCACGGGGCAGAAAGTTGCGATCGTTTCCGATGTTCCGGGAACGACTACCGACCCTGTCATGAAGGCGATAGAACTTTTTCCTGTCGGCCCGGCAGTGCTTATCGATACCGCGGGAATCGACGACACAAATGATGCGCTTGGTCTTGAAAGAGTGAAAAAATCAAGAAGTTATCTTGATAAATCGGATATGGTCCTGCTTGTTGTCGATGCTTCGGGCGAAGCGGGTGATTTCGAGGATGAAATAATTGCAAAATGCGAAGAAAAGCAGGTCCCCTTCATCGTTGTCCTAAACAAATCAGACCTTGCGGTATCCGAAAGCGTGAAAAAATGGCTTGACGGCAGGGAATTTGTAGCGATAAGCGCCGCTAACAGCTCCGGGATCACTGATCTTACCAAAAAAATCACCGAAAAATCGCCTAACGAATGGGAACCGCCGTTTCTGCGCGATCTGATCAAGCCGGGAGATATCGTTCTTATGATAACGCCTATTGATTCAAGCGCGCCGAAAGGAAGAATGATCATGCCTCAAGTTAGAGCTTGGAGAGACATTCTTGACGGCGGCGGGATCGCTCTTTCATGCGAGCCTCAGAATCTGCAGAAAGCGCTTGATTCACTGAGCACTAAACCTGCTCTCGCAGTCACCGATTCGCAGGTTTTTTCAAAGGTGGCGCCTATTATTCCGGATGATATTCCCTTTACTTCTTTTTCGATCCTTTCGATCAGGCAGAAAGGAAACCTTGCCGAAATGGTGAAGGCTGTAAAAACCGTTGACACTTTGAAAGCGGGCGACAAAGTGCTTATCGCCGAAAGCTGTTCGCATCACTCTCAGGATGACGACATCGCACGAGTCAAAATCCCGAAATGGCTCAACGACAAAGTGGGCGGCGGGCTTATAATCGACACTTCGGCAGGACGCGATTATCCTGAAAATCTGGGCGACTACAAACTGATAGTCCACTGCGGAGCATGCACTCTGAACAGGCGCGAAATGCTTCTTCGTCAGGCTATTCCTGCTGAAAAAGGGATCCCGATGACCAATTTCGGAGTTCTCATAAGTTATCTCCACGGTGTTTTCCCGCGCGCCCTGAAACCGTTAGGAATTGAGTAGTAATAATTCTAAAATCGGCAGACAAATCGGACAATTCTTTAAATTTTTTTGTAAAATTTGATGAGTCAACTGTTTTCGATCGCCGAGATCATCATATCGATCACAAAATCAGCAGATGATTTCCTGACTTGTTCGCGGTCACCGTCGAAATGAGCCGTTGTTGAAACGGTTTTCCCTTTAAAAAACACGCCGAAGCAGACTGTTCCCACCGGTTTTTCCTTCGTTCCTCCGGTAGGTCCTGCTATTCCAGTGACTGAAAAAGCGATATCCGCACCGCTTCTTTCTGCCGCGCCTTCCGCCATTTCGCGGGCGCATTCTTCGCTCACTGCGCCGAATTTTTCCAAAGTTTCAAGCGATACGCCGAGATTTTTGTGTTTTGAATCGTTTGAGTATGTGACGAAACTTTCGTTAAAAACCGCCGAAATTCCGTCAACTGAAGTGATTTCCGCCGCGACCATGCCGCCTGTGCACGATTCCGCGCCGCTGATCCTGATTTTTTTTTCTTTAAGTATAGCACCCAGTTTCTGAATTTCGGACATTTTTCCTCCTAAAACGGAATAAGTTTGAAGCCTTCGAGCCTTTTCCCAGCCTCCCGCTGCGATTCTTCGAGCAGTTTTTCGGGATCTTCCTTCCACATTTCGTGCATGATGGGATAGCGTTTGATGACTGCGCCGTCACTTACTGCGAAAAAGCCGCCGCCGTGTTCGAAAGTGACGCTGTATGCAGCGTATTGCAGTTCGAATTCCATGATCTTCTGCGAATCGGAAGTGTTTCTGACGACAACTTCCCTGCCTGCCGAAATGAACATTCTGCCGTCGTCGGAAAAGGCTACGGCGTTGACTGCGCCGGAATTCCCGGTGAAAGTTTTTATGATTTTTCCTGTTTTTATCTCCCGCTCGGTGACGATCCCGTTTTCGTCTGAAGAGACAGCGAGTGTCTTGTCGGGCGAGATCGCGATCGAAAGTATCGATTTTCCGCCGTCTTTCGTAGCGAAAACCTTTTTTCCGTCGGGAAAACTCCTGAAAATTATCTCTCCGTTGCGTCCCGCGGCCGCAATAAGCGAACCGTCGGAAGCGACATCGACAGTATTTACCGGATTTTCATGCTCGAAAGTTTGAAGGACTCTTTTTTTAGAAACATCGAAAACGGTTATTCTGCGGTCTTTTCCTGCCGAAACTATGAATCTGCCGTTTTTGAAGAATTTTATTGCCGAAATCTGTTCGGAATGGAGCTGGAACGAAAAAATCATCTTTCCTGTGACCGGATTCCAGAAACGGAGGCGGCCGTCGGAATCGCCTGTTGCGAGAAACTGTCCGTCGGGCGAGAATGCCATACTGTATGAAACAGTTCCTTCGATCCCGAAAGATGAAACTGCCGATTCTGTGGAAATATCCCAGAGTTTTATCGTCGAATCCCAGCTTGAAGAAGCTAAAAATCTGCCGTCAGGAGAGTAGACGATCGACGGGATGTATGTCGTATGGCCGCGGAATCTCTGCATTTTTTTATCAAAATCGGTCTGCCAGAATTTAACGAGCCTGTCTTCGCCGACAGAGACCAACGAATTTCCCATCGGCAGAAATGCAGTTGAAAAGACTGCGCCTGAATGTCCCTTCAGATCATCGATCTGGCGTGTTTTGAGGTTGAGCAGTTTGATCGCTCCGTCGCGCGTCGCCGCTGCGGCAAATTTCCCGTCTGAAGAGACGTCAAGCGAAAAAAAAGCGTCCCAGTGTTCGAAAACACTGAGCGGTTTTGATGACATCAGACTCCATACTGCAAATTTTTTGTCGTATGAAGCCGAAACAAAGCGGATCCCGTCATTCAGGAATTTTACTGCTACAGTAGCTTCGGTATGAAAATCGAAAATTTTTTCGATCCCGCTTTTTCTGACAAGGTAGATCCTGCCGGAACTGTCTGAAACGAGGATTTTTTTGCCGTCAGGCGACCAGTCGATTGCGCGGACGGTATTTTCAAGCTCGAAAATGTCGGCTGAAAGGTTCAGATCATCGGTCTTCACGATCCAGAGAGTCTTTTCCGTTCCGCCGAAAGCGATGAATCCGCTGCCGGGTGAAAAGGCGAGAGTGTAGATTTCACCGGCTGAAGCCGGAAGTGATTTTATCTGCGAACCGTCGGATGCGTTCCACAAAATCAGGCTTCCGTCCCAGCTTCCGGTAGCAATGAATTTGCCGTCGGGAGAGAATCTGACGCTGCCGACTTCGTCCTTGTGACCGCTGAGGGTGAATTTTTCGGTGCCGTCGGCGGAGTAGACCTTGACCTCTTTTTTCTTGCCCGAAACGGCGAAAAGTGCTCCGTCAGGGGAAACCGCGACATTGCGCGCATCAAAATCAAGCGGAAAGAGGTTTTTTTTGAAAGCGTTGTTGCCGTAGACCGAAGAAAGGTAGAGCTGGGACTGGATCTTAAGCATGTGGTCAAGAGTTTCTTCATTGTTTTCGGCAAGATATGATTCGGGATAACTCCACGGACTTTTAGGGTTGAAAGGAGAGTGGTAAAGGGAAGCCGCGGCAAAAATTCCGGAATCGGAATATTTTCCTTCTTTCAAAAGTTTTTCGGCATATTCCAGATATCCGAGCGAAAGGTTAAGATGTGCCGTTTTTTCGCTGCTCACCGAATTGCGGTAAGCTTTGAAAACGGCTACGGACGAGAAAACAAGAACAACGAAGAACGCAAGGACAAGAACGGAAAGAGATTTGTTTTTCACGACGAAACGTTTTGCCATCTCCCATGAACTGTATTCGTAGGCAGCGATCTTGCCGCCTGACATGAAATTTTCGATCTCTTTTGCAATTTCAAGCGCCGACTGGTAGCGGGATTCACGGTCTTTAGTCAAAGTCTTGGCGACGACGGCGCACAGGTCCGGCGGGGCTGCCGGCTCGAAAATGGTGATGTCGACTGCCTGGGACGACTTGACATTTTCAAGCGTCTCCTGAACAGTCTTTCCTTTGAACGGAGGAACACCTGTCAGGATTTCGTAAAGCACGGCTCCCAGAGAATAAATGTCGCTGCGCTCGTCGATCGCGTCGATGTCGCCGCGTGCCTGTTCCGGTGACATATAGGCCGGAGTTCCGATCGCTTTGCCTTTCAGCGTCATCCCGATATTTTCGATTTTCAGAAGATTGAGTTCTTCGCGGAGTTCGCCGGCTGTAGTATCGTCTTCGCCTTTGACTTTCGCCAGACCCCAGTCGAGAACGACAGTTTCACCGAATTCCCCGATCATGATGTTTTCCGGCTTGATGTCCCGGTGGATGACGCCGCGGCTGTGCGAGTATGCGATGGCGTTGCAGATATCACGGAAATGGGGGAGGAGCCTGAGCCGTTTTTCAAGTGTTCCTGCATCTTTTATTGCCTGCGAAAGGGTCACTCCGCGGACGAGACGCATTGTGTAATAGCGGTTTCCGTCGGGTTTGCCGCCGATTTCGTAAACTGGAACGATCCCGGGGTGTTCAAGCTGTCCGGTAACGCATGCTTCGCGCAGAAAACGGGCTTCATCGGATTTGATTTTGTTCAGCGATGGGATTTTTCCGCCGTCGGCGCTGATGAGTTCCTTAAGTGCGATTTCTCTGCCGACGCTCCGGTCGAAAGCGACCATGACTCTTCCGATCCCGCCGCGTCCGAGTTCCTCTTTGATGTCGTATTTCCAGCTTCCGCCTGAATTTATGGTTTTCTCACAGATAAAATCGGGTGAAACGGCATCAAGCGAAACCGTTTTTGTAACATCGTTTTTTATTGAAACAGACTTCATTTTCAACTTCCAGCCATAAAAACCGTTCTTTTTTAAACCAGAAAGCGGTTTAACTCAAATTTATCGCGGATATTTCTGTAAAAATAGTCCGCTTGCGCCGCATTCCATAGTCAGGAAACGCTTTCGCTTGACATATTCCGTGCCGGACCTATCATTTTCTGTTTATTGTTGTTTTTCGGGGGAGAAAATGAAAATCGCTTTTGTCGCATCGGAATGTTATCCTTTTGTAAAGACCGGCGGTCTTGCAGATGTCACAAGCTCTCTTTCGCAGGCACTTGCGGAACTCGGGCACGAAGTCGCCGTTATTCTTCCATACTACAAAGCCATCCGCTCGAAAGAAGTCGAAATCACTACTTTTTTTGAATCGATGTGTGTCCATATGGGTTGCGGGATAGAAGAGTGGTGTTCTGTCAAAACAGCGATGCTGGGCAAAAAGGTCAGGGTATTTCTTATCGAATCGGATAAATATTTCCTGCGCGACGGGCTTTACTGTGACAGTTTCAGCAACGATTTTCAGGATAACCCGTACCGTTTCGCCTTTTTCAGCCGCGCCGCACTGCAGCTTATGCGCGATATGGATTTCAGACCGGATGTCGTCCACGCCCATGACTGGCAGACTGCGGCAGTCTGCGCATACATGAAGACCTGGGAGTGGGGCGAAAGCGGGATCGATAAAGCGAAATCTGTCCTCACCATCCACAACATCGGATACCAGGGGATTTACAGCGCCGACTGTCTCGACTACTGCGGTTTTGACTGGAAATTTTTCACAAGCGAAATTTTCGAGGACTATGGTCGTGTCAATTTCCTCAAAGGAGGCATCCATTTTGCCGATTTCGTGACGACAGTGAGCCCGAAATACGCCGAAGAAACACTCGGCGGCTCGCAGAGTTACGGCCTTGCGCCTTACCTCAAAAGCAAAAACGAGAGATATTCGGGCATACTCAACGGTGTCGATTATTCAGTCTGGGATCCGAAAACCGATAAAAACATTCCTGAAAACTTCTCGGCACGCAGTTTTAAAGGAAAAAATGTCTGCAAGCGCGAGTTACAGCGCCGTTTCGGTCTTGCCGAAGACGAGAAAATTCCGCTTATCGGCGTTGTCAGCCGTTTCGCGCACCAGAAAGGGCTTGACATCCTTGCAAAAGCAGTCGGACGCATTGTTGATTCGATGTTTGTCCAGTTTGCGATCATGGGGTCCGGAGAGAGCGGACTTGAAAACTTTTTTATGAGGATCCCCGGCGAAAAACCAGGCAAAATCGGCAGTTTCATAGGTTACAGCGACGAAATGTCTCACCTCGTCGAGGCGGGGAGCGACTTCTTCATAATGCCGTCGCGCTACGAGCCGTGCGGACTCAACCAGATCTATTCGCTTAAATACGGCACGCTTCCCATCGTCCGCAACACAGGCGGTCTTTCCGACACCGTTCAGCAATATTGCGAAGCCGACGGCAGCGGGACCGGCTTCAAATTCGACTACCTGTCGACTGACGCCATTTTCGACACCGTAGGCTGGGCCGTAAGCACCTATTTCGACCGCCCCAAACACATCGACAAGATGCGGAAAGCTGCGATGAAATGCGATTTCAGCTGGAAAAATTCGGCGAAAGAATACGAAAAAATTTACAAAAATCCCGTGTTTTGACAACAAAAACAGCCGCATTTGAAAAAAAATCTCTTAGTTTTTAGGTACTTATAAAAAACTCAAGATATTGTGCAAAATTTTGTTGACAACCACAACTGCTTGTGTATTATCGCCGCGTTTTTTGTTTTTTTTAACTTTAACCCGAGGAGACAAAACAAATGTTCAAAATCAGAAAAAGAAACAACGCTTTGGCGGATTTCGACTTAACTAAAATCAAGGAAGCTATCAAAAAGGCATTCGTCGCCGCTGATATGCTTTTTAACGACGATATTCTCGACATTCTCACGCTCAGAGTAACGGCAGATTTCCAGAACAAGATCCACGACAACGTAATCGAGATCGAAGACGTTCAGGACAGCGTCGAGAACACGCTTGAAAAATCAGGCTACACCTCAGTTGCAAAGGCTTACATCCTTTACAGAAAGCAGCGCGAGAAACTCCGTGAGATGAAATCGACGATCCTCGACTACAAAGACACCATCAACAGCTATGTCAACAACGAAGACTGGAGAGTCAA
>DBYC01000052.1 GCA_002310035.1 bacterium UBP6_UBA1196
AGCGCGCGAATATAGCACAAAGAAGTTTTAAGTCAAAAATGATGATGTTATCCACAGACTTGCGGATACTATACGTCAGAGAACTTTCACCGCTTCAGCTATGCTTTCCGCGTCGATCCCTTCAGCTTTCCTGAGTTCGGCCTGCGTTCCGTGAGTTGAAAAGTTGTCCCTGACACCAAGGATCGTGCAGTTCAGCGTCATTTTGCGCGATGAAAGTTCTTCAAGGACCGCCGAACCTGCACCGCCTGCCGCGATCCCGTCCTCAACAGTGACAATATGCGTTATTCCGTGCTTTTTTATGAGCATAAAAAGCTCTTCCGGCAGCGGTTTTACGAATTTGAGATCGTAAACAAAGGGGAAAATATTCTCTTTTTTCAGCATTTCTGCCGCTTTCATAGCAAAAACGGATGTGATCCCGATTCCGACGATCATGATTTTCGATTTTCCTTCAAGCAGCATCTCACCGGAACAGTTTTTAAGCGGAACGAGGCGGTTAGAAGCGCGTTTTCCACTGCCGCTACCGCGCGGATAGCGGATCGCGACAGGTGTTTTAAGAGTGAGTGAAAACTCAATCATTCTAGCCATTTCCGATTCGTCGCGCGGTGCCATTACAGTCATGTTGGGGATCATCCGGCAGTAAGACAAATCAAAAAGTCCGTGGTGAGTTGCTCCGTCTTCGCCTACAAGTCCGGCGCGGTCGATGAGAAAAGTTACCGGCAGATTCTGAAGCGCGACATCGTGGACGATGTTGTCGAAAGCGCGCTGCAGAAAAGTCGAATAAATCGCAACAACCGGGCGCAGACCGCCTGCCGCAAGGCCTGAAGCGAATGTAACTGCGTGGCCTTCCGACATTCCTACATCGTAAACCCGAGACGGAAAAGTTTCCTGAAGTTTCCAGAGTCCGGTCCCGTCGGGCATCGCCGCCGTGATCGCGACTAAATTCGAGTGCCGCCTGAAAAGGCGCGGCAGATAATCGGTCAAGTATCCTGTAAACGACGGCGACGAAGGCTTTTTCATTTCGCCGGTTTTAATGTCGAAAGGAGCTATCCCATGAAATTTCCTGGGATTTTCCTCCGCAAATTTGTAGCCTTTGCCCTTCATCGTGTGAATGTGCAGAAGCACCGGCTCGCTGTTCGGTTTCAGATCGTTCAGCGTTTCGACAAGTTCTTCGATGTTATGTCCGTCGATCGGGCCGACATACTGGTAGCCGAAACCTTCGAAAAGGATCCCAGGAGTAAGCAGAGACTTAGATGAATTTATGGTTTTTCTAATGATTTCGACTATTTTATCGCCATGAAAAATGGGCGGAAGCTTTGAAATGAGCTGCTTTATCTCGGCCCTTGCCGAGGAATATTTCTGCCCTGAAAGCTTGCGGCTGAACCATTTAGAAAGTGCACCGACCGAAGTCGAAATGAACATTTCGTTATCGTTGAGGATCGTTATCGTGTTTCTGCCGAAGCGGTCGACATTGTTCATCGCTTCGAGCGCAAGCCCGCTTGTTATCGCGCCGTCGCCGATAACCGAGATCACTTTCGAGCGGTTGCCGCGTGTCCGCATCGCCTCGCGCATTCCGAGCCCCGCCGAGATCGAAGTTCCGCCATGACCGGTTCCGAAAAAGTCGTATTCCGATTCCGAAATCTTCGGGAAACCGGAAATTCCACCGAAAGTCCTGAGGGTGTCAAATTTTTCGCCGCGGTCGGTCAGCATTTTGTAGGCATATGACTGGTGTCCTACATCCCAGATTATTTTATCCTGCGGCAGATCGAAAACTTTGAGAAGTGCGATCGTGAGTTCGACAGTCCCCAGCGATGAAGCGAGGTGCCCGCCTCTTTTCGAGACCGTCTCGACCATCTTTTTTCTCGTCTCGGCAGCGATCCGCTCAAGTTCCTTCAAATCGGCCTGTTTTATTCTTTCAATCATTTTTTTCTCCTGCAAAGTTGCAGTTTATCCGGTTTTTCACATATGCAAGGGCGAAAGTGACTGCATTTTCCATCCTAAGGATCGGTGTTTTTACCGAAAACATTTCAAAATTTTTTTCTTCAAAAAACTGGATCTCATGCTCAGAAAATCCCCCTTCCGCACCTATCCAGACCATTTTGTCTCTTTTATTTTGACAGCTACAACCATTCAAATTCATTAAAGAATACGGATGAAGCACAATGTGCTCGCAATCCGTTTCCGCAAGATCTTCCTTTGTAGAAAAATTTATCTCAGGAAGCATTGTCCGGCGCGACTGCGAGGCGGCTGAGGCCACGATGCTTTTCAGGCGCGGCAGCTTTTTTTCAAGCAGCTTTATTTCGGTATTCGAATAGTCGCTTCTGAAGATGAAAAAGGCGTCGGCGCCCGCTTCGACACCGTTGCGGAGCGATTCCTCGATTGCCTGGATATCTGCTGAGGCCAGAGCTGCAAAAAGTTTAGGCGTGTTTTGTAACTCTTCATATTTATTGATAATTTTAAATTCAGCCGACTTTCCTGAAAGTTCCGTTTCAGTTTCAAAAACAGTTCCCGAAGCGGCAAAAGTCACCTTTTCTTTGTCACGGATCCTGCGCACTTTTACAAGATAGTGCAGATCCTCGCCCTCAGGAACGATAAAACCGCCTGAAACATTGAGTTTTTCTCTGACCAAATGAATCATTTCCGTTGCCGTATCCTTTCACTAACAACAAAAAAACAAGGGATTATAAAGATTTTTTTCAATATTTCGAGAAAAACCGCTTTTAAATTGACTCTTAAAATTTTTTAAGTATAGAAAGCAGGTTTTTTTGGTGTTTTTGCGGAGAACATGAAATGAAATTTTCAGTTGCGTATTTAGTGCTTGTGGCATTCACTTTCCTTTCGCTCACCCCTGCCGGAGTCTCGCTGGCGGAACTTCGCGCAGACGACGGTTTTGAGCTTGACGAACTCGATCTCGGACTGGAAGAGGACGAATCGGAAGATTCCGAAGAAGAAGAGGAAGAGGAAGACGAGAAACCAGCCAAATCGGCAAAGAAAAACAAAGATGCCGACGAGGAGGATTCCGAAGAGGAAAGCGAGGAAGATTCTGAAGAGGAAGAAGCGGAAAAATCAGAATCCGAACCTGAAGACGAAGAGGATGACGATAAACCGGCTCCCGCTGCGAAAAACAAAAAAAGCGAACCTGACGAAGAAGAAACTTATGCCGCAAAAGGCAAAAAAATCGCTGCTTTCTATTTTTTCGCAGACTCGCACACAGCTAAAAGCGTTTCGCACGTCACTGCCGAAACAGCCGTTCAGCTTGAAAAATCGACGGAGTACGACTATGTCGGAACTGAAGCCGCGGTTTTTGCATCGACATCTTCGGCAAAATCGCTTCTGAAAGGAATAAATAAAAAGATCGACGAAGGCAAACAGCTTTACGCCGATCTGAACCCTGAAGACGCCGTTGAAAAATTTCTGGCGGCTCTGAAAGATTTCGAAAGCAATCTCGACAAACTTTCCGACATGAAACTTCTCAGCGATATAATTTTCTATGTCGCGGCAAGTTATAAACTGATGGATGAAGATAAAAAAGCGGCTTCATATTTTGCTGACTACATCACTCTGAATCCTGACGCCCAGCCGGATGCGTCGCTTTTCGCTTCCGAGGTCATCTCGGCTTTCAAAGAGGTAAAAAACCGCCGCAAAAGCACGGCAAAAGGTTCTGTAAAAATTAATTGCAAAACTGAAGGCGCTCTCGTTTTCATCGACGGCAGAATCGCCGGAATGACTCCAGTGACACTACGCGGGATCGCTGAAGGAAAGCATTATTACCGCATCCACAAGAACGGCTACGGCGATGCCGGCGGCGTTGTTTCAGTCCGCGCCGACAAAACCGCTTCAATCAGCGGAAACATCAAAAAATCTGAAGAGATACCGTCTTCTTTCCGCGATGCGGAAAAAACCATGATTTCCGATTTCGGCGGAGCTTCAATGCTCACCAAAGCAGTTGATATGGCAAGAGATTTCAGCCTTGACAATGTTCTCGTCGTCCAGGCTAAGATCGGATCGGACGAAAGGCTTACATACAAAGGATATATGATCGACAGAAAACTGAACAAATACAAAAAATCGGAGGCAGTTTTCGATGCTCCCGAAAAAGGCGCGGCAGCATCATCCGTTTCGCTCCAGCAGTTCAACAGAGCTCTCATTGAAGATCCTTACGAATTCAAACCTATTTCCGATGCCATGATGGAAGAGCTTGACATGATCGTTTCCGACAAAGCTCCCGACGCAAAAGACGACGACAAGGCATCCGCTGAAAAGAAGCCCGTCTACAAAGAATGGTGGCTCTGGACTATCGTCGGTGTTGTCGTTGCAGGCGGTCTGGTCGGTGGTCATTTCCTGTGCAAGGAATATTGCGGCGGAAACGGAAAAAGCGACGGCGCTACTTTGGATATCAACTTTCAATAACCGCGGAGGATAAAATGGATAAGGAGGAAAAAAAGATGAATTTTTCTGAAATCGATACCAGAACAATCGAAAGAAAGCTCAAAAGCGGTGAGATCACTGAGGAAGAATATAAAAAATATCTCGACAGCCTTGAAGAGTGCAGCGAATACGACACTGTCGACGAAGACGCGCTCATCAAAGAAGCCGGAATCAAAAGAAATTATTAGGCGAAAAAATGGATAACGAAGCAAAAAACGAGCTTTCGTCAATAGTCAGTCCGTCGTTTGAAAGCCTTGTCTCGTCGGTTTATTCGGCAGTCCTGCTGAATCTCGGCGAAATAAAAGTCAAAGGTGTCGGCGGCATGAACGAAAATCTTGAAATCGCGAAATTCAACATCGGGCTTCTCAAAATGCTCGAGGAAAAAACGAAAGGAAATCTCTCGGCGGAGGAAAATTCCTATCTTCACGGCGTAATTCTCAATTCCGAGGAAAAGTTGCGTGAACATTCACTCTGACAGACTGTCTCAAGTCATCGGAATCGCTGAAAAAGCAGGTGAAACCGCAAAAAAATTCTTTTGTTTGCCCGAACTCAAAAAATCTTTTAAATCGAAGTGTGATCTGGTTTCTGAAGCCGATACTACCGTCGAGAAAATGCTTCTTGAATCGCTGAAAGCCGTTGACGACATCGAATTCTTAAGCGAAGAGTTCAATCCAGGGACTTCACTTTCCAAGCCTTGCTGGATAGTCGATCCGATCGACGGAACGACCAATTTCGTCGCAGGAATAGCCCCTTTTGCGATTTCGATCGCACACTACGACGGCAGTCAAGTCGATCTGGCCGTTTGCTTTCTTCCTGTAACAAACGAGATGTTTTCGGCCGGAAAAGGACTCGGAGCTTTTCTCAACGGCAAAAAAATCAGTGTCAGCATCGAAAATACAGCGATAAACTGCGTCGGTGCAACAGGTTTTGCTGACATAACGCAGCATGGCGGAACCGGAACTTTGCCTGTTTTCTGCAGCATGGTCCAGAAGACGCGTGCGATGAGGAGGCTCGGCTCGGCTGTCACGGATCTGGTTTATACAGCATGCGGAAAATTCGCGTTTTTCTACGAGGCAGGACTTTCTCCGTGGGATGTCGCGGCGGGTTCGCTGATCGTAAAGGAAGCGGGCGGAATCGTCACAGAGTTTTCCGGCGGGAGCAACTACATTCTGGGCAAAACGATAATCGCCTCGAATCCTGAAATGTATGATTTTGTCAAAAACGAGATCGGAAATTCCCTTTCCAAAAATTGTTTTTAATAAGAAAAACACTATAATATAGCGTTTTTGATGTTTTTATTGAGAAGTCATGTTCGAAGTTGTTCTCATAAATCCGGAAATTCCGCAGAATACAGGCAATATCGCACGCACCGTGCTTTCCCAGAAATGCAGGCTTCACCTCGTAAAACCTTACGGATTCAGGCTGGACACTGCGGCTGTAAAAAGGGCCGGCGTCGATTACTGGAAATTTGTGGAAATCACGGAATGGGAGTCGAAAGAAGATTTCTTCGCGGCGAACGACACTTCGAAAATGCACTTTTTCTCGCAGAAAGGAGTTGTCAGATACGACAAAGTCGCATACAAAAACGGCGATTTTCTTGTTTTCGGGTGCGAATCGGCCGGTTTAGGCGATGAAATTCTCGGGAAATACGCCTCCCAGACCCGTTTCCTGCCGATGCTTGACGGAAGGGTGCGCAGCCTGAACCTTGCCAGCGCGGCAACATCCGTGATTTTCGAAGCAATGAAGCAGAACAATTTTTCAGAGTGAAAATGAGCAGATTTTCCGCATTTATTGACAGAATCAATTCAGACGAAGCAAAACGCGCGGCACTGCTGTTTGCATACAATTTTCTTGCAACTTCCATTATGATCATGGGCAGGATCGTCCGCGACACCCTTTTTCTGAACAAATATAAAGGCGACCGTTTCATGCTTTCATCCATGTATATCGGAGTTGCGGTCCTGGTCTCCGCCGCAACATTCATATACACTAAAAAGAGCTCTTTCTACAGGCTGGACAAGCTGATAAATGCGACTTTTTCGATCGGAATTTTTCTGACCCTTGCATTTATCATGCTGATAAACAATGAATTTTCCCCTGCTTTCCCGTCACTTTACATTTTCATTGAACTGCTGGGAGCTTTCGTGATGTTCCAGTTCTGGTCATTCACCAACGAACTGCTTGATTCTAGGGAAGCCAAGAGAGTCATCGGTTTTGTCGGGTGCGGAGGAATCATTGCGAGTCTCGTTGTAGGCGGCACAGTCGGCAAGCTCGCGGCACTATTGGAGAAAGTCCAGTATCTTCTTTTCATAAACGCTTTCTGTATGAGTCTCTGCGTCGCAATAGTCCGTTTTATGGGGACAGAATACCGTAACCGCCTTCAGAGAGGAGTGGTTCCTGCAAATATCGCACAGAAACAGGCCCGGAAAACCGCTGCCAGAATCGGCGTTCTGAAAACGCCTTATGTCAGATACATCGCGGCGATGGCAGCTTTGATATATGTCGTCGTAACACTTGTGGACTATCAGTTCAAAATCGTCGCTTCCGACGAATTTGCCTCTGATCCGCAGAAACTGGCGGCTTATTTCGGCTACATTTATCTGATTTTCGGCGGTGTCTTCTCACTTTTTTTCCAGCTTGCCGCCACTTCCCGCCTTTTAAAGTTCAGCATTTTTTTGAGTCTCGGCATTCTGCCTGCCGTTCTGACTTTGAGCTCGGTATTTTTCATTGCCGTTCCGCCCGAACTCAGAATATTCGGTCTGGCGGCACCGCTTGTAGCCATAACAATGGCGAAAGCAGGCGACAGCGCATTCAGATACACCGTAAACGACGCAGCGGTCCAGCTTCTCTACATTCCGCTTGACCCCAAAATAAAAAGCCGCGCAAAAGCTGTCGTTGACGGCATGGTCAAACCGATATTCATCGGTGTTTCGGGCTTTATCCTTCTCGCCGTCAGCTATCTCGGAAAGACGGGAAGCGTCTCTTCAGATGTCAGGCTGATCTCGTGGATCGTCACGATTGTAGGTATTCTTTGGCTTGCGACGATTGTCGGGATCAGAAACCGCTATCTTTCCGTCCTCATCGACAACATCAGAAAAAAACGCTTAGGCACGAACCAGCTGACCATGCAGCCCAATGTTCTCCAGAGCATTGTACATAATGCGGTCGAAAGCGGCAGCGACGACGACCTTTCTATGGCTATTGACATGGTGGCGAGTTCGGGAAATACAGTTCTCGGGCGGGAATTCGTTGCGCTTCTTTCAAAAGCATCCCCTAAAATAAAAGTCCGGATCCTCGCCCTGATGCGCAACACCGAAAGCCGTTACAACACTTACAACATACTAAAATTGTTTAATTATCCAGACGAAGATGTACTCCGTGAAGCGATTCTTACATACGGTTACATCCAGACTGAAAAATCGGTAAAATACATTTTGCCGTTTCTTGAAAACGACAAAATCTCTATCCGTGAAGCCGCAGTCATCGCACTTATAAAATATGCAGGTGTGAGCGGAGCAATGGCGGCCGGTTCGCATCTCAAGGCTTTTCTTGAATCGGAAAATGCTGCCGACAGAGCTGCCGCGGCCTATATTCTCGGCGAAATCGGGCAGAAAAACATGGACCAGCAGCTGTTCGTGCTTCTGAACGATCCGAATCCGAATGTCCGCCGTGAAGCCGTAAAAGCAACCGCAAAAATAGATTCGAATGTCTTCATTCCTAAACTTTTTTACATTCTTTTCGACAAAGAGGTCAGTTTCGACGCAGCTAAAGTCCTTTCGAAACTTGGCGAAAAGATCCTTGCACCCGCGGCGGATATTCTTTCAAACAGGCTTGAAAGTTTCCGTCTGAAAAATGAAGTTGCCAAAATGCTGGGCGACATCCGCACGCCGGAATCATTCAAACTTCTCGCCTGCTCGCTCGAAAACGCCAGTGACGAACTGCGCAACACAGTCCTGGAAAGCATGAAGAAAATTCTTGCCAGAACAGAAAAGGCCACTTTGGACAAAAACGAGCTCCACACACTGCTTTTTAAAGAGATCTATCAATATTTCCAGACTCTTTACTTCTCGGTTCAAATAAAACGGAATTTCGCGTCAGATTTTCTCTACGATGTCACTGAATCAAAACTCAGCAAGTGTTACCAGCGTATTTTCTCAATACTTTCGCTAATGTACGGCAATTCCCTTTTCGACAGCATCTATTTCAATCTGACAAGGAAATCGGTTTCCGCAATACAACGAGCTAACGCCCTCGAAATCGTCGACACGATCGTTGACAAAGAAATCAGACCTATCATCGTTCCCCTGATAGAGAGCCGAAACGATGATGAAAAGCTTGATCTTGGCTTTGCCTTTTTTAATGTTAGAAAAATGGAAGTGTCAGATATCATTGAAATTTTTATGACAGATGATTCTGAATGGGTCCGTTCTGTCACGCTTTACGCTGTCGCTCACGAACATATAATGGATTTTTACGACAAAATAGCGATGTTTCTGTATGATCCGAGTCCTCTGGTCAGGGAATCGGCTCTTTACGCAATGAATTTTTTGAATATAAGAATTACTGATGACGATGCTGACTGCATTTTGAACGACAGCGACGATTATCTCCGCAGATATTCGCGTTCCGTTTTGAAAACGAAAACGCAGGAGGGATGATGCTTACACGGGTTGAAAGGGTCTTGGCTCTTAAAAACATAGAACTTTTCCATGGGATCCCGGGCGAAGTGCTTGCAGATATTGCAACTCTTCTCGAAGAGGAGACTTTCGAAAAAGGACAGTATATAGTAAATGAAGGTGATCTCGGGAAAGAGCTTTTTATGATCGTACAGGGTGAAGTCGAAGTCGTTGCGGGCGGCAATGTCGTCGCTGTTATGAAAAAAGGCGAAGGATTCGGCGAAATGGCCTTGATCGACAGTCAGCCGAGAAGCGCGGACATAATCGCGAAAGACGATGTTCTTGTCCTTAAAATGGAAAGCGACGATTTTCTTGAAATTCTGAAACAGCGCGAGGAAGTCGCTTTGGGAGTAATCAAGGTTCTCACCGGACGCATAAGGGAACTCAATATGAAACTTGTGGCTGAAATAGGTAAAAAAAATGACACAGGAAAAAAGCAAAAAGCGTAGGGTCATCTGCTGGAACATCATCAGCCTGCTGATATTATTAGCTGTTTCAGCATTTGTGCTGAACGGAGCCCAAGGTGTTCAGCTCTATTCAGCCCTTGCGCTCATTTTTATTTTGTCAGGAATTTTTCTTAAAAGAACATATATTTTTGCAGGAATTCTGATTTTTGTCATCGTGCTCGTCTTTACCGTGAAGGATTCCTTTGGAACAAACGAAAGCGGCAGCGAAAACAACAGTTTCAATTTCAATTTTTTTATCAACGGCAATAAATGAGGAAACCATGAAAAAACTTTTCTTGCTCATGATCACCGCGCTTTTTCTGTTCGGCTGCGGCGGCTCAAACAATGAAAGCCCCGATTCGGATGGCACTGTAACAGATGAAGACGGCAGCGCGGCTGATACTGATTCAACAGACACCAACCCTGACTCAGGCGACACTAACTCTGATTCAGGTGACACCAACCCTGATTCAGGCGACACCGATCCCGACTCAGGCGACACTAACCCTGATTCAGGCGACACCAATCCCGACTCAGGCGACACTAACCCTGATTCAGGCGCTGATACAGGCATGACCGACGGCGACACAACGCCGGATGACGACAGTGACACAGGTTCTCAGGAAGTTCCCGGAACGTCAACTGTCGAATGGGACGGCAAAAAAGGAGAGGTTTCAGTTTCCGGTGACGAACTCAGGACATACACTCTGACTACAAATGCGGATCTTCGCGAAAACTATCCTGAATCAAAGCAGAGAACGGTAAGCGAAAGTGCCGGAAGCCCACGTCTCCGCAGCGGAAACACAATGTTCGACGCACTTTTTGCTTTGGCGGTAACGGAACTTGACCAAAATAAAGTTACAGCAATTAAAGATTACAGCATGAACAACGAAAATCCTGTTGACTGCGACTGCTTCGAAACGGGCGAAAACTGGCATTATGTCTGGACGCGAGATACAGCTTACGCGGTACACTCGGGAATTGCTTTCCTTAAGCCGCAGAAATCAAAAAATTCTCTTAAATTCAAAATTTCAGAACGCAAAAACGCTGGCGGAAATATGCAGATAGTCCAGGATACCGGTTCCGGAGGTTCGTGGCCTGTCAGCACAGACCGCGTCGTCTGGGCTCTAGGAGCAATGGAGACGCTCAAAAACCTTGAAGGAAGCGACTATAACAGCTTTCTGTCAGATTCTTACGAAGCGATAAAGAACACTTTGGAAGCCGACAGACTTCATATTTATGATTCTGAAGACGGTCTTTACCGCGGCGAGCAGTCTTTCCTTGACTGGCGTGAGCAGACTTATCCGCTCTGGACTGCAAACAATACAAAACACATCGGAATGTCAAAGACACTTTCGACGAATGTTCTTCACTATATCGCGCTGAAAACCGCTTCGGAACTTGCAGGCGAAAAAGGCAAAACAAGTGAAGCCGCGAATTTCGCGTCTCAGGCCGATGAATTAAAAAACGCAATAAAATCAAAGTTTTATTTGTCTGACAGCAAGACTTTTTCAACGATGAAAACCACATTTCTTGATGAGTCAGCCGTTGACAAAAGAGATCTTTTGGGACTTTCGCTTCTTATTCTTTCGGGAATTGCCAATAGCACTGAAGCCGCTTCGATCCTCGAAGAATATCCGGTTACCGAAGCAGGTCCTGCAGTAATTTTCCCGCAGGAGCCGCAGAGAAAAATCTATCACAACCGCGCGATTTGGCCTTTCGTTACTTCTTACGCTCTCCGTGCCGCGGCCAAAGCAGGGAACGACAAATTCTATGAAAACGCATTCATGAGTTTGGTCCGCGGAGCCGCTTTCAACCTTTCGAACATGGAGAATTTTGAATTTACGACGCTTTCGCCAGATTACCATGACACGATGTTCCCGGAACTCAGCGGTCCTGTCGTAAATTCAAGGCGCCAGCTCTGGAGCGTAGGCGGATTTATTTCGATGGTCCTCGACTCTGTTTTCGGCAGAGAGCAGACTTTGGGAACACTCTGGTTCTCGCCGAAATTTCCGGTAAATCTGAGAAACACTTTCTTTGCAGGAAGCAGCGAATTTGTCCTTAAAGGCCTGAAATTCAAAGGAAAAACGATCGAACTCAAGATCAAACTTCCTGAGAAAAACTCTGAAACATCCGGTTTTTACGTTCTCAAATCGCTGAAACTTAACGGAGTAGAAAAAACAGCGCCTCTTGCAGTATCTGATTTTGCGGAAAACAATACGATCGAAATGGAGCTTAAACTTTCGGACGAATCGGGAACAGTCAACCTTGTCGACTGCAGCGCAAATCCGAACAAGTGCTATGCGCCGCGCGGTGTCGAAAATGTTTCGGTAACGGACGGAAAAAAACTGACGGTTTCATTCACTCCTTCCGATGATGCCGAATACTACAACATTTACCGTGACGGCGAAAAAATAAAAAATCTCTCTAAGAACTCGAGCGAATTTTCATACGACAGCGATTCGAACAAACTTTCGTGGGGCGACATAAGTTCTTCAGCAGGTTTCTCAACAAAATCATACTGTTACAGTGTCGCGGCAGTAAATTCTGAAGGTTGGGAAAGCCATCACTCGGATCCCGCCTGCTACTGGGGCGAAAACGACAAACGGGCAAAATGGGAGTTCACAGCATCCTCTTTTGACCAGACTCCGAATGTCACGGATTCAAACAGTGAGTTATACCACGGCAGGCCCCATTTCGGCGACTGGGGAAGACAGGATGAAGTTCTTTCCGTTTCAAATATCAAACCAAAGGATAGCGGAACATATCTCGTCTCTTTGGAATACGGCAGCGGCCGCCCGATAGACACAGGAATCACTTCATGCAACAAAATAGTTAAAATCACTGACGAAAGCAACAATGTTGTTTTGGAAAAAATGGTCTTTATGCCACATTTGGGATTACTTGATAATTGCCATGGAGACTGGAACAGATGGGGCGAATCTTCGTTCGTCAGCGTTGATCTACTCAGCAGCAAAACCTATAAGGTCGAAATAAAAGATGCTTTCAACATGTCTTATTTCAAGCATTTTGAACCGTATTTTTATTTGGATGGCGAATATTTCCCTGAGGAATGCAGAGGCGACGGCAAAGAAACAAGAGTCGGCGGCGGAACAGATGTCTACAACAGAGCAAATATTTCTACACTCAAGTTTTTGCTGAAAGAGATAAAGAATTAAGGT
>DBYC01000057.1:0-29129 GCA_002310035.1 bacterium UBP6_UBA1196
CTTGCAGGTATGACATCGCACGGCGCAATGGCGAAAGTTGAAGAAGGCCACGCAAAATTCGTAGCACTTTCCGCAATGCCTGCGTCTCAGTCGATTTACGGATTTGCACTCATGATCATCCTTCAGGGCGCACTTAAAGCAGAAAACGATTTCGCGATCTTCGGAATCGGACTCGCTTGCGGCCTTGCATTCATGGTCAGCGCGATTTTCCAGGGCAAAGCTTGCTCCAGCGCAATTCTCGCAGTTTCCAAGAAACCGTCTGTTTTCGGTATGAGCTTCGCGGCTCCCGGTATCGTTGAGTCGTTCGCACTTTTCGCTCTCGTCGGCGGAATCATGATGGCTTCCTAGCTGACTTGGGAATCGTTTTTGAAGGGGGTCTTCGGACCCTCTTTTTTTGACCTTGGAGCGCGTCTGTCCCGCGTGCTGAATTTGCCCTCTCAGCCGTTGCTTCGACAAGCTCAGCAATCGACAGCTCCCCCTGAGTGGGAGCCAAGTGAGTTGGAAGTTTCACAAAACAAGATTCTGATTTTCCGAGAGATTTTCAATCAGCGGTTTGTAAATTTCATTGTCAGGCAATTTCAATAAGCCATTGTGCGATATCGACGATTTTTATTCCTTCATAATCTGTCGTATCGTGACCTGTTCTCGCCAGTAAGAGTTTTGGATAGCCGTCCTTGATTTTGAGCAGAGGGCCTGTTTCCCGTTTAAAAGTGCTTTCTTCCGAGATATTGTCCGAGACTTGAATATAGATTTTTTCATTTCTTCTGAGAGCGACAAAATCTATCTCCTTTTCGTAAAGCACTCCGGCATAGACTTCGTAACCGCGGCGCATCAGCTCTATGGCCACAATATTTTCAATAACTCTGCCGTAATCCATGTTTTTGATTCCGAGTTTTGCATAGCGGAAAGTGTGGTCGCTGAGATAATATTTTTCGTTCGAAGCGAGATATTTTTTGCCGCGGATATCATATCTTCTTACCTTGTAAAACGCGAAGGCATTGCATAAATACTGCAGATACGACGCAACTGTCTTATGATTTATATTCTCTTTTTTTCCAGTAAGAGTATCGGCTATATTTCTGGCTGATGAGAGATTTGACACATTGTCCATAAGATAATCCGCAATTTTATTGAGCAGCACGGTGCTTCTTATCTTGTACTTCTGCCTTATGTCGCGAACGATCAGAGTGTCAAAAATTTCAGCGACATAATCATATTTGTCTCTATGATTGTCGTAAAGATATGAACCTGACATTCCACCTTCAGTCAGAAACCGGTCAAATGCTGAACGCAAGTCATTGATTTCATAGTATTTTACAAATTCAGCAAAAGAAAACGGAAACACCTTTATCTCGAAAGTGCGTCCTGTAAAAAGTGTTGCGAGATCAGAACTCAGCAGAAATGCATTAGACCCTGTAATGTAAATGTCATATTGCTCCGACGCATGAAGCCAGTTTACAGCTTTTTCAAATCCGTCACACATCTGGATCTCATCGATCATAACGAAATTGTCTTTTCCTTCCGCATACTTGCTGCGTATGTAATCGTATAAATTCCGATAATTCAGCAGATGATCATATTCGGGCAAATTGTAATTGATGTGAATAATGTTCGCATCCGGATTACGCATCTGAATCTGATGTATAAAATCTTCAAGAAGTTTCGATTTTCCGCTTCGCCTGATGCCGACAATAACCTTTATATCCGGTGTTCCTACAACTCCGAACAGCTTGTTCAGATAAAAATCCCGGTTTATCAATTTCATGACTCACCTCCTATTCATCACATAATATTAAACTTATTTCCCATTTTCAATATTTTTTTGATTTTGGGAAATATACATCGTTTAGTCCTTTATTTTTCAACATTTTGCCAAGAAATCGCAATTTTCCAGGGCAAAGCCTGCTCCAGCGCAATCCTTGCAGTTTCCAAGAAACCATCCGTTTTCGGTATGAGCTTCGCGGCACCCGGCATCGTTGAGTCGTTCGCACTTTTCGCTCTCGTCGGCGGGATCATGATGACCGGCTAACCGGAAAGATCTGATTTTGTTTCAGAAGGGGGCCTTAGGGCCCTCTTTTTTATTTTGATTTCCTTTTTTCTTTGTGTATTGATGGTGTGGCTTCTTAGAATTGGTGAAATTCTCGGATCAAATAGTGGATTCTACAATATTGTCGAGAAAGCGTAGTAAATATGGTAAATTTTTTTCTATAAACATAAAATCCTTAGACCTAAACAATCTATGCATTATTGGATGGCTGGAAGTGAAGTCAATCATTTCTTTAAAGTTACGTATGGCAATCGCTTTTTCTTTGGAATTTTTACTGTTTTTTAAAGTGTCTATTAGCTCTTTACCCATATCATAGATCCATGGAAAATCCTCTTTGAAGAGACTTAGCGCAATCAAAAAGCCATATGAATTATGACGAGCAAAGTCAAAGTGCATTAGCTCGTCTAAAAAGAAAGGATCAAGAAGTATTCTTTTTCTCTGCTCATAGGGTTTGTTTTGTTTGTAAAACTCGTCAAGCGATTCTTTTACCAATAGTTCCATATCCTTGATTCGCAAAAGTTTTTGATTGTCTCCTGATAGTTCAAGTATTTCTTCTAACATTTTTTGTTGTGGTGAATGTTGTTTTTTCTCTACATTTGGGTCTTTTGTGTCCGAAGAAATACTGTTCAAGAGCTCTTTTAGCTTTTCTTCTAATGTTGGATACAAACGATTAAAAGAATTATCAAGTAGATTATCGCTTATTCCATTTTGACCGCATACTTTGTTGAGTGTCTGAACCATTTTCTTGATCTCATCTTCTTTAAACGTTGTTGCTTGGAATTGCAGAATTGGTCCTTGAAGTTCAGAAGGTTTAATATTAAAAAGAAATGGAATTACATAAGATTTATCCATTGCTTTTGATAGTGCACCTGCTTCGAAACAAAGCCAAGGTTCCGTAAGGTTATCTTTTGTAACACATAAAATTCCAAAATTTGAGTTGGCAAGCTCGTTAGCAATATCACTGCTCCACCTTGCACCTTTGTCCACATCTTCAGAAGATACATATGGCTCAATAGAATTAATAACGCATGGTAGCCACTCTCTCAGCTGCTGGGCAACTTTCAAACTTGTGTCTCCAGACCAACTAATGAATACTTTCATGACTTTGACCTCCTTATTTTTTAAATACCGCACTTCCATGGAAGTGAAATCAAGCGCAGCGATTATAAATTTTCCACAAATAGTTCAAGTTTTGTCTCAGTGTTTCCGGAATCCTTTCTTCTTGTCGACAAGGTGGGTGTAAAGAGTTCTTTTTATCTTTTTGGTCGAAGTTTTCTGGAATTCTTCGGGATGGATTCTGATTTTCGAAACTTTTGCGTATGCCGGAAGCGTTTCGTTAAGTTCGGCGCGGTTCTGCTGCATGATTTCGGCAAGCTGCTCTTCCGTGACGTTTTCAGCTTTCATCTTGTCGTAATCGGGGTAGACGAAGGCGACCAGTTTTCCTTTGCCGGCATCGAGAACGAGCGATTCGGAAACGAAAGGCATATAGTTGATCTTGAGTTCGATCTCTTCGGGATAGATGTTCTGCCCTGAAGCTGAAAGAATCATGTTTTTCAGTCTGCCGCAGATGAAGAGGAATCTGTCTTTGTCGATTCTGCCCAGATCACCGGTGTGGAGCCATCCTTCGCTGTCAAGGACTTCCGCGATTTCAACACCGCGTTAAATCACGAATAAACCGCCCTCACTAGTCCTCTTTCCAAACAAGAAATACTTAATTTTATTGGATGATTTTTCAAAACGAGATTTCTAATTCGACCGTCATGGCGGTCAATTTGCCTATTGCCTATTATTTCTCGTAGTGTCAGAGATTTCCACAAATCCACAAACAAATTTTTCAAAATTAGATTTTTATTGACTTAACAAAAACTATCGCTAAAAAAAATATTGGTTTTGACTGGCAAAGACAAAGAAAGCCTTAGGCATAAGTTTGACACCTATTTCAAAGGAGACGGAAATGAGTGCGCTGAAACCACAAACCATCAAGGAAATTCAAAACCGCAAGGGTTACCAGAAAAGTTACCAGAAAAACGTCAGAGATTAATAGACGACATCATAGAAAAAGCCAAGTTGAATGGCGCAAAACTGAGTGAAAATAAAATCAAGATACTGCGTTTAATCACAGACGATCCTTACATTTCCAGATCGGATATAGCGAAAGAAACAGGACTCAGCGAAACATCGGTTTATCGCAATATTGAAGCAATGCGAGGCAAATATCTCCGCCGTGTCGGACCGGACAAAGGCGGATTTTGGGAGATTATAATATAATTTGAAGACAATTACGGATTGGATAATCAAATCTTTTCAAAAATTGAGTAAATATCTTGATTTCCCTCACATTCCCTTTTTGATATGTCGAAGACGGAACACCACGCTGGGCCATTCCCTTCGGCAAGGCTTATGGAATCTTGCCGTTTCGGTCACCCGTTCCCATATGTTTTATTGGAAAAAACTTTCAAATATCCCGCAAAAATGCTAAATAGCGTTCCCGTTGCTGTTTTTTAGGAGAAAAACATGAAACCGGCAGACAAAATCAAAATTCCGGCTCAGATAATGCCGACGCTCGATCCGGGCTTCAGAAAGCATACTTTCGACGAGGTCCCGGTCGGTTACGGCGAGGATTCGGCAATTCTCGAGGCATGGCGGTGCCTGAACTGCAAAAATCCGCCGTGTGTCAAGGACTGCCCGGTAAACATTGACATTCCGAAGGTCATGGCGCTCACTGCAGAAAGGCGTTTCGTCGAGGCACTGCAGGTCATTCGTCATGACAATTCACTTCCGGCGGTCTGCGGAAGAGTCTGTCCTCAGGAAAGCCAGTGTCAGAAAAACTGCACGATGGGGAAAGTCAATTCGCCTGTATCTATCGGAAATATCGAGCGATTTCTCGCCGACAACTTCTCGAACGAACTGCCTCGGCCGGAAATCGATTCTTCAAGCGGGAAAAAAATCGCGATCGCCGGAAGCGGTCCCGGCGGGCTTTCCTGTGCATACCAGTCGGCTCTGTACGGCCATAAAGTGACAGTCTTCGAGGCTCTGCACGAACCGGGCGGAGTTCTTGCCTACGGAATTCCGGCGTTCAGGCTGCCGCGCAAAATAGTAGCCGAGGAGATCAAGATTTTGAAGCAGTACGGTGTCGAATTCAGAATGAACACGATCATCGGCAAAACGATTTCTGTCGACGAAATCCTCGATGAATTTGATGCATTATACATAGGAACAGGTGCAGGCGTGCCGTTTTTCCCAGAGATACCCGGCGAAGATCTTCCCGGAGTCTACTCGGCAAACGAATACCTGACCCGCGCAAATCTGATGCATGCAGGAAAACTGTGGAGCAAAACTCCGATCTCGGTCGGTAAAACGACGATCGTCGTCGGCGGCGGAAATGTCGCGATGGATGCGGCGAGAACTGCTTTGCGTCTTGGAAGCGAACGCGTCATCGTGGCTTACCGCAGGCTCGAGGCCGACATGCCGGTGCGCCGTGAGGAGCTTGTCCATGCCAGGGAAGAAGGGATCGAAACGATGTTCCTGATTTCGCCGGTCGAGATCGTCGAAGGCGACAACGGACGCGCCAAATCGACGATTTTCAAGAAAATGCGGGCGGAAAACGACCCTGAAGGCGGCAGAAGCAGAATTTTTGAAACAGACGAAACTGTCGAAATAGATAGCGAAGTAGTCATTTTCGCGACAGGAACAAGCCCCAACCCGACTCTGACGAGCAACTGCAAAGAACTTGAACTCAATAAAAAAGGCTGCATCGTCGTCAATCCGGCAACCTGTGCCACAAACATTCCGCGCGTTTATGCCGGCGGTGATGCAGTAAGCGGTGCATCGACTGTCATTCTTGCGATGGCGAACGGCAAAACCGCGGCAAACGCGATAAACGAAATGTTGAAAAAACCGGACGGTCAAAGATGAAAAATTTTTTCACAATACTTTTTTCCTTTGTATTTTTAACGACTTGCATGATTTCTTGTTCAAAAGACGAGCCTGCAGAAAAACAGGTTTCCAAAGCAAGAACGACTCTGCCGCCGCAGCTTAAACCAAAAAATCAGATCCAGGAAAAAGCTCCGGAAGAGCCAGAAAAAACGCCTGATGAAAAAATGAAAGAGGCAAACGCATCGGTTGCCGACAGCTTCCGCGAGCACGGCAGAGGCTCGGTTCTGCACCATTCCGACAAACTCAACCGCAACGAAATGACGCACGGAAAATACAAAATCAACGAGCCCGATTATGACATGCCGCCGCGGCCGGTCGAGTTCAAAAGCCTAAAAAAGGTCTATACCTACTTTAGATTAAAGGAAAAACTGCCTGAAGAAGTTCTTGACGCGATGAACGGCTCGATCGTCGTGATGGTCGGTGCAGTTATGCCGTTCGACAAAATTCCGGAAAACGGAAAGTTCTCCTCTTTCTGGCTTTCGAATCCGGCGATCGTCCTCAAAGGCTGCGTTTTCTGCAACCCTCCGACACTCGGCGACATCGTATACACCTACAAGGATGCCGGCGAAAAACCGTTCGAGTTTGACCGGGAAAAACTTTTCAAACAGGTCCTTCTCGTCAAAGTGACTGGGCGTTTTTTCTTCGGCCCCGAAACAATAAACGGGCAGACTTTTCTCAACAGCATACTTGTAAAAGACATAGAAATTCTGAATTAAAATGGCAGGATCCGACACCGTTTCAGTTAAAAATCTGACAAAATCGTTCTTTGATCCAAACGGGAAAAAAGCAATAATTTTTGAAAATGTCACTTTCAACCTCCCTGCCGGAGCGGTCCTGCGTCTTTCAGGGGCAAGCGGAAGCGGCAAAACTACTTTCATGAATGTTCTGTCGGCTCTGACAAAGCCCGATTCCGGTTCGGTTTTCTTCGGAGGAACTGATGTCACTCGTCTGAAAGAGGGTGAAAAAGACCGTTTCCGCGCCGAAAACATCGGATACATTTTCCAGACTTTCAATCTGCTCTCCCCTTTTTCGGTCATTGAAAATGTCTACGCACCGCTTGCGTTTGCCGGAAGACTGCCGCAGGATTTCAAAGAAAAAGCGCTGATTTCATTACAAAAAGTAGGGATGGAAAGTTTCGCCGCACAAAAACCGTATCATCTTTCCGTAGGTCAGAAACAGCGCGTCGCGATCGCGAGAGTCCTTTTTGCCGACCCGAAAATAATTCTTGCGGACGAACCGACTGCCAGCCTTGACAAAAACTCGTCGGAACTTGTCAAAAACACCCTTCTCAAACTCAATAAAAACGGAACGACTCTCGTTCTGACTTCGCACGACCCGATTTTTGACGACATCCGCCCCGACATTGATTTCAATCTGGAAACGGGGGCGCTGTCATGAAGTATGTTTTCATTC
This sequence comes from bacterium UBP6_UBA1196, assembly GCA_002310035.1. GTDB lineage: Bacteria > UBP6 > UBA1177 > UBA1177 > UBA1177 > UBA1177. Next base: position 7,397 of record DBYC01000057.1, read on the forward strand.
TAAAAGCGGTTTTTCACAGCATAAGTCACCGTAAATTCTCGGTTTTCACAAGCATTTTCGCGATTTCGGCCGCTTTTGCCTTTCTTGCCGCGATAGGCTGCATCTCGTTCGGGCTTGCGGCGACCGCGGTGAACTCGTCGCTTTCGTTTCCGCTTGTCGTAGGTCCGGCCGGAGCAAGCGACACGACACTCGTGATGTCGACACTTTTCAATACCGACAAACCGTCAGGAACGCTTGACTATGAAGTCGCCGAAAAACTTGCGAAAGACGAAAGAGTCTCTGCGGTTTTTCCGATCGCGCGCTCCGACAGCTATCAAGGAGTGCCGATAACGGGTGTCGAAAGCGCTTATATCAACGAGATCGCAAGAGGATTTTCCGAAATCGGCGATGACATTGAAGCTCACGATATTTTCGGTGAAAACGGCAGAAAATGCGCCGTTCTTGGAGCAAAAACCGCGGCAAGATATGAAATGAAAGTCGGCGATACATTCTTCGGAAGCCACGGAAGCGTTGGCGACGAAGAGGCACACATGCACGACTTTGAATACACTGTCTGCGCTGTTATGAAGGCGGTGAACGGACCGGAAGATTTCGCGATTTTCACAAATCTGAAAAGCGTCTGGGATATCCACAAATACAGTCATCATCACGGAGAAAATGAAGAACACGAACATCACCATGAAACCGCCGAAATGCACTGTGTCCATGACATGTGTGTGGAGGTTGGGAACAAGCATCATGCAGAGAGAAAAATCACGGCTGTTCTCGTTAAGACAAAAAATCCTGTTTTTACAGCGGCACTTGAGCGGGAATATTCGGAAAACGGCTTTACCAGCGCGACTGACACCGGAAGAACGGTGAGAAAACTTCTGACCTACATGAACAAGGCGGAAAAAGCGGCGGGATTTTTCAGCTACGGAACACTTTTTCTGGTAATGATTCTGGTTTTTGTGACGATACTGACTTCGATAAACGAAAGGAAGCGGGAAATGGCGCTCATGCGAACTCTTGGGATAGGAAGATTCCCGATTTCATTGATGATTTTTCTCGAGCTGTTCATTATCTCGATAGCCGGGATTGTCATCGGAACTCTAGGCGGGCACGCGCTTCTCGCCTTCTGCAAACCGGCGATCGACTTCGAACTCGGGATAAACCTCGAGCCTTTTTTCTTCACAGAAGTGGAAATCCGCGGAATCATCCTGACACTGGCAGCCGGAATTTTCCTTTCGACCGCGGCAATGATAAAAATCTACAGAACGAACCTTGTCGAAGAAATAGCCAGAGAGTGAAAAACATTTTCGCATAAATAGTTGATATGATTATTGAAAAAAGTGTGGTTGCCTTTTTGCTTCGTTTGTAGCGCGCAAATTTGTTCTTTTTCATTTGACATTGGTTTGTGTTTTAACTATTTTAGTGCGTTTTTTTGTGGACAATGGAAACTTGCTCATATTAAAGGAGGAGACATTGAAAGTTTTTAAGTTTTACTTTCTTGCTCTGCTGTTGATTTGCGCATTGCCGGTTTCAGCGCAGGAGGCTGCGGCTGACAATGCTGCCGCGCCTGCCCAGGAAGCCCCGGCAGAAGCAGCGCCGCAAAACGATCCGGCAGCAGCCGAGCAACCGGCGGAGGCAGCTCCGGCTGAAGAAGCAGCCCAGCCGAAAGAAGAAGCTCCGGCTGAAGAGGCAGCTCAGCCAAAGGAAGAGGCTCCGGCTGAAGAGGCAGCTCAGCCGAAAGAAGAAGCTCCGGCTGAAGAGGCAGCTCAGCCGAAAGAAGAAGCTCCGGCCAAGGAAGAAACTCCGGCTGACGACGGTCAGTCCGACCTTGAAGCGGAACTCGCGGCTCAGGCCGACGACAAATCTGAATCCGAGGAACTTGCAAAAGCCGAAGAAGAGAAAAAGGATGAAAAAAAGACCTCTCTTACGGTCGGCATCAACAACGGTTTCTCTCATGGTTTCGCGAAAGAAAGAAAAAGCTTCGGCTACACTCTTAACATTTTCGCGGCCTACAATCTTCCTCTTGAATTCGCCATTTCGGCGGATGTCGGTCTGCGTGAGTCCTATCGTTACGGCATGAGCGTCGCTTATTCGAACGAAGACGGTTCTGAATCGACGGAAGATCTTTCCGCTTCCAAATTCGACGGCACACCGCTCAACATCGGCCTTTCGAAAGGTTTCGCGATCGCCGGCGGAGTCGGCGGTTCGATCGGGATCGGCGTATCGCTTCCGTTCACCTCGAAAGAATTGTGGGATGTCTACGATGTAAGGACGATCCTCGGCGTCAATCTCGGAATCGGGAAAAACTTCCAGCTTCCGAAAGAGGTCACGCTCGGCCTTTCGTTCGGATTCTCCTATGCAAAAACATTCGCGGAATACGACGCTGCATGGGAAAAATACTCCAACGAGCCGTTGGGATATCTCCAGAACCACGACATCGGCCTCACTCTCGGGCTTGGTATCGGCTACAAAGGCTTCGGATTCCAGCTCAGCGGCGGATACAGTTTCGGTTCGGATTTCAAACTTGACACTGGAAAATATTATTACGACGACATGGATAAAGGCGGAACGATCGACGATTCAAGCTGGTATTACACTTTCTCCTTCAGCGCGAGAGCTTCCTACACGATCAAAGGTTTTGTATTTGCTCTCGGAGTCGCGACCAACGCACCTGAATTTGACAACGGAAACTATGAAGGATTCTCGGAACTTCCGGGTGATCCTGAAGTAAAGAACGGCGCTACGAACTACCCGTTCAAGGCTAAATATACGACAGTTTTTGCTAACATTGGCTATTCATACAGTTTTTAACTAAGGAGGTTGTATTATGAATTTGACCAGAAAAGCATTGTCGCTGCTTATTGCTCTCATTGCTGTGATGATGGCGGTATCATGCACAACAGAAAGAAGCGCAGTTGACAAAACAGACGAGCTTGCTCTCGACAAAAGGTTGTTCGAAGGCGAGTTCTTTTTCCGTCAGACCATCGTCGATCTGCCCTACACCGCAGACTATGCGTTCATAGGCGAATCGAGCGGCGGTAAAGTTGTTAAATGGAAAATCACAGAGAATTGGCTCATCGCTTACAACGTATGGGACAAACTCACCGCTGTTGACACCAACGAAATCGTTGACGTCAACGAAACCCCGATTGTTGCTTATCCTATCGCAGCTCACTACGACATAGTTCCGAGTGAGAACCCGACGACAGGCGAAGCTCTTCCCGTTCTCGTTCCGAACACCGACAGACCGTGGAACGAAAGACGTTACTTCTCTCTCGCAACCAACTCGATGAGCGGTGTAACGAACTACGAACTTCAATATCTCAATCTCACAAGAGAATGGGGTGCTCCTTTCTACAAAGCAGGTCTCACGACTGCTACAGACTGGGAATTCTATGCTCACGACGGCACATTCATCGTTCCTAAGAAGTATCGTGACTACACTGCGATCGCTGACGATGCGGAAAGATACAACAAGGAAGTTGAATGGTTCCAGTTCTTCTCGACCGAATACTTTGAACCGATCAACTACTGGGGACCGTTTGATGGAATCCAAAGCTGGGAAGATATTGAAGAATTCCATGGCAACGAACCGGCTGCTGTAACATACCGTTTCGTATTCTCGAAGATCAATAGAGACGTTGTCGGAAAGAGAGACTACGACCTTGCAACCAAGACTTTCAAATGGACTCCCGGTGCAAAGGACAACGGTTTCAGACCTCTTGAATATCCGGATGAAATGTTCCGTGAATACGGCTTCTTCACCAACAATTTCAGAGGCTATGACAACTACCACGGCTACCGTGAAGACAACTATCATACCCTTGCAAACTACTGGAATATGGCTTGGGCAAACGAAAAGAAAGAGTGGAACTTCAAATGTGAAGAAGGCGAAGACTACAATACCTGCCTGAAAAAGATCAAATATCAGCAGAAGATCGTCTTCACCTCGTCTCCGAAGACTCCCCGCCGTATGCTTCCGGCAAACTGCGCGATCACGAAAGACTACAACTACGCTATGCTTGCTGCAAGATATGCGGCTATGAATCCGGGAAGCGATACCCGTGAATTCGACGCATGGTATTTTGAAAACTATAAAAACGACTTCTTCAAAGATGTCGAAACCGCTGACGGCCAGACCGTAAAGGTTAGAGATCTTGAATGGTACACAAAAAATGTAGACAAAGAATATCCTGACTGGGAAGCAAAATGCTTCGTTCCCGACAATCAGGCATGGATCCAGAAATGGGACGGCGACTTCATCGAAGTTGACGCAAACTACAACAACGATATCGTAGTCCTGGTTGAGAACCCGGTCGAATCCTATGTTCCTGCCAGAGACGGAAAATCGCTTTACGGCTTTGAAAACTACTATAACCTTTCCTCGACAAGCCGTGAAAACGCTGCAAAAATCTGTGTAAAACAGGAAGAAGCTGACCAGTACGACGAAGAAAAGGTTATGTACTTCACATCCTGCTACACAAACAAAGATGAAGCTACAGAACTTTATGTCAATGCAGGTTTCGCTGAATGGAGAGGCGACCGCTGGGACTGCAAAGTTTTTGCTGAAGATGAAGATTGCCCGACAACAGACGAAAACGGCAAAGCGGCTACATATGTTGCCGCAAAAGCTGCATGCGTTCTTAACGAAGAAAGAACATGTGAAGTTGAAGGCGGCAAACCGGTTCTCCGTCACAAATATGACAACGGTAACCCGTACGCAGCTCTCATCAACTGGGTCGACAAACCGACAGAATACGGTATTCTCGGTGTTTCTCAGTGGAACGTAAACCCTGAAACCGGTATGAGCCTGGGCGGCGGTTCGAACATTGCAGGATCTGTTCTCGCATGGGCTAACACCCGCGCGATCGAACTTGCAAGAGTCCTTATTTCCGAAGACGATCCGGCAGCTTGGGACTGGAAAGAGCTCATCAATCCTGACTATGCACACACTCCGGAAGTTATCTGGGACAACGATGCAAAAGCTTCGACCAAAAAGAATTTAGTTGCAACCAATGCTAAACTTTACAGCCCGTCTAACCTTATGACGATGGTTCAGCCTGCAAAACCAGAGACTTTTGAAGAAAGACTTGAACAGTTCAACCTTGAAAAAGAACTTAAAACCAGAAATTACGACAGATTCGATTTCAACTCCCTCATCGGAAATCCGAAATGGGAAACAAAGATGGTTCCTTACTCAATCAAAAAGAACCTCTTCCCGTGGAAAAATCCGTCTGACAATCCGACTTACTCAGACGAACAGAAAGAAATGATGCAGCCGTGGTTCACTGGACCGGCAGCTATGGAAGCCGAAATGATAAAATATCTCCAGGCAAAGGCTCTTGACTTTGACTTCGACGAATCTTTCATGGACGGTTCCATTATCCAGTTCATAAAGGAAAGACAGGTAAAAATCCGCAAGGAAATGGGAATCGAAGAGGACGAAAACGGCAAAATAGACTGGAGTAAAGTAGACAAAAAGGAATACGAAGACAAACTTATCTACGCCATCTACGACGTCCTTGAAAAGATGCAGTATAAAGGTGTTGCAGAGCACGAAATGGGTCACACCATGGGCTTGAGACACAACTTCGCAGGTTCAACAGACCAGAGAAACTATGTTGACAACTACTATGCAAGCGAAAATTATCCTGCTATGATGGACGGAATCAAAGACCTTCTTCTTAAAGAAAAGGCTAAGAAAGATTTCAACGACGCTACTTTCGGTATCAAAGCATACAGATACAAAAAGGCTTTTGAAACCGACATCAACTACTACACCTACACTTCTGTAATGGACTACCAGAGAGAAGTTTACATTCATGCTGTCGGTCTCGGCAAATACGACCTTGCAGCCCTCAAGTTCGTTTACGGCCGTACCTTTGAGCAGGTAAAAATCAAAGGCGATGCTGTTTACGGCAACCTTGTCCGCCAGGGTGAAGATGGTGACGAATACGACGGTTCCAACAAAATGAACCCCCTCAGAGATACGAAATATCCTGATTATGTCAGAACGAACCAGCCTTACCTTGATGACAACGGCAAACTTAAGACCGTTGATGTTCCGACAAAAATATACACCTACTATGAAGGCGGTAAGAAAATCGAAAGACTTGCTCCGAAAGTCGGTCTCACTTTCAACGCTGAAATGAAATCTGACAAAATAAAGAAAAAAGTAGATGACAAAGTAGTTGAAGAAACTGTTTACCGCTATGATTACGACTGTGACGCAACACAGCCTGAGTGTGTAAAGAACACGACTTACCTTGTCAACGACGGCAGACACTACGAATACACCTTCATTTCTGATGAAAAATCTTCAGACGATCCTAAGGCAAATACTTTCGATGCCGGATATATGGCTTCCGATGTAATCAGAAGCATGGTTGACATGGATGACAACTACTACTTCCTGAGATTCTTCAGAAGAGGTAACCCGAAGTTCAGAGAATTCCGCGGCAGAACGACTATGAAGATGATTTACGACACTCTCTACGGAAAATACAAATACATCCACTTCCTTCTTGATTTCAACTTCTATGCTTACGGCAAATGGGCTCCTTACATTCTTCTTGAAAACGAGAATTTCGAAGTTCCGGGAGACGACACGGATTATGAATCAAGATTTGCTGTAAAGAACTACCTTTTCGACGAATATCAGAGAGCTCTTAAAGGTCAGGAATACTGGATCGACGAAGATTCCGGTGAGCTTAGAACACTCACTCCGATGGGCCCGGCAGACCATGTAATCGCAGGTATGGTAGGTATCAACTACTTCTACTTCAATGTCCTTTACAGACCGGCAGTTGCAACCTATATTCCTGTAACCAAATCAAACGATGCTGAAATTTCAGACAAACTTGAAAGAGGACAGCAGTACTACATGCAGTCAACAGATAACTACATCGACGGTTATGCTGACTACATTAAAGCTCAGCCCAATTCGAAATACATAGACATTGATCCTGTCTATGGTCGTTTCCAGAAAGATCGCTGGGATATTCAGGACAACGAAGACATTTACTACGACAAAGTCCTGAGAAGAGGCTATGCAGAAGAGAAAATGGTTGCGATTTACGCAATTTCCAACTCAGGCTGGTTCGATGGCAAATACAGAAGAGAAAGCCGCGCAAACAGCATCGACCAAATGTTTGAAGGTCTTGAAAATGTCAAATTCACTATGCTTTCCGATGTTATAGATGAAGAATCTCTCTTCACTTTCACTCCTTACTGCTACTATCGTGAAGAAGACCCGAAAAACAAAGATACATACTTGAACAAAGTTACAAAAATTGACCTTCCGATCAACATTCTCACCAACTGGGCTGTCAACCCGCCGTCGGCAAACGGCAACCTTGCTTACACGCCGAAGAGAAATCTCTGCTCGCAGGTCAGCACCGAGTATGCTCCGCTTCATGCAGGCTGGACATACTTCGACAAGATGTGGCCGATGTACTGGACAATGGGTAATGTTGCAAACACTTCGGCTGATACTTCGGTTCTCCAGAGATTCGTAGCTTACAGAATCAACGCTTACGATATCAACAACTATCCGGAACCCGATGTAAACGAAGTCCAGTTCCTCAACAAGGACGGAAACGCTTACTACAGAGCCGTTCTCGCGAAATCTGTTCTCGACATTCAGGATCAGAATGCTCTTGTAAAGTGGAAAGATTGCCAAGCTGAAATGAAAGACCAGAAGGATTATGGCCAGACAGGTGATACTGACAGCATCTGCCTTAAAGAAGTTGTCTACACAGCTGAAGGTGCAGCAGCAGCAGGCGATACTGAACTTACCGGAAAACAGCGTTTCCAGACGAAAGAAGCTTTCCGTCAGTATCTTGCTGACAAATACTCAAGACTTTCTCCGTCGTTCAGACTTGTAAAGAGCGCAGCTGCTCTCAAGGATTTCGAAGACGACAAACTGGCTAACGGTGCAGATCAATGGTCAAGACTGGTCATCATGGAAACAACGATCGATCAGCTCAACTCTTATGCGGCTGATAACCTTGGTACCGCAGTCGACTACAACAGATCGTATTACTAAACACTGCTGAAACAGGTTTTTTAAGGGGAGCTCCGGCTCCCCCTTTTTTTTGCCCTGAAAACACGGATGCAGTTTGACAAAACAGCTTTATTGTCGTAATATCACTGGTTTTTAACGGTTGGAGCGCGGTTTGACAGCTTTCGACGGAATCAAAAACATGGAAAAAAGTGCCGGAACAATGGTTTCTGAAGATTTGGCAGACATCCTGAAATTGAAGAAACTGGATTCAATCTCATTGATCTTATTGGATATTTTAATTCCTTTCAAACGGTTTTCCACTGTTCTGCTTTCGATTTCGGAACCGCTTGCCGGAATCCTTTTCGGAGAGGCGGCAGCTGAAAAAATCGGTGTTTTCGCATCGGGTGAAAACTCTCTTGAAGATTTGAAAGAAGCGCTTGAAAGAGGCAGGAAATGAACTCCGCCGATTTTGCAGTTCTTCTGGAAATGCGCGATATTCTCAGAAAAATCGTTGTAAATTACGATTATTACAATGAAAGTATCTCCGCAGAAAACGAGGATGTCAGGCTTGAAAACGGAAGCAATGTGCGGCTTGAGATACAGAAACTTTTCAATGAAAGCGGCGACAAGTCGAAAAAAACCGTGCAGCGCGTATCCATACCGGCAAAACTGATGAACGCAGCTGTTCTCGGGATAAGCGAGGAAGGTTCGACCCGATCGGCAAAAATGCTGGCGTGGTCAAAACTGCTGAATGTCAAATCGACCTATTCAGCTTCCGACCCGCTTGCGTCAATAGATCTTTCAGACATTGATTATATCATAATTTCAGGCGGTTACGACAATTCTACCAACAACAGGCTGAACAGCATGCTCGCAGCTCTGGGGAGAAATCCGCAACTTGATGAATTCAAACCTGCAGTTATTTTCGCAGGGAGCCGCCTTTCCCTAGAAAATGCAAAAAAAGAGCTCGCAAGACCGGGACTCAGTTTCACAGTCCTTGCGAATGTTCTGGAAAACAGCGGATACACCGCGGAGGAGGATCTTTCCGGACTGAACACGCTTGAAAGCCAGATCGCCGCGAAAAGCGATCCCGACACAAAAAGCGAGGTTTCAGAAGAGATAAAAATCAGGGATCTCTCATACACGCGGGCTTTGAGAAAAATTTCTGAAGTTTTCTGCATGAAACGCGGCGAAAAAGTGCTTTCCGCCCTTTTCACGGAAGGTTATTCGCTGCTGAGCCACGCCGAAAGAGAGGCACGCACCACCGTTTTCAAAAACTATGCCGTCCCGCAGGAAGCCGGAACTTTGAATCAGGATGTCCTGGAATCTGTTTTCAACGACCTTTTCATTGAAAAAAGGAATGTTTTCGACGAAAACTTTCTGCAGAAAACCGTCCTTCCGATCGACACCTCGAAAGAAAGCTTCCTGTTCGAACCGAACCGCATTATCGGAATATCGCTCACGGAAAAGGTCGATTTCGAAAAATTCATCGACATAATCTCGATTCCCGGCATGACGAAAGGGACGATCTATTTCCTTTTTGACAATCTCGGAATAATCCTTGCCTTGATGACGGTTTTCGCGGCCGGTACGCAGGGAAACAACTCCTTTCTGCGCGGATTTTTCAACACTAACGACATCCGCAACGGCTGGCTTTTCATTCCCTACGGCAAATTCAGGAAAGGCGCTCCCGCAATATATCTCGAAAAACTGGAAAACGACCGCAAGGAGGATATTGTCCTGAAATGGGGCGAACGCCGCACGATAGAAATCGAACCGAATTCGGTCGTCGAAATCCATGCCGTCGGCGGAGTCAGCCTGTCGAAAGACAGCGGCGACAGCACGAAAAAGACGATCGGCACGAAGGAAAGCCGCAAGACACTGATTTTCGACCTGCGTGAAGAGATGAACAGATGGAATGGATAATTGACATAAAAGTTCTTATGATTTTCGCGGTTTTTGCGCTTTCGCTGCTGATCCCGGAAATCTTTTCAAAAAAATTCAAAAGGAATCTGACGAGGGAAACCACCCTTCTGCTCAAGTTCATAAGGACAATGATCGACGAGGACAGCGGAAGGATCGCACTGAACAGCTCGATAGACTCAAAGGCGCATCCGCTTTTCGCGGCGGCGGCAAAATTCATGGACGAAATTCTTGAAGGAAGCGATTTCGGCAACTCCGTCCGGACTACTATTCCGGAAGAATTTGAAATAATGACCCGGAAAAGTGCGGAAAACGCGGCGATCCTCTTCACTCCGCTCTCGAATGCGAACAACACGTTCTACACAACTGTCGAAAAACGCGAAATGGACGCCTCTCTCATACTCAACATCTCTGACGGTTCGGCTCTTTCCGACTGGGATGCGTACAACTCTGACTCCGACAAAAAAAGAATCGCTCTCTCCTGTTCGGTCGAAGGAATAATCATAGACGCGATAAATTCAAAAAAATGCCTGATCTCGGTCGAGCCTTATCTTCTCAGCGCGCAGATGAAAAAGCTGAAAAATGAAAAAACACTCGACACTTCCGGCGTTTACCTGTTTCTCATGATCGTTTCGGCCGTAATTTTCCTTCTGTCGCTGTGCAAAACTTTCTCATACAAATATCCGGTTTTAGGCGAACTGCTCAAAAGGTTGTCGGAATGAAGAACAAACTGATTCTTGCAATGGTTCTGGTCTCCATAACCGCCGTTTTCGTACTGATTTCGCTAGGAATAGAAAGCACGATTCTGACAAAAGCCGTCCGCTGGACTGAAATAATCATCGTCCTTTCGTTTTTTGCCGGTCTTTTGAAATTTCTCGGCAGACAAACACTTTCGGTATCGGTATTTTTCCGCGATGTGGCGGCTTCCGTCGCTTCAAGAAAGCGCAATACGGCGAAAACTGCCTCCGCGAACGCCGACAATAAACTTGCAAACTCCGGAAACAGGAAACAGCAGACGCGCAGGATGCTGAATTCGCTGATAATCATCGTTTCCGCGGCAACTACTTTCATACTCTGTTTCGTAAATCCGAACCAGAGCCGCTACACTTTCGAAAACATCGTCAGGGAACAGCCGGACTTTCTCGGTCAGACCGCTCTCGTCCTTATCGAAAACGACATCTACCTGTCGAAATTCCCTTCGAAAAAGAAACTCGCCCTGTACATTTCGCACGAAGTCTCCTCTGACTTCTTTCCGTCCGAAGAGATGCTCAGAAGCGCCGATATATCACTCGAGAACTATCAGAAACTGATTACAGAGAACAAAATCGCCCGTTCTTCGGACGCATCTGCCGATTCAGGCATAACTTTCATCAACCCAAGCGAAATGAAACAGGTCAAAGAGATAAAGGAAAGGGTCAGAACTGCAGCCGTCGGCATAATCTCCGACATGTTTCCGATCGCTCAGGAACTCAAGGACTGGTTTGACAAATCAGTTGCAAGTCTGCGTCAGCAGGAACTTGAATCGGAGCTTGAACAGAGGGAAGAGGGGCGTTTTGAAGATTTCAGACATTCGGAGATTGTCATCGAAGGCAGCGGAACTGAACTCGAAAAATGGATCGCTTCCGAGCAGGCAAAACAGGGCGGCGATTCCGGCACGAAACTGAAAAAAGAGATGTTGCGCTACAACAAATTTCTCATGGAAAGTGATGTTTCGGGAATGACAGCCGAAAAACTCTCGAATCTGGGCAGCTCACCGCTACCGCCCGAAAGCAAGAAAAGAATCGCGGAAAAGTTTCTTGAAACCGGCATAACCATAAGTCCCGAAATCAAAGGCTTCATCCGCTGGATCTACCGCTACATCTTCGACCCGCTCCTCTCTTCTTTCGCGGCATTGCTTCTTCTTAACATGATCTCAACTGTATATAGCAGATTTTCGATCAAGAATTATTCATACTGCGTAATCACGCTCGCCTTCGTTTTCACCCTGGCCGGCTTTACGAACAGCTACGGGCTTTTCGCGCAGAACAACCTTCCAGGCTGGAACGGTCCGCTTTCTCCCGGCTGGCTGATGAACGCGCTTGCCGTCCCGGTTTTCAAAGCTCTGGCTATCGGCACGGCTTCGGGACTGCTTTTCTTCACAGCTGAAAACTTCTATACGACTTTTTTCCCCGGCAAAAGGAGGGATAAATGAGAAATTTCATCAACAGTTTCTCGCTTTTTCTCTCCAGAATCCCGCGATGGGTCCTGATCGTTCCTGTAATTTTTCTGGCTTCGTCGCGCTACTTCACCATTATTGACGAAAAAACGGACGGAAGATTCCGCGACTTCAACGCACAGCCTGACGAAAACGAGATGCAGGTCTTCAAAATCATTGAAGAACTTCCGGAAAACTCAAAAGCGCTGATTCTTGTGAACTACGGGCCGGAATCACGCTACGAACTTGAAACGGCGATGTCCGCCCTTATTGTAGCGCTGGCGGAAAAAAACATAGGGATCGCCTTCGCCACGATGATCCCGAACGGCATCGAATCGGCTTTCATGGCAGTAGAAAAAAGTATCGAGAACGGAAATTTCGGCAAAGAACGTTTTGTCTACGGCCACGAATACACACACTTGGGATTTATAGCCGGAGGCAGCATCGCATCGTATCTTTTCGCCAACAATTTCAATGAAGTAAAAGAACGCGACATTTTCAACAGCAGCACCGATTTTCACCAGCCTCTCGTCAGCGAAATCGGCGGCATTTCCGATTTCTCGGCTATTTTCGAGTTCTCGTCGCAGACTTTCGACGGCGTCCCCGGTCTGGTCTCGTTCGGCGTAATGCTGAAGGACAGAAATGTGAAAAAAATTGCTTTCTGCTCGTCCGACATGCTTTCAGCCTACATTCCGTTCCGCGGCTCGCTTTACCTTGACGGGCTTGTCGGCGGCTTCAAGTCGATAGCCGTCTTCATTCACGAGTTCCAGCCTTCCCAGAGGATAGAAAAACTATACGGGATCCTTTCAATGATCCTTTTTTATATAGTCGGTCTTGTCGTGCTTATGAATTTGATAAAACTTGCATCCAAAGATAAAAAATGAATATTTTAACTGACTTAGGAACAATTATAGCGCTTATTCTGACCATTGCGGTTTTTTCGGGTTTTTTCAAACCGAACCCGTTCTACCGTTTTGCAGAATCTCTTCTGATAGGCGTTTCGGCCGGTTATTTCGCCGCGATCTGGTATTTTTCGATAATCAAACCGGCATACCAGTCGGCTCAGAACGGCGATCTGCTGATTCTGATCCCGCTTATCGCAGGTTTCCTCCTCTTCATTCCGTCAAACAGCGGGAAAAACTATTCCAAACTCAGGCTGCTGCCGGCGGCTTTCATCGTGATCGTCACTCTTGCGATAAACATTCCGATCTACTTCACCGCATTCCTGCAGGAGATGATACGTACTTCCGTCATTCCGCTTTTTGCTCTGGATTCCAACGGAAATCTGCAGATCGACACGACGATAAACTCTGTTTTAAGCATAGTCTGCGTGATCTCGACACTTATGTTTCTGGTCGCACGCCATAAAAATCCGGGCCGTTTCATCAATATCACGGGCGAAATCGGCCGTTTTTATGTCTTAATTGCAATAGGATCGGCTTTTGCATATACTCTTTTGTCGAGGCTTATCCTTTTTATGGGTAAAATAGAGTTTATTATCAATGCGGCAAAAATAAAATTTTAATAAAAATTTCAAGCGGGAGTTGCTGAAATGAGAAAAAAACTGGCTCTTTCGATAGTTTTGCTTCTGGCATTCGTACTTAATGCCGATTTTTTCAAAAACACTTCATGGCTTAAGAAAGATTCTTCGCTTCAGAGAGGCGAAATCACGGTCAATGCCCTGAAAAAGGCTGAAGTGCGCTACCTTGACAAGTCAAAAATCAAAATCGAAGATCTTCTGACCTGCGCACTTGACGCGATCCAGGATTCACTTCCCGAAACGCTGATTTCCTACGACAAACAGAAAAAGGTAATAAATTTACAAATCTACAACAAAAAATACATCGTAAAGGTAAAAAGTCTGAAAGATGTCGTCGACATCGCCTACTCGCTCCGCGCGGTCTACATCCAGCTTGACAAAGACTATATTCCGGAACCTCCGCTCACAAAGGACGATATCGAATACATCGCCATCAACGGCATGCTGAAGAAGCTCGACCCACATTCATACATTTTCACGCCGAAGGATTTTGACGATTTTGAACAGTCGACAGGCGGCAATTTCGGCGGCCTCGGCCTTGTCGTCGGCATGAACGACAACGGCGAGATCATGGTCATTTCGCCGATGAAAGGGACTCCCGGAACGAAAGCCGGCATAGAGGCACACGACGTCATCGTCCAGATCGACGATGTTTCGGCCGTCAACATGACTCTCGACAAGGCAGTCAGCAAGATGCGCGGCGAACCAGGAACCAAAGTCACGCTGACGATCAGACGCGAAGGTGTATCGGAACTTCTCAAGTTCGAGATAACCCGCGCTGTCATCAAAATCACGTCAGTCCTCGCCGCTATGCCGAAACCGGGGATCGGATACATCAACCTTTCCGGGTTCATGGAAAATACCTATTCCACTCTGCTCGAAGAGCTTGACGGGCTCAAAAAGAAAGGAATGAAGGCGCTTGTCCTCGACATGCGCAACAATTCAGGCGGACTTCTCTCCCAGGCGATAGCGATAAGCGACCTCTTCCTCGACAAAGGCGTTATCGTCTCGACAGTTGAAGAAGACGACGAAATCGAGACCAACAGCGCGAAGAGAAACAAAAACGACATTCTCGACATTCCGATAATCGTGATGATAAACGAAGGTTCAGCTTCGGCGACCGAAATCGTCACGGCGGCACTCAAAAAGAACGGTAGAGCGACAGTTCTCGGCAGAAAAAGCTTCGGCAAAGGAAGCGTCCAGACGATAATCAGCATGCCGGGCGGCGGCGGAATGAAGCTCACGATCGCCGAGTATCTCACTCCGGGCAACATTTCGATACAGTCTGTCGGAATCACCCCGCACATAGAAACAAGACCGGTCTTTATCCATCCTGACAAGATTTCAGTCTTCGATTCCGGCGAAAATATTCTGAAGGAAGGCGACCTCGAGGAGCATATCGTCAGCAAATATGCGCCGAAAACAGCCGAAAAACCCCTCACGACGATCCGTTATTTCAAGGAATACAAAGACATCAAAACAATAATCAAGGAACGCCGCGAGCAGAAGGATGACGAATTCAAAAGCGACGAGGAGATCGAGATCGCCGTCAAGATCGCGGAGCAGATGACCCAGAATAAAAAAGCTTACGAAAGTTCGCAGATGATAAAGGACGAGGAATGGAACAAAATTCTCGCAAAACTGCATGAAAACGGCATAAACTGGCAGAGAATGACTTCTCTCGCCCAGCCGAAAACCGATACTCTCAAAGTGACGATGCTAAGCGATCCGCAGCTCAAAGGCGGCGAAACGGCGAAATTCACATTTAAAGCCGAGATCGACGGCGAAATCGGAAACCTGCTCGGCGTTTTCGAGACTCCGATATCAGGTCTCAGACGGATCGAAGTGCCGTTCGGCTCGTTCAGCGGCGAGATCGAACGCACCGTCAGCGTGAAACTCCCTGAATCAGTCCAGTGGCAGAAAACCGAAGGGACAATGAAGCTCTACCTCAACGAACCCGAGAAGAAAAAAGAGATAAAAACCGAAAAATTCACAGTCGAAACAATTCCCGTTATGCAGCCGGAACTCAGATTATCGCTCGTCTCGGCCGATTCAGGCGGAAACCGCGACGGCCTGATCCAGAGCGGCGAATCGGCGGAACTCACTCTGAAAATGGAAAATGTCGGTCAAGGTGCGATTCTCGAAGGCAAGGCAATGCTGATAAACACCAATGATTCCAAAGAGATATTTATCGAAAACGGAACTCATGCCTTCACGCTCGAACCGGGAAAACAGGAAACGGCGAAATTCACTTTCAAAACCGAAAAACCGGCAAAAGAGGAAGATCTGGCGAAACAGAAACTTTCGATTTCTGTTTATGACTACAAGCTGAAATACAGCGCAGAGTTCGATATACCTTTCGAGAAAACGGCAAAATGCACTTTCGAAAAGTCAGCGCAGAATTTCATGTTTGAAAAAGGGACTCCCCTTTTCAGCGCATCCGATCTTTCCTCGCAGACCGGCAGAGTCACTGAAGACGGCATCATGACAGCCTCCGGGAAATGCGGCGACGCTCTTCTTCTGACCTCAAAAATGTGGGCGCGGATCACAGACACAAAGCCTGCAAACGGAAAAACAGCGGCAAAAACAGAAGCGGTTTACCCGATAACAATGCCAGCTCTGACATTTGACAGGACACCGTTAACAACAGATCAGAAAACGATAAAAATCAGTTTCGGAATCAACACCGGGGAAGTCCGCGACGCTTTTGTATTCCTCAACAATAAAAAAGTTTTCTACAAACGGATAGAAAACGGCAAAGGCCAGGAGACACTCGAAGTCGATGTCGAAATGAAGAAAAAATATAACCGCATCTCCGTTGTCGTTACAGGACGCGACGCAAGAAGCCGAAATCTTTCGAAATACGTCACCTACACAAAAGGCGAAGACAAGCAGAACGAGGACGATTTCGACGATTAACGGCAAAAAAAGCCATGAATCTCAAAAAAACTCTTTTTTTATTATTTTTTTCGGGTATAATCTGCCGTTTTTACGTGGTTCCACTTTTAATTTGGAGGATATTATGACAAAAAAACTTTTGGCTTTACTGGCGGCATTGCTTTTCTGCTGCTTTATGACAGCGTGCAATGACGACGAAGAAGGGGACGACAAGACTGATTCTACCGAAGCAGATACAGTCTCTGACAGCGGTGCGGACAGCGGCGCGGCAGATACCGGCTCCGACAGCGGTGCGGACAGCGGCGCGGCAGATACCGGCTCCGACAGCGGTGCAGATTCAGGCGACAGCAGCGCTGACACTGGAGACTCCGAAGCCGATAGCGAACCAGTAGATGTATGCTACTGCGGCGGAGACAATGAAGACGACGACAACAACGGAATCCCGAACAGCACTGAACTTGGCTGCGAAGACTCCGACGGCAACGGAATCCCGAACTGCATGGACGATGACAACGACGGCGACGGATTTAAAGACACTGACGAATGCCCCGAGCAGCCCTGCAGAGACACTGACGGCGACGGCACACCAGATTTCCTTGACAAAGACAGCGACAACGACGGTCTTTCCGACAAAAAAGAAAAGGAAGTCGGCACAGATCCGCTTAAGGTAGACACCGACGGCGACGGCGACGACGACCTTGCGGAAGTCGCTCTGGGAAGTGATCCGCTTGACCCGAACGACCACGTTCCCGAAGGTCTTTTCTTTGTCGTTCTCCCATACAACGCTCCGCAAGATGTAACGAGAGTCCTCACATTCTCGACAAAAATCGAAGCGATCGATGTCGCGATTTTCTTCGACGACTCCGGCTCGATGGGTGACGAAATCACAAAACTCAAGGACGAAGTAAAAGACAAAGTTGTTCAGGCGATCGCCAATGAATTTGCTGATACTCCGAACTACGCTTCTTTCGGTCTCGTCAAATTCGGCTGGGAAAAACCTTACGCTGTTGAGCAGACAATGACTTATGACGCTGATGCGGTTAAAAACGCTATCGGAAAACTGACCGGCAATCAGGCTAACGAGCTGGCGTTATATTCGATGTATCTTGCAACAACCGGTGTCGAATTCGTCGGCAGCTACATGGCATGCGGACCTAACCTCTCGCAACCGTTCGGCCCGGCAGTATGCAACGATCCTTATGCAGGCATAATTAAAAGCGCGAAATACAATGTCGCAAAAGCTGACTGCTCGGGTGCTGACAAAATCGGAA
The DNA here is from genome assembly GCA_002310035.1 of bacterium UBP6_UBA1196. Taxonomy (GTDB): domain Bacteria; phylum UBP6; class UBA1177; order UBA1177; family UBA1177; genus UBA1177. Next base: position 25,219 of record DBYC01000057.1, read on the forward strand.
CTGTCGGCGGTCTTTGCATGAGAAGAAAATCGATGCCTATTTACATAGTAATCACTGATGAAGAATCTGATCTTTGCATTGGCTACGGCGAGCAGACGACAAAAAGCACGACATGCATGGCAAATCAGGGCTCTGAAGTAATTTCTATGAAAAAAGTTGCCGGAGCACTCGGCGGAATCGGTGCAAAATTCATCGGTATCGACTCAGGATTCACCGATTGCGACAGCAACAGCAGCAGCGGCGGTTCTCAATGCACCCCCAAACCGACTTACCAGGCAGCAGACGGTTTTTTCAAGACACTGGCAGATCTGACTCACTCATATAAGCTGGAAACAAAAGAAGATCCCAGTCATCCTGGTCAAACCATCACCACCCAAGAACCGTTTATCTACCATACAGAACAAGCTGACGGAACAGGAATCGGCGGCAACATCACGCAGGCGATCCGCGACCTTCACGAGTGGATCGACATGGATGTCACGACCGGCGGTGTCAGCGAAGAAGAATGCAACGGCGAAAATGTCGGAAAATTCATCAAAAAATCAAAGGCTCTCTCTTCCGATCCCGACACGATCGAACACGACGACACAACTTTCTTCTCTGTCGGACGCGACTCGGAAGTTACATTCGATGTTCACTTCTACAACGATTTCTGCGTAAACACCACCAACGGCCCGCTTACATTCGAAGCTGATGTTTCGGTTCTTGGCGGAAAAACCAACGACGCCGGTGAGTTTGAAGGTTCATACCTTTCAGGCAGACATGTCACAATCGTCGTTCCGGAAGGCAACACAAAATAATCTGAAAAATCACGATATTTCCTAGAGACGCCATAATACGACCTCTCTACAATAGCCGCTCCCTAAATTCCCTAGATTCCCTACAAAGGCGGCAGGAACAACGAAAGGCAGCAGTAAAAAAATCAAAAAACCAAAATTTTGTTGGATTTCAAAAAAGAAATGGAGCTACCGAGGTGACTCGAACACCCGACCTGCTGATTACGAATCAGCTGCTCTACCGACTGAGCCACGGTAGCACCATAGCGGCGGGATTGTAGGGAAAAAAATTCGAAAGTCAAATTTTTTTCTTTGTGTTGTTCTTTTCGACGCCGCCGAACTTTTTTGTCGATATATCGATATTTCGAAATTACGATATTTCGAAAGGCGGCAAATCGTTATTATCGATTAATTTCGTTTTTTTGCGCGCCGTGTCTTCGTGACGACGAAACGACGTGACGACGTGACGTCGAATGGCGCGCCCCCAATAAAGTTGTTGCGGCACGAAAAAAAATCGTTATAATCCGTTGCTTTTTCGGATTTTTGGAGATTGACATGAAACACTTGAAACTTTTATTTCTTTTCATAATTTCTTTTCCTCTTTTCAGCAGGATATGGGGAAAAATCACAAAACTTACCTTCCCTGCCCTGCTCATTCGGAAAGCGATCCAGATTTATGCCTCGCATTATGAGATCGACATGAAAAATTTCGAGGGAGAACTCGAAGACTACGATTCGCTCTGCGCATTTTTCACAAGGAAAACCGATCCTTCGGTGCGCCCGCTTGTCAAAGATGAAAACGCCTTCCTTTCGCCCTGCGACGGAGTTGTAAGCGTTCTCGAAAACATCCATGCCGATGTCGCCACACAGGTGAAAGGCAGAACCTATCTCGTTTCGGAACTTGTCAAAAAGGAGCTTCCTTTCGAAAAAGGTTTCTGGCTTGCGACGATCTATCTTTCGCCGCGCGACTATCACCGTTTCCACGTTCCTGTCGATTCGACAGTTGCGGCCCACATTCACACAGGCTGGCGGCTTTTCCCGGTCAATACGCTTGGTTTAAACAACATTGACAGGCTTTTCATCCGTAACGAGCGCGTCGTCGTGAAATTCAAGGCAGAGAATTTCAACTACTTCTACACTGCGGTCGGAGCTACTTTCGTGGGCTCGATAAAGATGAATTTCACCGGAAAATTCTCTGACGAATGGGTCAAAAACGATGTAAAATATTCGCAGAATGACGAGCTCGGAATGTTCGAAATGGGTTCGACTATCGTTCTTCTCGTTCCCGAAGAAGCAGTCGAAAAAACAAACATCGGAGCAGGCGGAAAAATCCGCGCCGGAGAACCGCTTTTCATCCTTAAAAAACAGTAAATTTTCACCCTGAAAAATCACAAATTTTTGCCATAAAAAAATGCAGTTTTTTCAAAAAAACGCCCATTTTTCGACCCGAAATTTTTGCCTTTAAAAAAGTTCAATAAAATCAAGCACTTAAAAATGCGTTTTTTAAGACAAAAAAATCGCGTATGTCCAAAAAATCATTGATTTTTTTCTTCGATAAAAATTGCTTTTTGCGATTCGATAAATATAATCTTTCGTCTGTTTATTTAGGAGGTTTTTTATGACAGATCTTAACGAAGAAAAAAACATTTCCCAAGCCCAGGCGGAACAGGATTACGGCGCGTCCAGCATCCACGTTCTGAAAGGACTTGAGGCGGTCAGGAAAAGACCTGGCATGTACATCGGCGACACTGACGACGGAAGCGGTCTGCACCACATGATCTACGAAGTCGTCGACAACAGTATCGACGAGGCTCTTGCAGGATACTGCGACAAAATTTCCGTTTATATCCATGTCGATGAGAGCATAACGATCAAGGATAACGGCCGAGGTATCCCGGTCGATATGCACGCTGAGGAACACCGTTCGGCGGCCGAAGTCATTATGACGGTCCTTCATGCCGGCGGCAAGTTCGACAACAACGCATACAAGGTTTCCGGCGGTCTTCACGGTGTCGGCGTCAGCTGCGTAAACGCCCTTTCAGAGACTCTCGACCTTGAGATCAAGCGTCAGGGCGGTATTTACAGGCAGACTTACCACCGCGGCACCCCGGTTGCTCCGCTTGAAAAAGTAGGCGTTACCGATGAGCACGGCACGAAAGTCACATTCAAGCCGGATCCTGAAATTTTCACGATGACCACTTTCGACCTCAAGAAAGTCGAGCAGAGACTCCGCGAGATGGCTTTCCTCAACAGCGGCGTCAGGATCTATCTGCTTGACGAGAGAGTCGGTCAGGAGTTCGAGTTCCACTACGAAGGCGGAATCAAGGCTTATGTTGAATATCTGAACGAAAACACGACCGGCCTTCATCCCGATATCATCACGGTATCGAATCACGAAGAGAAAGGTGATCTCACGGTCGATATCGCGATGCAGTGGACGACGGCATACACCGAGAAGATTTTCTGCTACACGAACAATATCTACAACCGTGACGGCGGAACTCATCTTGCAGGCTTCAAGCTCGGTATAACGAAAGTCTTCATCAACTACATCAAGGAGAACATCAAGAACGACAAGATCGTCGATTCGATCAACGGCGACGATGTCAGAGACGGTCTCACCGCGGTTCTTTCGGTCAAAATGGCTGACCCGAAGTTCAGTTCGCAGACCAAGGACAAACTTGTAAGCTCTGAGATCCAGGCTTTCGTTTCGAAATCGATTGTTGACGCACTCACGATCTACCTTGAGGAAAACCCCGACATAGCAAAGACGATCATCGATAAGATCATCGAAGCGACCGCTGCGAGAGAGGCTGCTAGAAAGGCGCGTGAACTTGTCAGAAGAAAAGGCGCTCTCGACAGCACGGCTCTTCCCGGCAAACTTGCGGACTGCACCGAAAAAGATCCCGCTTTCTCCGAACTTTTCATAGTAGAGGGTGACTCGGCAGGCGGTTCGGCAAAACAAGGCAGAGACCGCCGCACGCAGGCAATACTACCGCTTCGAGGCAAGATCCTCAACGTCGAAAAGGCGCGTCTCGACAAACTTCTGAAAAGCGAGACCATCACGATGATCATCGCCGCTCTGGGAACGGGTATCGGCAAGGAGGAGTTCAACATCGAAAAGCTGCGCTACCA
>DBYC01000057.1:29169-29756 GCA_002310035.1 bacterium UBP6_UBA1196
CTTTTCTACCGCCACATGCCGGAAGTCATCGAAAGAGGTTATCTCTATGTCGCTCAGCCGCCGCTTTACGGCATCACGAAAAACAAGAAGATCACATACGTCAAGGACGAGAAGGAATTCCAGGATTACCTTATCGATACAGGTATTCAGGGACTTACGCTCAAAATCGGCGATAACGAGCTTGACGAAGCGGGTCTCAAACAGTATGTCGAACTTCTTGTCGACCTCAACGCAAACCTTTCGAAGACAGAATTCATCTACGACTCGGCGATCGTCGAATCGATTGCGGCAACTACCACTCTTGTCGAAGACGACTTCAAATCAGAGACGAACCTCTGGGAAAAATGGGAGACCATCAAAAACTACATGGAACAGAATTTCCCGCAGAAGGCTCCGTTCAGAATGGAACTTGAGGAAAACACGAGAGTTCAGGGCGAATTCAAGATGAAGATCTACACGACGACTCTCGGCGTCGAGAAAGTAAGCGTCGTTGACCAGAAATACACCCACAATTCCGAAATCACTCTCATCAACGGACTCCGTGAAAAGATGATGGCTTACGGCTCGCAGAAATACGAGATCAAAAA
>DBYC01000077.1:0-719 GCA_002310035.1 bacterium UBP6_UBA1196
ATGAAACGTAAAATTTACAATGAGTTGGTTCGCTGGAAACAAGAGCGGCAGGGAAAAACTGCGGTAATGATTGACGGAGCAAGGCGTATCGGCAAAAGCTACATCGCCGAAGAGTTCGCCAAAAACGAATATAAATCTTATATTCTTGTGGATTTCAACCACGCAGACAAACGTCTTTTTGAGATTTTCGACAATTATCTCCAGAATCTTGATATGTTTTTCATGCAGCTTTCGGCTTATTACGGCGTAAAACTTTATGAACGGGATTCAATCATCATTTTTGATGAGGTGCAGCTTTACCCGCGGGCCAGAGCAGCGATCAAATATCTCGTTGCAGACAGGAGATACGATTATCTGGAAACAGGGTCGCTTGTCAGCATAAACCGTAATGTAAAAGACATTGTCATTCCTTCGGAAGAGCACAGAATCCCGATGTATCCCATGGATTTCGAGGAGTTTCTCTGGGCTTTGGGAGACGAAACGACTATGCCGTTCATAAAATACTGTTTTGAACACAAAATGCCGCTCGGACCGGTCCACCGCAAAACAATGGATCTTTTCCGGCAGTATATGATTGTCGGAGGTATGCCGCAGGCTGTGCTTGCATTTACCGAAACAAGGAATTTTGAAGAAACCGACATCGTAAAACGCGATATTCTTGCCCTCTACCGTGCTGATATTGAAAAATACGCTGTAGGCTACGAAAGCAAGGTTAAAAG
>DBYC01000077.1:801-2523 GCA_002310035.1 bacterium UBP6_UBA1196
TCGTTTTTCTGGCTTTCGGACGCTAAAATCGTCAACATCTGCTATGCAGCCACAGAACCGACTGTCGGACTGAAAATGAGAATGGACAAACTCGCGCTCAAATGCTACATGGCCGACACAGGTCTGCTTATTTCCCACACTTTTGACGAAAAAATCATCGCTGCAGACAAACTATACAGCAGACTGCTGCTTGACAAACTGGAGATCAACAAAGGAATGCTGGTTGAAAATATTGTCGCTCAAATGCTGTGCGCATCGGGGCATAAACTATACTTCTACTCTTCCTACTCCAAAACAGAATCTTCCGAGCGGATGGAGATAGATTTTCTCATACAAAAGCCTGATCTCACAAACAGGCACAATATATCGCCGATAGAAGTGAAATCTACCACAAAATACACCACTTCATCCCTTGAAAAATTCTCTCACAAATATGCGGAGCAGATATCTCATCCTTGTGTCATTCACACATCGGACCTGCAGGAAAAGGACGGCGTTTTATACCTTCCGCTTTACATGACTCCGCTGCTTTAAGTTTTGAAAGATTGCCATTCGGTAATCTGGCTTTAAGATTTTCGGAGTTGTTTAGTGAAAATAAGACTCGGAATTTACAGAAAGAAGTTGACTTAACCCATACAGTGCCCAAGGAGATAATAAAAAATCAGACCCTGTGAGTTTGCGACTTCTGGATGGTTCCGACAACCGCCTCAAGAAATCTCTGAACCTGGCTTGATTCTTTGACTCCTGTTTTGCACCAGACTGCAAAATGCTCGCAGTTGTTGAAAACGAGGTTGTAGCCTTCACGACCGAGCTGGCTTTCGGCTCTTTCGACGGTCTCTTCGGGTGAATAGAGGGTAATTTTTTTGTTACCAAACAATTCTCTTAATGCGATTCCCGCAATTCCTTCTTCCAACAACAAATCCAACCAACCAGGATTTTCGACATAATCGCGGTAAGCTTCAAAATCTACGACGAAGACATTCGACGCACCGTTTTTGAATTGAGAAAGAGTTGCTCTGCGGACGCGGATATCGCCACCGAAATCGCTTCCTTCATTGGAAAAATGGATAACTTTACCGCGTCCGGTGTATATGCCGTAATGGTCGTAAACACCGCCGATCCTGTGAACACCGATGACATCGCCTTTTTTGAGTTCCGAGTCGGAGACTGTGTGAATGAAATCGCAAGCTTTTTTGCGCTTTTTCTTTAAAAAAGTCGGCGTTTGAATGATTGTTTGAGTCACACCGAAAAGATTGCTGGATTTTGAACCAAAAATACTCATTTAATTCTTCCTAAATTTTTTGATATTTTTTTCTTCCGGCTTGCCACATATTCGCTGCGGAGCTCGTCGGTTTCTTCGAGAGAGCCGTTTCCGTTCTGGAGTTTTACTGCGCTTCTGAGAAAGCGTGCTTCGGCTGAATCTTCGTCAAGTTCTGCGTATTCGATCCAGAGAGGGTTCGGATGCCCGTGCCTGAAAAAGCCGTCTTCGGGCGAGAGAAAATCGACAGTTGTCGCAACATCGGTGAAATCTACGAAACCTTTGAGGTCGGTTTTTGCCCGTCTGTCGAAATTCCAGAAATCCTCGTCATCTTTGGGAGACCACATTATTCCGGTTTCAGGTTTTCTGTTTTTGAATCTTTTGTCGCAGACGGTGACGATGTCGCCTTTTCTGAAAGGGTGAGGCAGCGTGACATAGTTTTGTTCGGCATAGACGCTGTCGGC
>DBYC01000077.1:2533-22133 GCA_002310035.1 bacterium UBP6_UBA1196
TCAAACTGCCAGTTTATTTTTACTAAATATCCGCGCACTGCCTTTGACGGGATCATCGCGATGATTTCTTCATTTGTCGGGATTTTGCTTTCAGTCATTGCGAAGCCCTCTATTTCTTGCAGAACTTTTTATAGAGCGTTCTGATCCTTTCGAGCCACTTTTCGCGCAGAGCCGGCGGAGAGACGATCTCGCTGTCGGGCGAATAAGAGAGGACTCTTGCAAGGATCTCCTTGTCACGGTCGCCGACCGGAAGTGTTATCTCGAGGCATTTTTTCCCGTCGATCACACAGTCGTTGACCTGCTGGTCTTTATGCCATTTCTGGTTTTTGACATAGTAGTATGCCGGTTCGAAAACGCGGATCACCGCCAATGACGAGTGGACCGACTTGAACATTCCGAAAGAGCCGTCAATATATCCGTCAAGCTCACGCTTCGTTACGGGATATTCGAATTTTTCGCTGCTCAATTCGCTTGAAAGGAAGCGCGAAAGAAGAAAAACGCGCAAAGCATTTTTTTTGCGGCAGAAAGCTATCACATACCACTTTCCGAGGTAATTCATAAGTTTCAGCGGCTCGATGACCCTTTCGCTCTCCTCTCCGTCGGCATTCAGATATCTTATAGAAACACACCGTTTCGTCATAAAAGAACCGAGGATATTCCTGAAATCCTTCATATCCATCAGGTCGATATCGGATGAATCGTAGGAAACATGATCCATTATTTCGTCAAAATCGGGCGGGATGTAGCCCGAAATATTCTTCAGGATCTCGTCTGAAATCACCGGAATATAGGGCAGTCCGTCGAGTTTGAGCGACTCGCTGATCCGTTTTACGAAAATGTAGTAAAGAACGGCGTCTTCAAGCGAATCGAAAAGCATGTCGAACGGCGTTTCATAGACATATCCGCCGACGCTCTGCCTGTATTTTATCGGCGCGGAAAGAAAGGTGCGCATGTACTCGATGTCGCGCTTGACCGTGTCGATGTGGACTTCAAAGCGGTCGGAGACCTCTTTTCGCGTGACAAAACCTTTTGTTTTGATCATGTGGTTGATGTAGACAACTCTCTCAAGATTTGACATTTTTCCTCCCTAATCATCAAAAATCGGCCGCATTTTACGGATGAGGTTGGGCGTATAATGCCCAAGTGGAAGATTTTTGATATTTTTTTATCTGAAAAACTCGGCCATAAAGATTTCTATCTCTTCGGTCGTCGAGGTGAGCTTTGCGTTTTCAGCTCCCTTCATTCCCGTTTCGATCTGCGAGAGCCTGGAAAGCGCGTTTGTTATTTCTCGGTTTTTGTATGAATCGACAACTGCCATAGCGTTGTTCCGCATGTAAAAAATGCGTTTTTCCTGCATGTAGGAGAAAAAATCGCCCTGACGGCCTTCGTTTTTCATGATTTTGCCTGCCAGGAGCGCCTCAAAGTGCTTGAAGAACATCGAAAGCATCACGGAGTTGACCCGCTGCTCAGTCTCAAGAATGATCGTCTCACGATAGAGCCGGATCGCCTGGGGGATCTGTTTTCTGATCAGAAAATCGAGTATCTTGAAGATCTTCTGCTCGCTCAACTCGTTTAGAAGGGCATCAGCCTCGGAGTAGGAGACGCTCTGCTTGCCACGGCTCTCAGCGTAAAGACGCAACTTGTCGATTTCATTCGATATATAGAACATGTCGCGGTTGGGCGAATTGAGAAAAAAATTGTAGATCTCGTCGTCAGCGGTCACAGGCGAGAGCGATTTTTTGATGAATCCCTTCAGTTCGGCGGTCGTGGGCGGCTCGACTTCAAAGTAGTTTTTGTTCAGCTTTTGAAGCCTCTTGTAGAATTTCGAGCGCTTGTCGATCGAGGTGATGAAGACGATAAGGTAGTTGGCAAATTCGCTCCGGTCGATGTAGGAATCCAGCGCCTTCTGGTCGCTCTCAGCCAGCTTTTCCGGGAGGTTCAGGAGTACTACCTTGCCTGTGCCGAAAAAGGATATCTCCCGTGCTGCGCCGATAGCCTCGGAAACCGCGTTCTGCTGGTCGTCCGGGTCGAAGCAGTAGAGTTCTTCGCCTCCGCTTTTGGCTGCGATTTCACGCAGTTCGGTTTTAAAGCACTTGAAGATGTAGCGCTCCGGAGTCGAAAAGAAGAAGATCCCCCCGCTCTCCGGCTTGTCAAAATTGACGAACTCTTTTATTGATGGCGGAAAGGCAGACAATTTAACTTTCCCCACGGATTTCGTGCATTATTTCTTCTCCTGTCTCTGAATATTCTCCGTTTTCGGCGCGAAGCGTGACAATGCCGCTTTTGGTCGCATAGCTGTTTTCCTTCTTCGGATTGAAGACAAAATCTGCGGTGAATGTCGAGGGCGCGCTCTTTGCTGTTTCACGGAAAAAGATAATATTCTTAAGATGATAGCCGTGCTTTGAAGCCGAAGTCAGAGCATACTGGAGCCGCTCTGCCGGATAGACGAGCATGAATCGGCCGTCGACCCTCAGGATCTTTGCGGCATCTGCCATAAAGCTCTCCAGACTGCCGCAGATCTCGTGTTTTGCGATCGCCTTTTCCGGATCATCGGCAACTCTGCCGTTTGTCTTTTGATGGTATGGCGGATTTGTGAAAACAAGGTCGTATTTCGGGTGTTTCTCGTTGCAGAAAATAGAAAAATCGGCAAGGACCGGAGTGAGTGACTCCGAAAGCGAGTTCTCCCTGATATTCTCCTCGAGCAGCTCGAAGAGCGAGTTCTGGATCTCTATGCAGTCGACAGACGCCTTGAATCCGCGGCGTTTCAGAACTATCGAGACAACGCCTGTGCCGGAGCCGATCTCGAGAGCGCGGGAACATGACTCCGGGGCATTCAGAGCCGTAAACCACGACAGAAGCATCGAATCCGAGGTAAAGCGATAGCCTGTGATGCTTTGCCGAAGGAGTGTGTCTTCGCTGAAAATCCTATTTCGTGAGGTCGCTTTATCCATATAATTAAAGGACTTTTCTCAGAATATCTTCTTTTTTGATCGCGCCTTCGCGGAGGATCTCGATGTTGTGGTGGTCGACCTTCACGATCGTTGAGGGAAGGTTTGTCGGCTTTGCCTGATGCTCGATGGAAATAGAATCGTCGCAGATCAAAACACCGTCGATAAGTCCGTCGAATGTCGAGAAAATCTCGCTGTAGTTCGTTGCCGGCGGTTTCCCCGTGAGGTTGGCGCTCGTGCTGATGATCGGGTGTCCGACGAGGTCGATGAAGGTGTTGATGAAGGGGTAGGGCGAGCAGCGGATGCCGACAAAGCCCGTTCCGCCGGTGATGACATCGGGGAGTTTTGACTTGCATTTGTGGACGATCGTCATAGGCCCCGGCCAGAAAAACTTGGCGAGTCTCTGTGCAACCGGAAGGAATCCGTCAATGAGCTCGTCAAGCATCTTTGCACGGTTGTTGTTGGAAATTAAGACCGAAAGCGGCTTGTCCGGGCGGATCCCCTTGATCTGCTTGATCCTGAGGATCGCATCCTGCTCGTAGATAATTGTTCCCAAACCGTAGACCGTTTCGGTCGGATACGCGACAATCTGACCCTTGTTCGCGTTAAAAGCAGCCTCTTCAACCGAAAAAATATCCATACTAAACCTCACTGATAAGATCTTGAATTTTTTGGTCTTTTTTTTCTATTTCCTCAATCATCCGCGCTTTGTAGGCGGAGAGCTTCCCGGCAGTCTCTTCATCGGATGCGGCAATGATCTGAGCCGCGAAGAGGGCCGCGTTTTTAGCTCCGTCGATAGCCATGCAGGCAACCGGAACGCCGGAGGGCATCTGGACTGTTGCGTAGAGCGAATCGACACCGTGAAGGGAACCGGAATCGATCGGGATAGCGATCACTGGTTTTATTGTGTGACCGGCAACGACTCCTGCAAGGTGAGCCGCGGCACCGGCACCGACGATAAAGCAGGTCCCGTCAAATTTTTTAACAAGTTCAATGGTTTTTGCCGGACTTCTGTGCGCCGAGCTGACATGGACCTCAAAGTCGATACCGAATTCTTTCAGGGTGGAGACAGCCTTTTTCATAATGCCCCAGTCGGAGTCGCTGCCCATGATGATCATAACTTTTTTCATTTTGCCTCACTATTGTTCAGTGCGTTTACCAGGTTGAACGAATTGTTTAGTTCATCTATCTTTTGAAGTGATTCGTCAATGCACTTTTTGACTGCGTTCATGTTTGCCGGAGTCTGCGAGCGCGAAAAGATCTTAACGTTTCTCGAGCATCCGAGAAGGAGATCCGTCACATCGTAGATCTTTTTGCTCATTGCGTCCGGAGTCGTGTTTTTCAGCTGCTGGATCTGTTTCCCGTTTTTCAGGGTGGACTCGACCTCCTTCAGGATCGCGTCGGTGTAGTCGGGATCGACGGCTTTGGCTGCCGCAAGGCTCATCGAGAGCGTGACCAGACGATAGGCAAGCGACAACTCGCCGATTGCAAGCGCCTGGGTCTTGGAAGCGAGCAGTTTTTCGTTTGCGGCATCTGCCGAAACAATAAATGTAAAAGATAAAATTAATAAGGATAGGAAGAATTTTTTCATAGCCAACCTCCCAAATGCGGTGATTATAGTTTTCAGAGTGCGGATTGTCAAAAAGCCGGACTTTTGAATCAGCCCTTTACGCCGCCGGCAGTGAGTCCGCCGATGAGATTTTTCTGCAGGACGAAGAACAAAATCATGACCGGAAGCGAGACGATTATCGCTCCTGCCGCGAAGTGGCCCCACTCGGTAGAGAAGCTTCCGACGTAGTTCTGGAGCGTTACCGGGAGCGTGAAAGCGCGTTCGTTGCCGAGAAACGTCGCAGCCAGAATGAATTCGTTCCAGGCCGTCATGAAGCTGAAGAGCGCAGTAACGACGATCGCGGGCTTTGCGAGCGGCATGATAATTTTGTAGAAGATCATCCACTGGGTCGCGCCGTCGATCAGCGCAGCCTCTTCAAGATCCTTCGGGATCGTGTCGAAGTAACCCTTAAGCATCCAGACGCAGAAGGGGATCGCCGTGGTCGAGTAGACCAGCACGAGACCTGCGATGCTGTTGAGGAGTCCGAGCTTGTCGAGAAGGATGTAGAGCGGGATCGCCATGACGACGCCGGGGAACATCTGGCTGACGAGGAACATCTTCATCCCGAGCTTTTTGCCTGGAAATTCAAATCGCGAAAAGGCGTAGCCTGCAGTGGTCGCAAGGGTTATCCCGAGAAGTGTCGTCGCAGCCGAAATGACGACGCTGTTCAGGAACTGTCTGCCGAAGAGCCAGCCTCCGGCCGAGTCTTTGGTGAAGATGACATCCTTGAAATTTCCGAGATAAAATTCTGTCGGGAAGGGATTCGCCGAGAGCGAAAAGCCCTGGCTCGGGCTCAGCGCCATTTTTATGACCCAGAGCACCGGATAGAGAACGATCCCGCAGATAACGATCAGCGAAACATGCATCAGAATTGCCTTTGTCCACGAAATTTTTTCCTTTGCCATAGCTCTTCCCCCAAAATTTGTCTCTGCAGAGCAGCTTTCAGAACGCATAAAGATAGCGTCAAACCTTAAAAAGTAAAAAAAACGGGGTAAAAAAGTTGACAACGGCATTTTCACAAGTAAATAAACCGCCGCTTTTTTGTTTTTTATAAATTGATTTTCTCTGAATGGGTCGGTAGCTCAGATGGAAGAGCATCTGACTTTTAATCAGGGGGTCGCGGGTCCGAGTCCCGCCCGACCCACCATTCAGTCTTTTTTGTGCGACCTTTTCGTCTAGTGGTTAGGACATCGGCCTTTCACGCCGGTAACGGGGGTTCGAGCCCCCCAAAGGTCGCCATTTTTTTATAAATCGCGGACATTTATGAGATTCAATCGCTTTCTGAAGGATAATTTGAACGATGCAGTGCGTCTTTTTGACCCGTCTCGGAAGGCAGATCTCTTTTTAAAGTCTTTTTGCAGTGAAAGACGGATCGGAAAGCGTGACAGAGTCTGGCTCGGAGACCGCTTTTTCTTTTATCAGAGGCACAGGCTCTTTTTCGACCGTCTGGCCGGCGGATCTGATGAACTTGCTGAAATTATTGCTAAATTTTACGAGAACGAACTTGATGAAAGTTTGAGCGCCAGAATCGAAAAGCTCAAGGGATCGGGCGAGTTCGATGCTCTTTTCAACCGCTCGTTTCCGCAGTTTCTGGCTGAAAGGATCGGATCGCGCTTCGGGGAGAGCGCATTTTTGTGGTTCAACTCGAAGCCAGCGGTGCATATCCGCGTAAATATTGCAAAAACTTCTGTCGTGGAGGTGATGCGGATGCTTGAGAGCGAAGGCTTCTCCAGCGTTCAAAGCCCGCTCTCGCCGTGCGGCCTGATTTTGGATCAGACGCAGAAAAGTTTAAAAAATTCAGCGTGTTACAATGAAGGTCTTATCGAGCTCCAGGATGAGTCGAGCCAGCTTGTTGCCTGTCTTGTAAACCCTGAGACCGGGAATCTTTTTGATGCATGTGCGGGCGGCGGAGGAAAGTCGCTGGCTGTAGCGTCGCTCTTTCCGGGGATAAAGATCACCGCCTCCGACAACCGGACCTTTCTTTTTGACGAGATCGAATCGAGAGCTGCACGCGCCGGAGCCGATATTGCGGCAAAACCGTTTGCGTCGGTCGAAAAGCTGAAGTTTGACACCGTCCTGGTCGATGCTCCCTGCAGCGGGAGCGGGGTAATCAGACGGAATCCCGCGGACAGGTGGCATATTTCTGCCGGATCTGTTGCGGAACTCGGCAGGCTGCAGCTTGAACTTCTGACCGGATTTTCGAAGCTCGTTGCGGCAAAAGGCGAGCTGATTTACGCCACCTGCAGTTTCCTTGAGGATGAGAACGAACGAGTGATCGAACGTTTTCTTAAGGAAAATCCCTGGTTTGAGCTTCTCCCGGCGGCTGAAAGACTGAAATGCAATCTTCCGGCCGGCACGGAATTTTCGGATGTCGTTGAGGGCGATTTTTACCGGGTAGCCCCGTTTCACGAGCGCGATATCCTTTTCGGAGCGCTGCTGAGGCGAAATTTTTAGCCCTCTTTTCTCTACTTTACTTTCAAAATTGCGGTTATTCTGTATAGTTCACGCGTACAAAGGGGGTAGTGTGAGTAAACTTTCTGCATTTTTCAAATCGGCCCGTCTGGTAGAGGTCGCGGTTATGCTGGGATTTCCGGTCATAGGTCTGCTCTTTGCCTTCGACGACCCTGTGCAGCTGGTTTCACGCAAACCGCTCCTTTTTGTCATCGCTGTCTTTGCCCTTTTTACGGCGATTTATGCCTGCAACGGGCTCTGCGGGATCGGAGAGGATTCCGAAAACGAAAGGCTTGCGGATCTTTCCGGGAAAAAGCGGAGTTTTATCATCAATTTGCTGATTTCACTTCTGATTTCGTTTGTCTGCTTTTTTTGTATCAACCCCGTTCTGCTCGGGATGGCCGCTGTCAGTATGGCTGTCTGGACGCTCTATTCTTTTCCGAAAACCGGTTTCAAGTACCGGCCTCTGCTCGGAACTTTTCTGCATTTTGCGGGCGAGATCCTTCACTTTCTGATGGGGTACATCGTCATCAGAAAGATCGATGCCGGAGCGGTTTTTGCTTCGATTTATTTCGCGCTGCTCTTTGCCGCTGGGCATCTGAACCATGAGCTGATCGACTACGATTCGGATAAAAAGACGGGGATAAAAACCGGCGCAGTCACATTCGGAAGGAGAAACTGGGAGATCCTGTCGCTTGCCGTGACCTGCTTTTCGACGCTTTACCTTGGGGTGCTGCTTCTGACAGGCGCGGTTCCGGCTTCAGCAGCTTTTTTTGCTGCCGCCGGAGTTTGCCATATCGCTTTCAGGTTTCTTTGTTTCGGCAGGGAACAGGTTCAGCGGAAGTATCTTGCCGAGAGGAAATTTTACCGCATCGCTTACTTTACTGCGGGAATAATGTTTGTTTTGCTAAAAATAGTAAGTTATGAATAATACTATAAATATCGTATATTTTACCGATAAGGCGGCAGCCGGCAAGGTCGCGTCGGCGCTAAAAAAACGCGGTTTGAAACCGAAACTTCGCCAGGTCAGGCGCTGCAAACGTCCCGACGATATCCTGGACTATTTTTTGTTTGAAAAGCCGGCTCTCGGAACGCTCGAAAAGGGCTATCTGAGAGATGACAAAAAGGAGCAGCTGGTCCTGCTTTCGCTCCAGAAATCCTTCCTGGACGAGATCTATTCGAAGGTGGAGGATTCCGACCAGGTCTACATCGAGTGCGATGCAAGCGCTGAATATTTTTACCTGAAAAAGCTCTTTTTTAAGTCCGGCAAACCCTTTTTCAGCTTCGGTCACCTCAACGAAACGGATTCGATTTTTGTCGTCAAGGGCGCTCTTGACATCGGTTTTCACGAGGCTTCGTTTTTCGAGTGCGACGCGCTTTTCAAGGAAAATCCTGAGCCTGCCGAGCTCAACTATCCGGAATTTAACGGGATCCTTGCGCTTGATGTCCCGCCGGACGCGATCCCGTTCAAGTATGTCGGCCTTTTCAGGTCGCCTCTGCAGCTGACCAGGAACATCATCCGGTTCTACAGTTCACTCACTGACGGGGAGCGCCACGAAAAGGTGATGATCTACAACCCGCCGGTACAGGATTTCTATACACTTCACAAGCGAGCCTTCGATTTTGGCAGATTTCTTGGAGAACGCGGCAGAAATATTGACGATTTTTCTGAAGTGCCGGCCGGAACGACTGTCCTGACCTGGTCGTCGCAGCGTTTTTTCAGCCATCTTTCGCACGGCCTGCGTCCGATCGTGCTGACAAAATCGCTTCTGTCGCCGCTATGGGTCCAAAAAAACCGGACACTTGCGGAGATAATCAATTCCGGAATAGACTTGACACTTTATTCAAAGCTGGTTACCTTCATAAAACTTTCCGAGGTATAGATGCGAAGATTCAACATCCTGATTTTATTTTTGTTTCTAATGCTTAACGTCGTTGCGGAGGAGGATGTCTTCACTATCTATATGCTTGGCGGAGAGATCGGCGAAAGCGTTGACACATGGAACGAAAAGAGGGGACCTGACGGCAGCTGCGAGCTCGAGCTTCTCTCCCGGGCGACGATGAAGATCGTCAGGGGCGCGGGTGCTGTCGAGATGACGACCACGACAAAGCTCTCCGCGGACTGCGTGACCTTTGAACCGAAGCGGATCGAATCAGTCGTGCGCGATATGTCGTCGAACGAAACTCTCCGCGGTGTGAACAACGGCGGCCTTTTCAGCACGGAGATCGTCAGGGGCTCGAAGAGTGAAAAATCGTCGGTCCGGCTGAGCAGCGATGCCACTTTTTTCAGCCTGATTTTCAAAAAACTCCGTGAAGAGGATTTTTTGAAGGGCGGACGGGCGAAAGTCATCTCGGAGGAGAGTCTCCGCGAGTCGGAGATCAGCTACTCAGGTCAGAAGGCGGGCGACGGTTCGGTCGTTGCAACGGTCATCTATCAGGGTATCCCGATGCGCTACACTCTTGTAAACGGTAAAGTGATGAAGTCAGAGGTCCAGAACGGTCTTCTGGTCTACCGGAGAAAAGGTGCGGCGGTTCCGGACGGTACCTCGGTCTCGTCTTCAGTCCCCGATATCCTTGAAAAATCGAAAAACAGGAACCTCGGTCTTTTTATTGCCGAGCCGAGAAAGGCAGGAAAGGTCGTCTACCATGTCGAAAGCGATAGTTTTTCAACGATCCCGGACACTTGTTTCCAGAAGAAGAACGTAACGACGGGAGAGATAACTGTCGATACGACTCGTCAGGACTGCCTGGACGCGCCGAAAAAAGAGGACACGATGTCGAACCTTTACGAGGACAGCAGCGACCCGGAGATAATCAAAACAGCAAAAAAAGTCGCTGGAAACGCTGTCGGAAGGGATGAAAAGATAGATCGGGTCGCAAAGTTCGTCAGCCGCTATATTTCGAACAAAAACTACGATCACAGCAACCTTTCGGCAAGCGAGGTGCTCCGGAAAAAAAGCGGCGACTGCACTGAACATTCAACGCTTTTCGCTGCGCTGATGCGGGCTCTGGGGGTGCCGGTAAAGATGGTTTACGGCCTGGTCATGACGCCGGACGGAGAGTTCTTCTTCCACAACTGGAACGAGGCTCTGGGCGATACCGGATGGGTGCCGGTCGATTCGACTTTCAGGCTTGTTCCGGCTGACGCGGCGAGGATAACGATAATTTACGGCGGGGCGGACAGCGGTTCCCGCGAACAGGTATCACTCTCGGTCTTCAGGTTTTTGACAGGCGTGAAGATCAGGGTAAAGAGCTTTTCTGAAGGCGGTTTACGGAGGTAAAATGAGAATAAAGCCAATTTTTCTTTTCATATTTGTAGTTTTTGCGGTTTTTACGGCTTCCGGCGGTGAATATTTCAACGACGGCAACGATCCGCTCGCAAAGGTAACGGACACATCGTGGGGCAACCGTTCCCGCGAGCTGCGTCATGCGATCGATGTCCAGAACTGCGGAAAAGGCTGCGGCGCCCTGCTGAGCTACAACTCTGGTTTCGTGATGAATCCGGCGGCGACGATGCTCGAGAAACTATTTTCGATTTCGGCGATCTACCAGTATCTGGACGCAATGTCGGTTTCGGTGAACGATTCAAAGACGACGGTCGTAGGCGGCGGTATTTTGTATTCGTACAACGCCGGGCTCCACCACATCAAAACCAACTTCGCTTTTCCGATCTGGCCGGGATTTATCTACGGCGGGATCAACATGAACAACTATATAGGCGATTTCGCACCGCGTCAGATCAGGAATTTCAATTCCCACTCGTTTGATATCGGCATTACAGGAAACATTCTTGGTTTTGTCTATCTCGGCTTTGCGGCGCTCGATGTCTGGACTTTCGCCGGAAAGGATGTCCCGCGCAAGCTCAGCTGGAACGTCGAGGTGAACATCAAAAATATGATTTACATCAACAACGGCTGGCAGTACCACCTTCAGCAGAAGAACGAGGCTTATCCGAATCCCAGGACGACGATGAAGGGCTTCGATTTCTATACCGGTATCGAGTTCCGCCACGCCTGGTTCAGGACCGGTCTGGGGTTTAACAACATCGCGTTTGTCAAGGAGATGAGCTGGTTCACGACGACAAAAACGATCTTTGTCGGATTTTACAAGCAGATGCTCGGGGCGGTATACGCGAACTTCATGTATAACGAGAAGAAGTACTATACATTTTCAATAAACCTTATCTGGGAACCGTCAGTAGGCGGCTAGGAGAAAATCATGAGATCATTATCCGGAATAAAACCGACCGGGACTCTGCATCTCGGCAACTACTTCGGCGCGGCGCGCCAGTTCGAGATCATGCAGCAGAAAAACTACGACGGATTTTACTTCGTAGCGGATTATCATACGCTCAACACGCTTCCGGACCCTAAAAAACTGGAGGAGAATACCTGGAACATCCTGCTGGACTACCTTGCATTCGGACTTGACCCTGAAAAGAGCACGATCTTTCTGCAGTCTCAGGTGCCGGAGGTGACGGAGCTGGCGTTCATTCTCGGTAACTACACGCCGATGGGGCTTATGCAGCGCGCTCACAGCTATAAGGAGAAGACCGAGAAAAACGAGGTCATCAACGTCGGACTTTTTTACTATCCTCTGCTGATGGCGGCGGACATCCTGCTCTACAAGTCGGATGTAGTGCCTGTCGGAAAGGATCAGAAACAGCATGTGGAGATCGCAAGAGACATCGCGGGAGCCTTCAATTTCCACTATCAGCGCGACCTTTTCGTTATCCCGGAGCCTTTCATCGCCGACAATGTCGCGGTTGTGCCGGGAACCGACGGACAGAAGATGTCCAAAAGCTACGGAAACACCATCGAGATGTTTGCGGCTGATGCCGAACTGAAGAAGCAGATCATGGGGATCGTTACGGACTCCACGCCGCTTGAGGAGCCGAAAGATCCTGAGCTCTGCAATGTCTTCAAGATTTTCAGGCTTATTGCGCCGAAAGATCAGGTTGAGGAGATGGCAGACAAACTAAGAGCCGGCGGTTACGGCTACGGTCACGCAAAAAAGGCGCTTCTTGCCGCGGTCCACGAATTTTTTGACCCGATGCGTAAAAAACGCGAGGAGCTGGCAAAGAACCCCGATTATGTAAGAGGTGTCCTGACCAGCGGCAGCGAAAAGGCGCGCGAGGTCGCGATCGAGACCATAAAGGAGGTCAAAAAGTGCGTCGGTCTCGTCGGAAATATCTATTGACGGAGCGAATTTTTAAAATAAATCAGTCTGGAGCATTCGTTTTGTTTACAAAAATGTATTCAACATTATAATACACCGGTTATTTTTTTTGTGATGGACTAATGTAAAGCGAGGTTAGTTTTAACAATGCGTAAGCCTTTGATTTGGTTGATATTTTTTGCTTGGATCGTGTCGGCAGACCTGTTTGCGGCAGCTCCTCTTTCGGCATTGAAGGTTTGTCTGGAAAAAGACGGCGCGCCTTTCGTTGTCTCGACGACAAACACAGCGGAGGCGGAAAAAAATGGGTACAAACGTGTCGGCGACCGCGATATCTATATCCGCAACTTCAAAGTTCTTGTCGACGGTGTCGATCATACGAAGTTCGGTCCGATATCAAAAGATCCGAACTGTATATTGGTCAGGTCGATCACAGGCGGCAGACACACGGTTTCGATCGATTTCAAATCCATTGAGTACACTAATCTTGAAACGACCAAGCCCTATACCACCAACTTCAAGCAGGGGCTTCTGCACGACGGGACCATAACCATCGGCGAAGGCGACGTGGCAAGGGTCGATATCAAGCAGACGGCAGGGCTCGTCGAGATTTTCCAGTCGATAGACAACAAGCTTATAGAAAACTGCGAAAAGAGCTGCAATGTTCCTACGGGGATCCCGATCTATTTCAAACAGAAGGCTGTGGACAGCAAAATCCTTTGTCCGACCTCCTATCAGCTGATACTGCCCGACGAATCGGAAAAGGGTAAATCCTGCTATGCTCCTGAGATCATTTCTCAGAAAATCAATGAATATGTACGGGAAAACG
Organism: bacterium UBP6_UBA1196; assembly: GCA_002310035.1. Classification (GTDB taxonomy): domain Bacteria; phylum UBP6; class UBA1177; order UBA1177; family UBA1177; genus UBA1177. Next base: position 15,546 of record DBYC01000077.1, read on the forward strand.
ATGTAATGTGCCGTCTCAATATCGAGGAGGCTTTTTTCAGAGTTTACGGAGAGGGCTGTATGCTGACTCTGGCGGCAAACGCAGACGGTCTCGGTATTGAACCGCCGCTTATCAGAATGGTACCGCTTGCACGTCAGAAGATCCAATACCGCATGAAATTCGGTGAAGGAAAGAGCATGGTTTATACCTTCAGCGCTGACGGAAAGGGGCCGGAAAGGACTCCTGTAAAGGGCGAAATTATTGAATTTATTGAAGAGAGAATGTAGTTGAAGATAGGGATTTTTATCTCCGGCACCGGAACCAACATGGTTGCCGTCTGCCGAAACTTTTTGGAAAAAAGGCTTGAAGGAGTAGACGAGATAAGTTTTGTCCTCTCCGACAAGCGGAACGCGCCCGGTCTTCAGAAGGCCGAGGCTCTGGGGATAAAAACCATTGTTCTGCCCAAACGCAAGGAGCAGACACGCGAAGACTACGAGGCTGAAATGCTGAAGACGATCGAGCCTTACAACGTCGGCTTGCTGGTTCTTGCCGGTTTCATGAAGGTGCTCGGGGAACGTTTCCTTGGGGGCTTCCATGGTAAGATCATCAACATCCATCCTTCGCTTCTTCCCTCTTTCACGGGTGTCAACGCGCAGTCTCAGGCGTTTGAATACGGCGTGAAAGTCTCCGGTTGCACTGTTCACTTCGTCGACAGCACGCTTGACGGCGGTCCGATCATCATTCAGCAGCCGGTTTTCAGAAAGAATGACGATACTGATGAGACTTTCAGGGCAAGGATCCTTGAGCAGGAACACATTTTGTTGTCTAAAGCGGTTTCAATTGTATGCAAAGGTGAGTATAAAATTCACGGACGATATGTCGTTGTTTTAAATCAGGAGGAGTTATGAAATTAAAGCTTTTCGTTCTGACATTCATTCTTACAGCGGTAATCTTTTTCACTGCCGACTGTTTCTTTGTCGAGCAACTCAAGGAGAATGCTGTTTCGACAGCAACAAAATCGATCTCTCAGTCAGTGCTGGTCTACAACCAGATCGCTGAGTACGGCAAGTTTACAAAGGTTCGCAGAACCGAAACAAATGCAAAAAGCGTAAAGCTTTTGGAAGCTTTCAATCCTGCGAAATGGGAAGCTGTAAGCGCAAACGTTCTTGACTCGTTCGCCAACGGTGTCCAGATGAACCCGGAAGCTCAGAATTTTATCAACAACCTCGAGACCGAGCTCAATGTCATGTATGAGCTTTTCGACGACGGAAACACTGTTTTCGTAGCGGACAAAAAGGGAAACATCGTCGCGAAGGATAACGACGGTCTCTTCAGAGGCATCAACCTCGGCGATGAGATGCTTTTCGAGAATGCCCTCAACGGACGTTCGAACCGTGACATCGTCAGAATCAAGGACAAGACCTACCTGGTCGCGGCAGCTCCGATGATCTCAAACGGAGAGGTTATCGGCGTCTATTTCTCGGCTGATGTAATGGATACAAACAGCGCAAGAACTTCAAATACGGCACTCTTCAGCGATGCGATTTACGGCGGTCAGTACAAGTTCGCTCTCTTCGACCATACGACGGTTCTCGGCAGCACGCTTCCGACAAGCCTTCACGAAGAGCTTAAGAACTTTATCACCACGATGCCGGCTCTTACCGATGCAATCGAAGAGGACAACAAGCCTTACGACAGCACCGAAATCGAGTTCAAGGACGGAACTTACCTTGTCAGCATTGCGCGTTATCCGTCGCTGAGCGGCAAAAAGCCTTACTTCTACGCTGTTATGGTTTCGAAGGATGAGCTGCTGGCTCCGATAGAGGCAAAGCACCGCACATTCATCCTGATCGTATGCCTTGCACTTTTTGCAACATTTGTCTGCATTTACATCTTCGACGAGATCAACAGCAAACCGATCACAAGATTCATGGAAGGTATGCTTGAAATCATCAACGGCAACACAAGGTATCGTTTCAACAATGACGCCAAGGGTGTTGAGGCAAACCTTAACCAGAATGCCAACATGATGCTGGCTGCTGTCCGTGGAGAGCAGATTCAGGAACAACAGAAAACTATGATATAGGTGTGCGATGACAACAAGTTTGAACAAAGTTATGCTTATCGGCAGGCTCGGACGCGATCCTGAGAAGAGATACACAAGCTCCGAACTTCCCGTCTGCCGCTTCACGATGGCTACATCAGAGCGCATAAAAAAGGGCGATTCGGTCGAGGAAAAGACTGAATGGCACAGGATCGTTGTTTTCGGCGGTCAGGCAGAAAACATTGCCCGCTATCTCAAAAAGGGTTCGCTTGTCTATGTCGAGGGAAAGATCCAGACTCGCTCCTACACAGACAAGGACGGTGCCCAGAAATCTTCTACCGAGATAGTTGCAAGCTCCGTAAATTTCCTTGATACCAAGGATGGAGGCGGAGATGTCTCCGGCGAGCGCGTTTACGAATCTGCGCCTAACGGTTCTGCAAAGGGAGACAATTCAAAGGCTCCCGATTTCGATGACGACGACCACGATCTGCCGTTCTGATCAATATTGATCCTATAAAATTTCAGGAAAAATTTCTGTCTGAAAACAGCTAAAGTGTCCGGCTAGTAGTCACTGCAGGTTTTGCCGGATTCATCTTTCTGAGGCATGTTGTTGTCTTTGCGCATTTTAATGGATTTTCTGAGAAGCCCTTTGTTTATAAGATCTTTTTTGATGTAGAGCTTCTTGCTGTTATCCCCCTTTATCTGTTGCCGCGGACCGTCGTTTTTGATCTCTTCAACCTTCCTGGCAGGTTTCTCAAGGCTCTGTTTCTGTTTTGTCAGATAGATCCCGCCGGCTACAGCCATGAGTGCGGCAACTATTGAAACAGCAAAAAGTAATTTTTTCTTTTTCATAATAAAAACCTCCAAAAAAACAGGCAAATATAGCCGTGATTTTTATTTGGTCAACCCAATTCGATCAAAGAGCGTGCCTGAACATGAAAAATGCAGCTCCGACAAGGCACAACCCGGCATAGAGAAAATCCAGAGTCGGCTTTTCCTTCATGTAGAAAAGCGAGAAAAAGGCGAAAACAACCATCGTTATGATTTCCTGCATAACTTTGAGCTGTCCGACGGAGTAGTATTTGTGGCCCATGCGGTTTGCCGGGACCTGAATGCTGTATTCCAGGAGCGCTATACTCCAACTTATTAAGATTACTAAAATGATCGGCGATTTTTCATTGTCGCCCTTTAAATGCCAGTACCATGCGAAACACATAGGGATATTTGCCGCTACCAGCAGAAGAACCGGATAAATTTTTTCCATTTTTTGCCTCTAAAAAAATAAACGGCAGGATTTTAGCAGAAAATTCAGGCGCGGTAAACTTTAAGTTTATTTCTTTTCCGTTAGTTTTTTGTACATCCTGAAAAGCTTTGCAACGATCTCTGCTTCACTCATTTTCGGGTCAAAACCGTATGCTGCCATAACAGCCTTGTCGTTTTCCTTGTGGGCTTTCCGCAATTCAGGCGGCATTGTGGTTTCATCGTAAAGGTCGGCAAGCGACGAATCGGGATATTTGGCTCTCGCATCAAGAATTGTCTGCGCTGTTTTTTCAATTTTTGCTTTCTGCGCCTCTGTCGGATTACACCACGGAAAATTGTTGTAAACAATATCCTTTGAATAACGGTAACGGCTTTCCAATCTGCCGCAGACAGCACGCATCCAGGCATTGTGAACCGATGATGTGAGAATGCCAAATTCATACAATCCTGCATGAGTTATAATGGTTGCTGAATCTGTCGGAATAGTGTTCGAATTCAAAAAACCTATTGGAATATATTTTCTGCGCTCTGAGGATACTCGCGGAATTAAAAGATACTGTTCAGGATTATTGATCTCTCTGAATAAAGCAGGTGTATCTGCTAATTTTTGCCTGTCTTCAGCTCCGTTCAATCTGTCTTCCCGGCATAGCATCACACGCTTGTAAACCTCTTTCATCCCTTTGACTTCAGCAGGAGTTGCTCCGACAAGCCAGAGACAGTAACGCTTTCCGCCGTTTATATACTCTTCGGAACCGGTCAAATTTTTTATCCATTTTCTGGCTGCCGGTTCTTTTTTTATAAAATCTTCGTATTCGTCTGCTTCTATAATCAGGTGTCCCCCGTCAGCTGGACGATTTCCGGTAGTCATGAGAGGAACATCGCAAACAGGCTTTGATCTGTTTATGATCCAAACCGACTCTGCATCCATCAGATACGGATTGATGTTTTTAGCTTCGACAACCGTGCCGTCAGCGTTAAAAATTCTCGGCGCACACGAAGTTTGCAAGTACTGCTTTTCTACACTCCCGCCTCGGCATGAAAATCCGATAATAACGCAATGGACATGAGCCATATCAGTGCTTTCCGAATACCATTTGAAACTACGGAAAGCAAAATCGATCTGAAGTCCATACCGTTCAAAAAGAGGTTTCCATACACTTGCGACCTGCTCTCCCTGCGTTATCGAGTTTGTCGATACAAAAGCGCACCTCGTTTTTTTACCTTGAATAAGTTTCGTCGCTTTGAAATACCAGTTTGCCACATAGTCAATTTTGCCTGCATTACGGTAGGGTTTACTGTTTTCATCGACATAAGTATGAAGCGTATCCAATTTGTTGCTTTCGGTTTGCTTTCCATAACCCGAAAACGGCGGATTTCCGATAATGTAGTCGTAGATCACAGGCTTGTTGCCGTCTTTTGCAGGGAATATTTTTTCAGTAACTTCTTTCGCGGCTACATTCAGTTCCTTAAAGTGCGCTCCGTACGGAATTTCAGGTTCGCCGGCAGTTTCTACCGCTTTTTCATCAACTCTGTAGAGATTAAGTTTGTCGGTATAAACAAAATTTTCATTCTTCTCCTCTTCAAGCGTTGACCAGTCCATTCTGAGCGCATTGCCTTCAACAATTGTCGCACTTGTCGAAAGCGGCAGAAAATCAAGGGCCTTTCCGACAATTTCCTCTGTCGCCTTCATCATTTGCGATTCGGCGATCCAAAGAGCTGTTTTGGCGACAGTAACAGCAAAATCGTTGATTTCTATGCCGTAAAACTGTGAGATTTTCACTTTTATAGGAGAGGCTTGATAACCGAAGAATGCCAATTTGCCATAGATGATTTTGAGAATTTCATTTTCCAAATGGCGCAGCGAAATATAGGTTTCAGTCAGGAAATTGCCGCTTCCGCAGGCAGGATCCAGGAATGTTAATGACGCTATTTTATTTTGGAATTGTTCCAGTTTTTTGCGTTTTCGTAGAGATGTTTCCCGAAACGTCTCTTTAGCGAAAATCGTGTTTTGGGGTTTATGAGCCGTTTCAGGAAACGGCTCTACAATTTGGGAAAATTCTGCACGCAAATCATCCAGAAACAACGGATCGATCACTTTATGGATATTCTCGACACTCGTGTAGTGCATTCCGCCTTTTCTGCGTGTCTCAGGATTCAAAGTCGATTCAAAAACCGCTCCGAAAATCGTGGGCGAAATTTCCGACCAATCGAAGGGAGCGCAGTGATCTACTAAAATATCTACGATTTCTTTAGTAAAATTAGGAATTTCTATATCCTCGGCCGCGAAAAGTCCTCCGTTCACATATGGAAATGCCTTTAATTTCAGGTCATATTTGTCACGGTTTTCCGGTTTTGTATCCAAAGCCTTGAAAAGTTTAAGGATTCCATCTCTTAAATCTGGCAGGTTGAAGGATTTTACGTACTCTTCAAAGCTTGTCCGCGTCTCAAAAAGTCCGGCGTCTTCGGCATAAAGACAGAAAACTATCCTGACACACAGGATATTCAGGCTTCTAAAGCTGTTTTCATCGGGATTTATGTACTCCTTGATGAGTGCGTCGTAGAGCTTTCCTACGAGTTCGCCTGCTTTCAGAGAAACCTGTTCTTCACGCGAAATCGAAGTATTCTTTGAATCAACTAAAAACTGCAAACGTTCATAATCTTTAGCTAAATTCTCAAGCAGGATCTGCTCCGGCTCATCCTGAGGCTTTTCCATATCGTAAATCAGAAACTCCTGAAAATTGCAGGTCACGATCCAGCGCGGACGGCTGGAATAGGGCAGTTCCGAAGAGTACCTCTTTGCCTGCTGGAAGGGTGTCAGAAAGCTGCTGTCGCTCTGCTTTATCGGTCTGCGCAGGTTCTTTCCGCAGCTTTTCTGCTCGATCATGACATGGGTTGAAGGGATCCACGCATCAATAAAGCTCGTGTGATCAAGATGGACTTTGTCTTCAAAAAATATAAAATCACTAATGTTTTCAACACAGAACACGTCCAAAAGCAATTCGATCCAGAAAACTTGGCTTTCACCCTTTTCGTAGCCTTTGCCACGCCATCTATCCGCAAATTCCTGAGCCGCTTTTTTGCGGTTTACCACTGTTTTTGCCATGTTCACTCCGTTAACAACGATTTAAACATGGCATTGTAGCTTGTAAATAAATCGAAAACAAGTTTTAGAATTGCGATATATGGATTCCAGATTGTTTTTTCAGTTTTGCGAGACGACCGATGACAATAACTTATCTCAGGTGAAGTTTTACGAGAATGCTGTCGACAAGCGAATAAACGCTGGGGACAAGGATAAGGGTGAT
>DBYC01000050.1 GCA_002310035.1 bacterium UBP6_UBA1196
TGAAGCAGCTTACAGATTCTAAGTTTAATTGTTTTTCCTTTTCTTAATCCAAAAAATTCATTTTTTTCAAAACTTATCAATGAATCAGTGTATTCTGAGGCAAAATGACTGAAAAATTCGCCGAAATGGCAACAGACATGACTTTTGAAGATTTCGGCTTCAAAAGCGACATAATGGAAGGAATCCGCGAAGCAGGTTTCAGGATTCCTAGCCCGATTCAGGCTCAGGCCATACCGTTGATTTTACAGGGGAAAGACGTTATCGCACAGTCCCACACGGGAACAGGCAAAACAGCCGCTTTCGGCTTGCCTGTTATGAACAACATGCTGCGGAATGTCGGGATCGAACTTATCGTGATCTCCCCTACCCGTGAGCTTGCCGCGCAAATCAGCGACGAGCTTTACCGTTTGGGAAAATTTGCCGGGATCCGCACCTGCTCGATTTTAGGCGGGCACTCATATTCGAGACAGCTCAAACTGCTCGAAAGCGGAACTCAGGTCCTTGCGGCAACTCCGGGAAGACTTCTCGACATGCTGAAATCGGGCAAAATTGAAATAATCGAACCCGTCACAGTCGTCCTTGACGAAGCCGACGAGATGCTCGACATGGGTTTTTACGACGACATCATGGCGATTTTCGACTTCATGCCGGAAAAGCGCCAGACGCTTCTTTTCTCGGCTACAATGCCCGAAGAAATCAAAAAACTCGCTGAATCGATCCTCAAAGACCCTGTTTCGATAAAGGCAGAAACTGTCGATGAATCGACAAACACCGATATCGAGCAGTCTTACTACATCGTTGAAGAAGAGGAAAAACGGATCGCGATAACGCGTCTTATTGAATCGGAAAATCCCGAAAAAGCGATACTTTTCTGCCGCACGAAACTTGAAGTCGACGAGCTGAGCACTTTTCTTGTCGCGAAAGGATTCAACGCGAAAGCACTCCACGGCGATCTGGACCAGTCGCAGAGAAATCAGGTCATGGCCAGCTTCCGAAAAGGGATGATCGATATTCTGGTTGCGACCGATGTCGCGGCGCGCGGACTCGATATCGCAGATGTGAGCCACGTTTTCAACTACCACATTCCGTTCAACGCAAAAAGCTACATCCACCGCGTCGGAAGAACAGGAAGAGCGGGAAACAAAGGGATCGCGATAACATTGGTCACGCCTTCGGAGTTCAGAAATATCCGCAGAATCGAAAAAAATGTCGGTTCTTCGATCGAAGTCAAAGTCATTCCGACTCTGCACAATCTCAGGAAAGAACGCTCAAACCGCCTGATCGAGGAAATTCTGGAATACACCCCAGACAAAGCGGGACTTGAGCTTGTCGAAAAACTTGAAGCTGAGCTCGATCCGCGCTCGATCGCTATAATTCTGGCATCCATGCTTCTTGAAGAACCGCCTGAAACAGAAGAAGAACCCGACCAGGTCGGATTTTCCGAAAAAAGGATCCGCCAGCTCATGCAGAAAGAGGAAAACAAGCACTCCAAAACCCACCGCGGCTTCGGAAAAACAAACCGCAGACACGATGGCGAAGAAAAGCACAAGTCACGGAAATCAAACGATTTTCGCCGCAAAGACCGCAAAGACAAAAAACACGGCGGTTACGGCGAAGATTTCAAAAATCGGGATAAAAAATTCAAAAAATAACGTTACGTCGTGACGGCGTAACGACGTGACGACAATCAATTAAGCGAGCAAAAAACTTTTTCGGCGTGTCCTGCCGCTTTGACTTTTTCGAAAACTTCGGCAATTTTGCCGTCCGAACCGATGAGATAAGTCGTTCTGACAACGCCCATCGACTCTTTTCCGTAGAGTTTTTTGAGCTGCCATGCGCCATATTTCTGGAGGACTTCTTTGTCAGGATCGGAAAGAAGAAGGACTCTGAGGCCGTGTTTTTCCTCGAATTTCCGGTGCGATTCAACTGAATCAGGGCTTATTCCGATGATGACCGCGTGTTTTTCCTTGAATTTGTCCGCAAGTTCGGTGAACTCCTTTGCCTCTGTCGTGCAGCCTGAAGTATTGTCACGCGGATAGAAGTAAAGAACGACGTTGTAACCTGCGAAATCACTTAATTTTATCTCGGTTCCGTGAGAATCCTGAAGTTTGAATTCGGGAGCCTTGTCACCTTTTTTAAGCATTTTTTTCTCCTAAGAAATTTCCTTGTTGTTGAAGAACATGACTGCAAGCGAAAGGACGATAACAATGATTAAGAGTGCATAAATCGAGGCAAAACCAAGACTCAAACCTTCCAGACCGCGGCCGTAAACAAGGTTATCCTTGATGTTGAAATGCGAAAAATCGGGAAGGATGTAACGCAGTGTAGTGACCAGATTTATTACGAATTCAGAGCTTCTGCTTGTTATCGCATAAACCAGGTTATAAGATGTTGCACCGACAAGATAGAACGAGATCGTGAGCATTGCGGCAACAGCCGGCTCGGTGAGTGTCGAACACAGAACAGCGACCGAAATGACGGTGCAAGTCTGAAGGAAAATCGTGTAAACCGCCGGAAGATAGCCGAAAAAGCGCGAAAATCCGCCGAAAACGGCAAGAAGTACCGCGAAAATTATGCACATTACAATAGTTTCGACGACGATCAGAAAAACCATGCCGAAGAATTTGCCGAGAATGTATTCAGGGCGCGAAAGCGGCCTTGCAAGAAGCGGATGCAGGGTTTTAAGCGAAAGTTCCTTGTGGACAAGCGAAATCCCGAGGAAAATCGAAAGGACCGTCGAGAAGATCTCGATCGTTCCGAGTCCGATGTCGCTGATGATATCCTGCACATTGCCTATCGTCATCTGCGTGATGCCGATACCGAGTGCAAAGATGAAAAGGGCAAAAAACAGAAGGATGTAAAGCACTTTGCTGCGCACCATTTCAAGAAAAGTGTAAAACGAAACGCCTGCTATTCTTTTAACGCTGTCCATTTCCTTCCTCCTGAATATCCTTGAAAACGACTTCTTCAAGCGACGGATACGAGCCGTTCGCGTTGAAAACCGTGTATCCTTTGGCTACGACTTCGGCAAGTTTGGCATTAAAATCGCGGATGTCGGCGCAGTCGAGAACGAACCTGTCCGAAACGAGTCTGACACCGCTGAAAAGCGAGAAAACGGCATCGTGCATGCTTCTGTCGCATGAAAACTCGATCGAATAGCGGACATCCTCGGGCCTGATGATCTCATGCAGCGAGCCGAAACTTTTGAGTTTTCCGTGCTCGATTATGAGGACTCTGTCGGAAAGATTTTCGATATCGCTCAGAATGTGGCTTGAGAAAATTACGCTTTTTCCGTCCTTTTTAAGGCCGCGGATAATGTCCTTGACCTCCTTTCTGCCGATCGGATCGAGACCGCTCATCGGCTCGTCCATTATTACAAGCTCGGGATCGTGGATTATCGCCTGCGCAAGACCTATCCTCTGCAGCATACCTTTGGAATAACTTGCGAGTTTGCGGTTTCTGTCCTCGAAAAGCCCGACTTTTTTCAGCACGTTTTCAGCCTTGCCGGTCAGCACGGATCCGCTTATCCCCGAAAGTCTGCCGAAATATTTCAGAACTTCCATCGCGGTGAGTTCGGAATAAAAGTAAGGACGCTCCGGCAGGAAACCGATTTTGCTCTTCACGACTCTATCGCCCGGCTTTTTGCCGAAAACAGAAATTTCGCCGGAAGTCGGTTTGATGAAGCCCATTATCATCTTGATCGTCGTGGTTTTTCCGGCACCGTTGTGGCCGACGAAACCGATTATTTCGCCTTGTTCCATTGAAAAGGAAAGATCTTTCACCGACTCGATTTTAGTCCAGACCTTCATCGGATGATTGAAAACTTTCCTGACATTTTTGAGTTCGATAGGTTTCACGCGATTCCTCCTATGTGAATCATCAATAACTTTCTAAATTTAAAAAGATCAAAAAATAAATCAACATACGCTCCGTCAAGAATCAGAGGAACTTTTTGAAAAGTGCGAGAATGCCCTGAGCCCATGCGATCCTGTGAGTCGTTCCCGTTCCTTTTGCAATCGAATCCTTGTTGTCGATATACCACTGGTAGCTTCTGATAAGAGCCTGTGACTCATCGTATTTCGGCTCCCAGCCGAGAACTTTTCTCGCCTTGTCGACAGAAACGAAACTGTCGGTGTAGGCAGTGCCGTAAACCCACTTGTAAAGCGGCGAAAGGTGAAGTTTTTCAAAGATCGTGAGTGCCGGAACTACAAGCCAGACGGGAGTATGCATGACTTTCGAGCCGCTTTTAGCGTATTCGCAGAGTGCTCCGACATACTCGTTTTCAGTGAGCGTGCTTACCGCGCCGATGTTGAAAATGTCGTTTGCGCCGTCACCTTCGTGCGAAAGTGCAAGATAAACAGCATCGCAAAGGTCGTCGACTTCAAGCAGCTGATATCTGTTTTTACCGTTTCCGATGAGCGGGATCTTGTGTCCTTCCTCGATCCAGTTGTAAAGGATCTGGAAAACGCCTAGGCGGTAAGTTCCGATGAATGTCTTCGGCCTGATCGTCGAAACATAGAGCCCTTTTTCGCGGTATTCATTGCAGATCCCTTCAAGTGCCACCTTGCTTTCGCCGTAGTTGCCTACGCCTTCAAGTTTGTCCGTTTCGAAAAGCGGATGATGGTCCGGCACACCGTAAACAGCGGTCGATGAAATAACGGCAACTCTTTTTATTTTGTGTTTATAGCAGAGTTCAAGGACATTTCTGCTACCGTCAACGTTTGTCGAGAAGATCTCCTCTCTCGTTGCAAGGGGAAGCGCAGCAGCCGCATGGATGACCCAGTCTGTCTGCGAAATAAGCTCGTCCATCTTCTTTTCGTCGCGTACGTCGCCGTTTACCAGTTTGACCGATTTGTCGTAATCTTCCGCATGGTATTCGGCAATGTCGAGAAGCGTAACGTCACAACCCATTTCAACACATTTTTTTGTCATATGAAGCGCGAAAAAACCTGCGCCGCCGGTGATAAGAACTCTCATTTTTCCCTCCAACTATTTAAATTCATTAGGATAAATTGCCGCCTGTTCCGGAAAAAGCGCGGCACTGTTTTCTTTTACAGCCGTGCAGTCCCATGAAGGATCTATTCTCTTAAAAATAAAAACGCTTTCATTCGGATCAACCCCTGCAGGAGAGGTCGGGGCACCGTTTTGCAGAGCCACATTGCTGTACCACATGACACTCTGAGCCTCGAACCATGTCACGATACCGTGAACTTCGCCGTTTTCGTCAAGTTCGCCGTTCAGAATCGTGCTCACTTTCTGGAGTATCTCCGCCTCACCCTCCACTATGCCTTTCGTCATTATTTTAAGACCGTTGATTCCTGTTCCGTCTGCATCGAAAACCCTCGGATCATCAATTTCTGCCGGAAGATCTTCGTTTTCGGGATCGTCAAGAGTGCATGAGCGGACTTCCCAAAGTTTGTCCTGATGAAATTTTATTTCACCGTTTTCCCCGTAAGAAAGATAGAAGGTTTTATCGACATTTCCCAGACTTTCGGCGAAACTGTCAGGAACTACCGCTGAAATCGCCTGGGTTCCGACACCTGTTTTAAGACGGCACATTTCAGTGTGCGCGTTCAGTACACTCTCGTCCTGTGAATATATGTCAACTTTCGAAACCATTATCGCCCAGGCTGGCAGAGTATTAAGGATAGGAACTTTTGCCTTCCCTTTGAAAATCGTGAGATTCGCCCAGGTTCCCGTCATATCAGGGTAACTTTCATCAATCATGGCATCGTCGTCGGAAATTTCTGTATCAAAATCAGAAAAATCACCGTTTGTGTCGTTTTTTTCCTCGAAACCGGTATCTGCAGCGGCATCGTTTTCAGCCTGCTCAGCCTCAGAATCATCAGAATCCGCGCTTATTTCACCGGCATTATCGTCGAAATCCTCATCAATATCTTCTACCCCTTCCCTTTCTTCCGGATCCTGATGCGAATTTTTCAGATTGCATGAACCGATAATGCAGAGAAAAAGCAAATAGCAGTAAAGAAAATAATGATTTTTGAATCTGCGGACAACTTCCAAAACAATCTCCAATCAAATCAACAAGTTACCTATTCATAAAAAACTTTTTCAAATCGTTTTTTTTCAATCCGGGGTAAACCCTGGAAACAATCTCACAGGCAGTTTTAGCCGAAATTCCAGATTTTGCAATCAAATTAAGGAAATCTTCGTCGATTTCCGTCTGTTTTTCCTCTTTTTTCAGAGGTTCGGCAACAACAGTGAACTCGCCCTTCTCTTTTATTTCGCCGCCGGTATAGACAAAAATCTCCTCGAACTGCTTCGTAAGCTCGCGCCCTACAACGATTCTTTCACATTTTTCTTTAATCATTTCAAGCAGATCTTTTATTCTTGTAGGAGCTTCGTAAAACACGACCGGCAGCCCGAAAGAGAGAAATTTTTCGCACTCAGCTGCTCTTTCGGCCCCTTTTGACGGAAGAAAACCTGCGAAAACAAACGAGTTTTCAAGCGAGCCGCAGCACGAAAAGGCTGAAATCGCGGCACTTGCGCCAGGAATCGGCACAACGGGAATGTTTTCGTCGAGAGCAGCGCGGACAAGGAATTTTCCGGGATCACTCACCGCAGGAGTTCCGGCATCGCTGACTAGAACGATGTTTTTCCCGCTTTTAAGTTCTTCAATATGCTGTTCTAAAAACTTTTTTTCGGTAAATTTGTGGTATGAAAAAATAGGCTTTTTGATTCCGAGCCTGCTCAGCAGATTTCCCGAAACGCGGCTGTCCTCGGCAAGAACGATGTCGCAGCTCTCAAGCACGTGAACCGCTCTGCTGCTTATGTCTCCCATGTTTCCGATCGGTGTCGCAGTTACAAAAAGAGTTCCGGCCATGCTAATACCCCGTAGAATCAAAAGCAGCTTCGATATAGTCGATATCGAAACCGCCGTCGCTCTTTTTAATAAGCCCCGCCACATCAAAGCGGATATTGAGATCCTGAATGCGGATCTTTTTGCTCTGCATATAGTAAAGTGCTGTTTTTATTATGTGTTTTATCTTGGCAGGATGGATCGTTTCAAGCGGTGTCCCGCCGTCCCAGAACTGACGATCCCAGCTTCTCACCTCGACAAAAGCGAGAATGTCTCCTTTTTTAGCGATGATATCGAGTTCGCCGCCTTTCATGCAGAAGTTTCTGTCAAGGATTTCCCAGCCCTGTTTCGCAAGCCACTCAGCCGCGAACGATTCGGCTTCAGAGCCGCTTTCACGAGTGTTCATCTGTATTTCTCGGTAAATCTTTCGTTATCTTTTCTAATGTCTTTTTCTTTCAGATCATCCTTTCTGTCGAACGAGGTCTTACCCCTTGCGAGACCGATCTCCATCTTCGCCCTGCCGTTTTTGAAATAGATCTCTATCGGCACGACCGTGAAACCTTTTTCGCGCACTTTGGCGTCCCACTTTCTGATCTCTCTTTTGTTGAGAAGCAGTTTTCTGCGCCTGTCGGAAGCGTGATTCCAGATACTTCCTGCATTATACGGCGCGATGTAGAACCCGACGAGCCACATTTCGCCGTTTATAATGTCGATAAAGCTGTCTCTGAACGAAATATTGCCGTCGCGGATCGATTTGATCTCGGTTCCCTGAAGAACTATTCCCGCTTCCAGTTTATCGAGGATTTCGTAGGCTCTGAAAGCCTTTTTATTTTTAGCAACCGATTTTATTCTGTCCATTTCCTTTACCAAAAATCAAAAACGCATTATTTTAAGGAAAAACCTGAAAAAGGCAAGTGTTCTGCGCGTTTTGTCACGCTTTTGAAACCTGATCAGCAAAGCTTTTCGCTTTTATCTAGGATTTTTTTAACAAATAAGTATAATGGCCCGTTTTTCGGAGGTTGCATGAAAAAACTGTCGGCTTTCATAAAATCGGCAAGATTCGCGGAAGTTGCGATTCTGCTCGGATTTCCGATGATAGGTCTGTTTTTTGCGTTTGAATCGCTTCCTCAACTTTTCTCAGCTTCCGTCTTTCTTTTTGCATTCGGAATTTTCTCATTGTTTTCAGCCATTTACGCTTTTAATGGGCTTGCAGGAATGGATGACGACAGCCACAATGCGCGCCTTTCGGATCTAAAGAACAGAAAAAAATCCTTCATCGCGACCCTCGTTGTGGCGCTTTCGGCCTCACTTGTCTTTTTCTTTATGATACGGTTCGAACTTGCGGTTTTCGCAGTTATAAGCTTTCTCCTCTGGTGTGTATATTCTTTTCCGAAAAAAGGATTCAAATACAGGCCTGTACTAGGCACTCTGATACATTTTGCCGGCCAGATAATACATTTTCTGATGGGCTGCGCCGTTTTGAAGCCGCTTGACACCGGATGTTTCGCGGCATCTGTTTATTTCGCCATCCTTTTTTCCGCGGGGCACATAAACCACGAGCTTATCGACCATGATGCCGACGAAAAAGCCGGGATCAGAACAGGCGCTGTCTGCTTCGGAGTGAAAAAATGGGAAAAAGTCTCGTTTTTCCTTTTTGCGACGGCAGCCGTTTACATCATCATGCTCGCATCATTCAGAAAGGAACTTCTGCCGCTCTGCCTGCCGTTTGCGGCAGCCGGAACAGCTCACATTATTTTCAAAATATCGACTTTAAGAAGACCTCCTGCGCAGGTGAAATTCCTTAAAGAAAGAAGTTTTTACAGGATCGCATACTTCGCGGCAGGAATCGCATTCATTTTGGCGAAAATTTTCATAATTAAGGGTTTTATCAAATAGATACAATGAGTTACACTGCAAATATAATTTATTTCTCAAGCCGTGCCGATGCCCTGAAAATCAAGGAAAAGCTTACTTTGGCAGGCATAAAATCAGAACTTCTGCCTGTCAGAAAGTGCCTCATCACAGACGACATTTCGGAGTATTTCGTTTTTGACAGAAACAGTGTCGGTTCGCTTGAAAAAAACTATCTTCGCGACGGAAAAACAAGACCCGCCGCCCTTCTTTCGATACAGAAAATCATTCTGGACAGGCTTCTTTCGGAAACCGTCGGGAACAGCCTCTTTTTTGTCGAGGAGAGCTTTATTCCCGAATGTTTCTACATCAAAAAAGCCCTTTTCAGAAACGGCATTTCCTTCTTTTCTTTCGGCAGGATAGCTCCGGAATTCGGTCTTTCGGTCGTCCGCGGTTCGCTTGACGCAGGTTTTCACGAAGCATCGTTTTTATCAGTGAAAGAGCAGTGTTCCAACGCCGCCTCGAAACCACCTGTTTTCCCTGAATTCAACGGGATTCTGGCAATAGACGCGCCGCCTGATTCCGTTCCAGTCAGATATCTGCGTTTTTTCCGGAGTCCGCTCCAGCTTACAAAAGGAATCATCCGCTTTTACAACTCTTTTGAAACCGGGAAAAAACATCTGCCGGTTTTCGTCTATTCGGCGAAACATGCCCAGGAGACCTACACTTCGTCGGAAAGAGCGGTGCAGTTCACAAAACTTCTGGGAGAAAGAGGCAGGACATTCTCCGATTTTTCGGAACTTCCGCAGCGGACAACTGTCCTGACATGGTCAACGAAACGCTTTTTCCAGCTTCTGAAAAACGGTTTCAGGCCTGTTCCTGCGACAAAATCACTCGCCGCTAAAATTTTAGATCCTAAGATAAAATCGGTCGCACAGCTCATAACATATTCGCCTGACGGAGAAGATTTCTGCAGGATCAAGGCTTTTCTGCACAACTGCGAACTGAAAAATTTAGACAAAATACTTTAACAGGGGTACGCATTGTTCATAAAAAACAGCAGTAAAATAGCGATAGTAACTGAAAACTCCGAAATTTCATACAAAACTCTTCTTCAGAAAACGGCTCTTTTTGCCGAAAAACTCGGTGATATCAAAGAAAAAAGAGTCGTCATAATCAGCGAGAACAGGCCTGAATACATCTATGCTTTCTACGCGATCTGGAAATCCGGCGGGATCGCAGTTCCGGTAGATTTTATGAGCACTCCCGAAGAAATCGCATACATTATCGACGACTGTTCGCCGGCCGTTCTCTGTTTTTCTGAAAAAGTGGCGGAAAATGTCGAAAAAGCACTTGCTCTGTCTGAAAAAAAGGATCTGCGCAAACTCGTTTTTGAAGAGATGCCTGAAGAGTGCTCTAAATTCGAAGCGGAAGATCTCGATGCAGAAGATAAAAGCAAAACCGCAATGATCATCTACACTTCAGGTACCACAGGCTCGCCGAAAGGTGTCATGTTGTCCTATGAAAACATCATGGCAAACATGGACGCTCTTCAGGAATGCGGCTACTATTCAGAATCGGATGTCGTTCTGATGATTCTTCCGCTGCACCACATTTTTCCCCTTTTGGGAACCGTGGTAGCACCGATCTTAGGCGGCGGAAAAGCGGTGATATGCCCGTCGCTTCAGGCTTCAGACATCGCGAAAATGATGGAGAAAAGCCATCCGACAATGATCCTCGCAGTTCCCAGATTTTACGAAATGCTGATGAAGGGAATAAAGCAGAAAATAAATTCGGGATTCGTCACGAAACTTGTTTTCAAAATCGCTAAACTTGCCGACAATCTCGCTTTTTCGAGGATGATTTTCAAATCTGTGGCGAAAAAATTCGGCGGCGAGCTGAAGCATTTCATTTCAGGAGGCGCGAAACTCGACCCTGAAGTGTGGAATTTCTTCAAAATTCTAGGCTATACGATCGGCGAAGGCTACGGCATGACAGAGGCGAGCCCTATGATAACTTTCCCGCGTCCCGGCAAAGGAAAACCCGGCTGTGTCGGCACCGAACTTGCGAAAGGAACAGTCAGGATCGTTGACGGCGAGATAGCTGCGACAGGCCGCAATATCATGCAGGGTTACTACAATCGTCCGGAAGAAACGGCCGAAGTCCTGCGCGACGGCTGGCTTTACACCGGTGATCTGGGGCATTTCGATAAAGACGGCAATCTCTGCATAACAGGCAGAAAAAAAGAAATAATCGTTCTCGGAAACGGCAAAAATGTCAACCCTTCAGAAATCGAACAGGCTCTGGAAAGAAGCGATCAGCTGATCGCCGAAACCGCCGTAATAGGCAGAAACGGCGTGCTCTGCGCAATCATCCGCCCGGATGAGAAAGTGCTGGCGTCAAGACAGATCCCTAATCTTGAGGAATACATCCGCTGGGAGATCGTTGACAAATACAACTCGACTGCGTCACACCACAAAAAGATCCTTGATTTTGTACTGACGAACCAGCCGCTGCCGCGAACAAGACTTGACAAGATCCAGCGTTTCAAACTTGAGGATTTTCTTAAGCACAAAGACGAAAAACGGGCGGAATCCGAAATTCCTGAATCAAAAGAATATGCGAAGATCGCGGAATATATCAGAAACAATACTGAAAAAGAGGTTTATCCGGACGACCATATCGAAATCGATCTCGGACTTGACTCGCTGGACAAAATCGAACTGGCTTCTTTCATCAGCATGGAATTCGGCATAAAAATCAGCGAAACCGAAATCCAGAACCTGGCCACAGTGCGCAGGATCGCCGTTTTCACGGAGGAGTGCGAAAACAGAAAAGCGGAAAATACTCATCAGGACTGGAAAAGCGTTCTTAGGGAAAACATCAATCTGGAACTTCCCAGAAGTGCATTTTACCATAGATTTCTGCGTTTCAGCCTCGTCGCGGCGGTCAGAACTTTTTTCAAAGTGAGATTCCGCGGAGACAAGGAAATTCCTAAAGGTCCCGTAATTTTTGCGGCAAACCACCAGAGCGTTGTCGATGCCCTTTTCGTTCTGGCAAAAATTCCGGCGAAAGAGTTCAAAAGGACATACTGCTTTGCCAAAGGCAAACACTTCAGACAGTGGTGGCGCAGATATCTGGCGAAACGCAACAACATCATCATAATGCGCGAGAATGAAGAGATCGTCGATTCGATAAAACGGATGGCGTCAGTTCTCAAAAAAGGACGTAATGTCCTGATTTTTCCTGAAGGGACACGCAGTCGCGACGGAAGCCTCAGCGAATTCAAGCAGACTTTCTCGCTTCTTGCCTGCGAACTCGGCGTACCGGTCGTTCCTGTCGCGATAAACGGTGCTTTTGAAGCTTTTCCGCGCAACAGAAAATTTCCTCATCCGTTCAAAAAAATCGCCGTTGAATACCTTCCGCCGATATCTCCTGAAGGAAAAACGCGGGAAGAACTCGCCGAAGCTGTAAAAACTGCGATCGAAGAAAAAATCAAACGCTAGTTCAGCCTAGAATCTTATTACCGTTACCGAATCGCCGCCCTCTTCATTGCTGCCGGGCGCGAATGTGAATTTGTATTTTTTCTGCAAGTCGGGAAGAAAATCACGGATGAATTTTTTAAGTTTTCCGCTTCCCTGACCGTGAATTATAGTAAGCGATACCGCGCCGCCGCCGAAAGCGGTGTCAAGCGATTTTTCGATTTTCTCGGCCGCATCTTCTACAAACATCCCTCTGACATCGCACATTTCGACATACTTTGATTCGACCGTATTTTTTGCGGTTTTTGTCTTCACTTCTTTCGAAAATTCAAGAACGAGAAGCCTTTCTACCGGCGAAACGAGCTGTTTTCCGCTGCTTGTGTACTCGGCTTTGCTCCCTTTCACTTTCTGTAAAGTTCCTTCCAACTTCAAAAGTTTGTCGTAAACAACGGTTTTGCCGGGAATTATTTTATCAAGGCAGTCGGCAAGTTTTGTCCCCTCTTTCGTGTCAAGCGCAACAGTCTGGCGGTCTATCGCATCCTGAAGAGTCTCTTTCTCTTTTTTGAGAAGAACGACTTTTTGCGGAACATCCTTTTCCCCTACTTTCTCAATTTTTTTCTTCAACTCGGCTTCCTCCATTTCCACTAGTTTTTTAAGGCTCCTGAGGCGCGTTTCCTCGAACTGTTTTTCCTTCGTTTCGAGCTTTCTGCGGAGTTCCGATATCTCGCGTTCCTCCGCTTTGATAGTAGCTTTCGCAGCCTCGACCTCTTCGGTGAGAACGGCAAGCTGTTCCTCTTTTTTGTGGAGACGGTTTATCAACGGCTCAACTCCGCTTTCCTTCGCGAGAAGAAGTTTTTCGAGTTTTTCCACAAATTCCTGCGGGAAACCGATTTTTCTCACAAGCGAAAGAGCGTTGCTGGAACCCACGATGTTGTACGAAAACTTGTATGTCGGCTTGTCTTTGGCCTCGTCGAAACCCATTGCGACAGGAATGAACTTTTTATTCTGCAGTGCGATCGACTTGACTTCGGCAAGGTGGCTCGTTACTACCGAGAAGCACCCTTTTTCGGCGACAAATTCAAGGTAAGCTCCTGCGATAGCGCCGCCCTGAAGCGGATCTGTTCCCGTTCCGATCTCATCGATCAGCACAAGATCACGGCTGTTAAGTTTTTCCGCAGTCGCGCTGAGAAGACGCAAATGGCTCGAAAAACTCGACTCTCCTGCGAAAGCATCCTGATTGTCGCCCAAAATGAGGAAAATATTCTCGAAAAAAGGAAGGCGCGCACTGCTTGCCGGAACCGGGAAGCCCCGCACCGCAAGTTTGGCGATCGCTGCAACTGTCTTGATCGAAACAGTCTTTCCGCCTGCGTTGGGGCCGCTTACGACCATGATTTTTTCTTCATCCGAAAAGACAAAGTCGTTTTTGACAAGATTTTCGCCCCTGCTTAGAAATACCGGCGGAAACCAAGCCTGAGTGAGTTTCATCGAATCATCGCTGAACTCAGGGATCGCGCAGCCGTTTTCCTTCATCCAGAAGTATTTCGTGAAGACATTTTCGATGTGAACCGCCCTTTCGATGCACTTTTCGACATAGCTGTAATTCCTGAAAAGAAGTCCGCGAAGCTCGCGCAGGATCCTGATGATCTCCTCAAGTTCACGCGCCGCAAGAAGCGAAAGCGAGTTGTTGTGCTCAATAAGCGGCATAGGCTCCAGAAACGCCGTTTGACCGGTGCGGCTGTAGTTGTGGATCACACCTTTCACAGTCCGTTTGAAAACCGATTTGAAAGGAAGGACATAACGGTCGTCACGGATCGTGAACCAGTCTTCCTGCAGGAAACCGCTGTATTCCGGCGAAGTCGTCATTTTTTTGATTTCGTCGCCGATGTTTCTGTGCGTGTCGGCAAGCTGTTTCCTGATTTTCGCAAGTTCAGGGCTCGCGTTCGAATTGATCTCCCCTTTTTCATTGACGACCTGCTTTATCGTCATCTCTAAGCTGACATTGTACTCGAAATCGAGAAGCGAGTGGATTTTCGGGGTAAAACCCTGCCTTTTCAGCTCTTCGCCCGACCTTCTGACAACTCCCAGAAAATCGCCGATAGTCCGGTAATTCATCGCTTCAAGTGGCTCGTTGGCTTCGAACATTTCGGTAACATTTTTCACGCTGTCCAAATTGAAGGGAAAAAGACTTCTGTAATCGTTTGAAAGCGCCGCAGCCTCGCGGATCAGCGCGAATTCATGCTCACATTCTTCAAATGAAAGCCTTTCCGCCTCGTGCAGAGAGCGTTTTCCGTATTCAGAAAGAGATTTTTCACCGATCCAGTCAATTATCGAATTCCATTCAGCCAGCATTAATCCTCCAGGAAATCAAAGCGAATTTTTGAACAAATTTAAAGACTTATATCGCAGCCGTCATTTTTTTGAGCCAAGCTTTTTCCTCTTTGCCAAGAAGCTGCGACAATGTATTGAAGACAAGTTTGTGGTAGTCGTTGAGATACTTCTTTTCTTCGTCTGAAAGAAGCGCAGGCTCGATCGCGCGGATATCGATCGGGCACATCGTGAGGTTCTCGAATCCTACGAACTGTCCCCATGCCGTTTTTTCTTTCGGAACGGAGAGAACGAGGTTTTCGATCCTGATGCCGTACTGATCGGGTTCGTAGTAGCCGGGCTCGTTCGAAACGACCATTCCGGGAACGATTTTTGTGTCGCTTCTGCGGGTCGAAATGCTCATCGGGCCTTCATGAACGCTGAGGTAAGCACCGACGCCGTGGCCTGTTCCGTGGAGATAGTTCTTGCCGTCTTTCCAGAGCGCTTCTCTTGCAAACGCGTCGATGTTCGCGCCTGTAGTAAAGCCCTGCGGGAACTGTGTAATGGCGATCCTGATGTGACCTCTGAGGACATTCGTGAAATCTCTTTTCATGTTTTTGGTGAGTTTTCCCATCGCGACAGTCCTTGTAATATCTGTCGTGCCGAAAAGATACTGCGCACCGCTGTCAACGAGGTAAAGTCCTGCCGGTTTGAGCTCGCAGTCGGTCTCCGGAGTTGCGCTGTAGTGGATTATTGCGCCGTGAGCGCCGTAACCGGAAATCGTGTCGAAGCTGAGTCCAGCGAAACCTTCGCCCTCTTTGCGGAAAGCTTCGAGTTTGTCGCTTGCCGAAATCTCGGTAATTTTTGTTTTTCCGATATTTTTATCGAGCCAGCAGAGGAATTTTACCATCGCGACACCGTCGATGACGTGAGCTTTCTTCATTCCTTCGATTTCGGTCGCGTTTTTGATCCCTTTCATTATCTGCGACATATTTTCGCCGTTTACGACTTCCGCTTTCTTGCTGTCAACCGCGTCAAGCAGACTCTGCGAAGTGCGTGCCTTGTCAATAAAGATCTTTCCTTTGAGTCCTTTGATGAAAGCGTAAATTTCTTCGTATTTATGAATAGTTACGCCGTCTTTTGCGATAGCGTCGGCATCTTTTTTATTGAATTTTCCTTCTTTGACGAAAAGATCAGCCGTCTTTTTGCCGATGACACCGAAACCCATGACAACAGGATTGCACTCAACATCGTTTCCGCGGATGTTGAAGATCCACGCAAGGTCGTCAAGAGAAGCGAAAAGGTGGTAGTCAACACCAGATTTTTCCATCTCCTTTCTGATGTTTTCGAACTTTTCCTTTCTGCCGAGACCTGCGTATTTTACAGGGTGAAGGAAGCCTTTTCCGCTCGGGAAAGCAGGTCTGTCCTTCCAGATTTTGTCGATAAGGTCTTCGCTGGAAGCGACTTTTATCCCTTTCGGTTCGAAAGTTTTCTTCAGATCTTCGACATCGTTTATCGACATTACAGACGCGTCAAAACTTACGACTTCGCCCTTTTTGAGTTCGCCGCCGATCCAGTCGGTGTAGCTCGGAGTTTCGGGAAGTCCCATTTTGAAAAGGGTTATCGTGCTGTCTTTGAGCTGGTTTTCAGCCTGAAGGAAGTATCTTCCGTCAGTCCAGAGACCGGCTTTTTTAGCCGTTACGACAACTGTTCCGGCAGAACCAGTGAAACCGCTTATCCACGCTCTCGATTTCCAGCGCGGAGCGACATATTCGCTCTGGTGCGGGTCTGCACTCGGAATGATGTAAGCCGCAATCTTTTTTTCCTTCATCAAAGCTCTGAGCTCAGCAAGTTTGGATGTGATCTGCATGAAAAACCTCCTAAAAAATTATGTGATTGAAAATCGTGAAAAATCTCTTCATTGACAAAAACAAAAGCTTAAAACGCGCAGTCTGTTGAATAAATCACATTTGTTCCTGTGCCGTTCAAACCGTTGCCGGAACTGTCTTTTGCGTTATTGCTGAAATCATATAAAACAATAGTGTTGTCGTCTTTTACCATCGGCTTCGGCAGTGCATCGGCAAACTCGCTTTGATAGGTATTTTTGCTGATTTTCAGCTGGTCGATCTTACCTTTAAAAAATGTATTTCTTGACTCATCGTATCCGATCGTAAGATCATTAGTGTTGGTATTCGGTATCATGGATGTTATAACAGTTTCGGAATCTTGAGCCACCTGTTTTCCGTTTACATAAAGGCGGATATAAGCCTTTTTCATAGGAATCACTCCATCTGATTCTTCTACAGTATAGTAGGAAAGCGCGACATGATTCCAACCGTTCTGCCAAACTTTTTCCAAATTCGAAGCTTCGTTTGACCCGACTGTAGCGGCAAAAGGATTTATGCTGCTATTGTAATAAAAACCACCTGCCATCGTTTTATATGTTGTACCGCCGCTCCAGCTTGAAGTCTTCTCTTTGTACATTGCCGTCAGATAATAAGAAACACTGCGGGCATTGCCTTTTCTCACGATTGCCGGAATACTATCTGAAACAGCGTCCTGTTTTACCCAAGCTTCTATCGTCCACGAATCTCCAAGATTGAGCCTGGTGTCATTTTTGTTTAGTGAAACGGCAATTCTTGAATTTGAACCGTTAAACTCCGCAGAGCAGATCGGTTTACATTTATTGTCTTCACGCCGTGCGTTTTCAGCACAGATATACTGGCAGAATTTCGGTTCATCGCCGGAATCATTGTATTCCGTGTCGTAAGTCGGCCCGACCCATGTATTGTCGTCAAAATCGTAGTAAAGATTATAGCTCTGGTCTGAACGCCATACGATATAATCGGCATTCTCGCCTTCAGGGATCTTGCATTTAACGATTTTGGAACATCTCGCCGGATCATCGGCATCTGCAAACGCATCCCATTCTCCGCCTGCCGCATAGCACTTTCCCTCTTCGCTTTCGGGATCAACATCAGGAACGGTATCGGAATCGTCGTCTGAATCAGTCGAATCACCTGAATCAGTCGAATCGCCGGAATCTGTCGAATCGCCGGAGTCTGTCGAATCGCCTGAATCCGCAGAATCGCTGCTGTCGGAAGAATCGCCGTCCGGCTTGCCGCTGTCGGAAGAATCACCGTCGGACGCGGTGTCCGAATCAGCCGAATCCGCATCGCTGTCGTCATCGCTTACCGCAGTGCTGTCGCCTTCGTCTTCAGGATTTATTTTCTGAACACCGTTCGAGTCGCAGGCTACAAAAAAGAAAAGTAAAAAAACTAAAAACAAATTGAAAAATCTCATATTTTCCTCCGCCAAAAAACAGCAAAAAAGCACAAACATACTATTATAGAGACTTGTAAAAATTTGTATAGTTTTTATTTACATTGAATTTTTAAGGGAAAAATAGCGCCGTGCGGATTATTCTTCTTTGCAGTCAGTGGAATACTGGATCTTGGTTTCTACTCCGTACTTACCCGATTTAGCATCCTTAGCATCACCGCTGAAATCCCAGAAAGCAATGGTGTTGTCGTCAGCATAAAGTTTTGCAGGCTCAAAATTAGCGGTATATCTTGCGGTATTCGAAATTCTGATTGAATCGATGAGGCCGGTAAAATATCTGTCGGAGTTCCTGGCTCCAAAAACAAGCGGCTCGTTGTTCGGGATAAAAGTCGGAGCTCCGCTGTAATTACCCGTCTTAGCCAAATTGCCGTTTATGAACACCGTCAGTTTGTAGGTTGTCCATCCGCCGCCTCCACCGTATTGATTGGTTTCCTGATTATAAACCATGGCGACATGACTCCAGCCTTCCGGAAATGTATTTAATGTCGCATTGACCTGATTGTTTTTTGGATTACCGTATTGCTGGTAGGAATAATAAGTTGAAGCCGTCAAACCGTAACCGTTACCCTGACTTCCGTTGTAATATCCGCTAAGAAGATATTCAGGATTACTTGTGCTGGTTCCTTTCCTGAGTACAGGATAAATTTGGTAATCCGGCAACTCGTCTGCTGACTGCTTTATCCATGCTTCTATCGTCCAGCCGTCCAAACCTACAATGCTCGGAGCATCCTCTGAGTCGATCGTAATCTTAGAGTTGGTTCCGTTGAATTTTGCCGAACAAATCAGTTTGCACTCATCGCCTGCAGGACCTTCAGGCAAAGCGTTTGCAGCACAGACATACTGGCACGGCTGAGGTTCACCGTCGCCGTACTCTGTTGCATAAGCCAGCGGCTCCCATGCTTCGGCATTGACATCATAAAATATATCATAACTTGTGTCGGTTCCGACTCTCCATTCGGAATTCGCAGGTTTCGGGTCGCAGAATACCGTTTTGAAGCATTTGTAGGGTTCATCTGCTTCCGCATTCCAAGTTCCACCTGCGTTCGCGCATTTTTCAGCATCGTCAGGATAAGTTGAATTATCTTCGTCCGGATTCGGATCGACATCGTTGTCATTGTTCGGATCGTCAGTATCTGCCTGATCGCCGTCCGGTTTACCGCTGTCAGAAGAATCGCCGTCAGGTTTACCGCTGTCGGAAGAATCAGCATCTGGTTTGCCGCTGTCGGAAGTATCGCCGTCTGATGCAGTGTCCGAATCAGCCGAATCAGCATCGCTGTCGTCATCGCTTACCGCAGTGCTGTCACCTTCGTCATCAGGATTTATTTTATGAACACCGTTCGGGTTGCAGGCCACAAAAAAGAAAAGTAAACAAACTAAAAATAAATTGAAAAATCTCATATTTTTCCTCCGCTAAAAAACATCAAAAAACTCATAAACAAATTATTATAGAGCGAATTAATAAAAAAACAAGAGGCGCCGGCGACCGTCGAAAAGAGCGTAACGACGTGACGATGTGACGTCGAAACGATGTGACGTCGAAACGATGTGACGTCGAAATTTGTCTTTTGCCGCCGTTTTCTGTATAAGACCGAGTTTGCAGGTTTTTCCAAAAGCGAGGAAAGCATGGCATCAAAAGTCATAAAAAACAGCTATTGGGTCGTCCCAGGCGAGATAATGGCGGGGCCGTTTCCCGGAAGTTACGAGGATTTCAACGCAAAACTGCGTCTCCGCTCCCTTTTCGACGATGGGATCCGCGCTTTCATCAACCTTCAGGAAGATAGCGAAATGGCGCGCAGCGACAAAGGCTACAACGAAAATTACGGCGATATTTTCAGGATTTTCCTCAAAAACAGCGGCGAAAACGAGATCGAAGGAGGTCTGGTAAGGCGTTTTTCCATTCCAGACAAAACAGTGCCAAGTGTTGAGCTTATGAAACAGATCCTTGATGAAATAGATATGCTTCATGCAAAAAAAATCCCGCTTTACATCCACTGCTGGGGCGGTTTGGGGAGAACGGCGACCGTCGTCGGCTGCTGGCTTGTGCGCCACGGAATAGCGGACAGAAACACAGTCCTCGACGAGATCTTCACTCTCCGCAGCATAGGTGTCGACCCCGCTTATCTGGCCTACAGATCACCTGAAACCGACGAACAGGAACGCTTTATCCTTTCATGGAAAAAGGGAGAATAGTTATGGAAGAAAAGATTGAACTTGTGAAAAAAGTTTATGCGGCGATCCATGCAGCCGCAGAAATTGCCGGACGCGACAGCCGCGAAGTGAGACTTGTCGCAGTCTCGAAAACAAAACCCGTTGAAGACATAATCGCTTTCCACAGAGCCGGACTGCGCGAATTCGGAGAAAACTATGTGCAGGAATTTGTCGATAAATTCGAAGAGCTCAAAGACCACGGTCTGATCTGGCATTTCATCGGACACTTGCAAAAAAACAAGGTGAAATACATCGTTGACAAAGCGTTTCTGATCCACACGGTCGATTCGTTCGAACTTGCTGAAGAGATCGAAAAACAGGCCATAAAAAAAGAAATTCCGCAGGTCAGGATCCTGCTTCAGGTAAATATCGGCAGAGAACCTCAGAAAGGCGGCTGCAACCCCGACGAAGTGTGCGAATTATACAATAAAATCAAAGAATTGAAACACATCAAAGTCTGCGGACTTATGAGCATTCCGCCATTTATCGAAGCGGAGAAACTCCGTCCGTTCCACAGAAAACTTTTTGATCTAAGGGCCGAAGTCATCGAAAAATGCGGAGCTGACCCCGAAGTTTTCAAGGAACTTTCGATGGGAATGTCAGAAGATTTCGATGTCGCGATCGAAGAAGGCGCAACGATCGTGAGACTCGGCACAATCCTCTTCGGAGCAAGGGAAAAGAAGGTGGCACAATGATAACTTTCAAGGTTTTAAAAGAGTGCGGAAAGGCGCGGCGCGGCGTTATAACGACTCCGCACGGCGAGATACAGACCCCGATCTTTATGCCGGTAGGAACTCAGGGAACAGTAAAAGCAGTCCTGCCGGAACAGCTTGAAAATTTGGGCGCACAGATAATTTTAGGCAACACTTATCACCTTTTTCTGCGCCCGGGTCACCAGCTCATAAAAGAGACTTTCGGCTCGCTCCACAACATGATGAAGTGGAACCATCCTATCCTCACCGACAGCGGCGGATTTCAGGTTTTCAGCCTGGGACCATTGCGTAAAATCAAGGAGGAAGGAGTTTATTTCAGCAGCCACATTGACGGCTCGAAACGCTTCATTTCGCCCGAGATCTCGATCGAGATCCAGGAAGCTCTGGGCAGCGACATAATGATGGCATTCGACGAATGTCCTGCTCTCCCCTGCTCACGCGAATACATGATCGATTCGATGGAACGCACGACCCGCTGGGCAAAACGCTGCCTAGAGGCGAGAAAAAGTGACAACGCCCTTTTCGGAATAACGCAGGGCGGGACTGACATCGAACTCAGAATGAAACACCTCGAGGAAATGACTGCGATGCCTTTTGACGGCTTTTCGATCGGGGGACTCAGCGTCGGCGAAGAAAAAGAGGAAATGTACAAAACGCTTGAAGAGATCCCGCACCTTCTTCCGGCAGACAAACCGCGTTACCTCATGGGGGTCGGCACTCCGAGAGACATAATCAAAGGGATTTTGGAAGGCGTTGACATGTTTGACTGCGTAATGCCGACACGTAACGCAAGAAACGGCCAGCTTTTTACAAGAAACGGCACGATGAACATCAAGCGCGCCGAATTCGAGCGCGACACAAGACCGGTCGACGAGAAATGCAGCTGCTACACCTGCCGCAACTTCAGCCGCGCCTATCTCCGTCATCTCTATAAAGCGGGCGAATACCTCTCCCCGATCCTCAATTCGATCCACAACCTGCACTTCTATCTTGATCTAGCCGCCGAAGCGCGCAAAAGGATCGAAGAAGGTACAATATCAGAATTTTATTCGGAAATTTCTAAAGTTTACGAAAGATAGACTTATTTGACGTTTTCAAGAATCTTGACAGTAACAGCAGAAGCAAGTGCGATATCTTCGAGAGCAACCCACTCTTTCTGCGAATGGAAGTTTACGCCGCCTGCAAAAAGGTTCGGACACGGAAGTCCCATGAAAGAAAGTCTTGCGCCGTCGGTTCCGCCGCGGATGGGCTCGACTTCAGGTGCAGCACCGAGATCTTCGATCGCCTTTTTGACATATTCGTAAACGACCATGTTGTTCTTCATGACTTCGTACATATTGAGGTAGCTTTCGGTGAAAACGGGAGTTACCTGAAGGCGCGGTTCCTCAGCCTTGAGAACTTCGATGATGTTGAGGATTATCTTCTCTTCGCGCTCGATGTCTTCCGGAACGAAGCTTCTGAGGATCATGCTGACAGTAACTTCCTCGCTGCCGCCGCTGATGCCGACAATGTGGATGAAAGGCTCTCTGCCGCAGGTCCTCTCAGGCGACATCGTCTTCGGAAGCATATCGATGAATTTTCCTGCGTATCTGATCGCGTTGACCATTTTGTCTTTTGCGTATCCGGGGTGGATCGAAACGCCGCGGAAAGTGACTTTTGCCGAGAAAGCGTTGAAATTTTCGTAGTTTACTTCATAAGGAGCACCGCCGTCGAGCGTGTATGCGAAATCCGCATCGACTTTCTGAAGGTTGATTTTGTCGACACCGCGTCCGATCTCTTCGTCGGGAGTGAAGCAGATTCTGATTTCGGGGTGTTTGATTTCAGGATGTTTGCCGAGATATTCGACCATCGACATGATCGCAGCTACGCCGGCTTTGTCGTCAGCGCCGAGAAGCGTCGTTCCGTCGGAAGTGATGATCGTGTCACCGATGCAGTCCGAAAGGTGCATCGTGTCAGCAGGGTCGATGACTGTTCCGCCGTTAAGTTTGATAACTGAACCATCGTATTTTTCGTGGATCACAGGTTGAACGCCTTCGCCTTTGCAGTCAAGAGCGACATCCATGTGAGCGATGAAAGCGACTTTCTTCGTGATACCGCAGTTTGTTGCCATCTTCGCGTAAACATAGCCGTTTTCATCCATTTCGGCATTTGCAAGACCGAGCGATTTAAGCTCTTCGACAAGCTTTCTGCCGAGATTTTTTTCTTTCGGCGAAGAAGGACATGTCTCGCTTTCTTCAACAGACTGCGTGTCTTCCTTAACATAATCGAGGAAACGGTTCAACAAATTGGTTTCATTGAGGATTTTTGCTGCCAACTGATCTCTTTTCATAGTAGAACTCCATCTAAAGTTAGTAAAAAAATCAAGCTTTTTCTTCAGGTGCCGGTGCAGCCGCCTTTGCTTCCGCCGGTTTTTCGGCAACTTTGATCTCGAATGTCGCCTTTATAGCGTGTGTCGGGCAGGCTGCAGCGCATTTTCCGCAAGCGATGCACTTAGCCGGGTCGATGTAAGCAAGGAAATTCTCGACTGTGATCGCCTGAACTTTTTCAGGGCACTCTTTCGCGCACTTTCCGCAGCCGATGCATGCCGCTTTGCAGACGCTCATTGCAGCCGGAGCCTTGTCGGTATTGCGGCAGCCTACGAAAACGCGCCTGCCGTTGCGCCCTTTCGGACGGATCTCGATAAGTTTTCTCGGGCACTTCTTAGCGCAGACTCCGCAGGAAGTGCATTTTTCTTCGTCGACAACGGGAAGTCCCGTGGTTTTATCCATCGAAAGCGCTCCGAATGCACAAGCCGAAACGCAGTCGCCAAGTCCCAGGCAGCCGTAAGGACAGCCTTTCTCGCCGATAAAAAGCGAAGCGGCTACAGCGCAGTTAGCAGGACCGTCGTAATCGCTTTTTCTGGTCGTTTTTTCCAAAGTTCCGCCGCATCTGACAACTGCTACTTTGGGAACACTTTCCTGCATTGCAAGACCGATGACCTCACCTATTTTCTTGCGGGTTTCGGCGTTGCAGCCGGGACAGCACGGAATATCGGAAGAACCTGCTGTTGCAGCTTTGACAATACCCTCGGCAAGTCCGCGGCATCCGGGGAAACCGCATCCGCCGCAGTTCGCGCCGGGAAGGAACTCAAGCACTTCGTCGATGCGAGGATCTTCCTCGACCTTGAATTTTTTGGCTGTGAGAAAAAGGATTACAGCCGCCGCAACGGCGATGATTCCCAAAATCAGAACCGAATAAAGGATAACTCCGTCCATAACTACCCCCGTAAATTAAGATTTCCTGCAAACAAAGACAAAAGTCTTCGCGAAATACGGCTTCAAAAGAGCCAGGATCACAAAATAAGGCACTAAAATTATTAAAGAAATTAAAGCACTCAAAGCTTCTGACGGAACAAAGTTCGAAGAGATAAAAAGCGCAGAAACCATCAGAACGAACGGAATGAAAAAAACATAAAAAACAGCTTTCAAACCGAACTTTTCCTCCATTTCGACAACCACGGAATCCCCTTCTGCGATCTCTTCCATCGGGACTGCTTCGATAATTTTCTCAGCCATATCGTGAGCCGCACACATACTTTTCGCATGGCACGCACTGCATGCGCTTTTGACTTCGATTTTTACCGAAACCAGCTCTTTTCCGGCCTTAACGACCGTCCCGGTGTGAGAAACTTTCGTATTCGCCATGTTTTGAACCTAAAAAAAACGCATTTTTTTATATTTTTCGCGATTTTTGTCAATTTTTGGCGCGATATTTTTGGAGCATTGACAGAAAAATGAAATAAATTTAAGATGCCGCTTGTTTTTGAAGCGGTTTTTTATAGGAGGAAGATATGGAATTCGGTGAATTGAACGAAAAAATCAGAACTCACGCGCTGACGATAAATGCCCTGAAATCGGAAATTTCAAAGGTTATCGTCGGGCAGGAAGAGATGGTCGAAGCGCTGATCATGGGCATTATCGGCGAAGGACACATACTTCTGGAAGGCGTTCCCGGCCTTGCAAAAACGACCGCTGTGAAGGCGTTTGCGGATTCGACCGACCTTGATTTCCAGAGGATACAGTTTACCCCCGACCTGCTGCCGGCAGATATCATCGGAAGCAGGATCTTCAACATGAACGAGCACAGTTTCGACATCAAAAAAGGTGTCATTTTCTCTAATGTCATCCTTGCCGACGAAATCAACCGTGCTCCGGCAAAAGTCCAGTCAGCTCTGCTCGAGGCGATGCAGGAGCGCCAGGTGACGATCGGCGGAACGACTTTCAAACTGCCGGAACCTTTCATCGTTCTGGCGACACAGAACCCGCTTGAGCAGGAAGGAACCTATCCGCTTCCCGAAGCGCAGGTCGACAGGTTCATGTTCAAAGTGCTGATCGACTACCCCACTCCGGAAGAAGAACTCAAAATTATTGAGAAATTCGAGCGTAGAGAACTCACTCAGACTCTCAACAAGATCCTCAACAAAGAGACGATAAAAGAGTGGCAGGAGATCGCAAAACAGATCTACACCGATGACCGGATCAAAAAATATGTCATTTCGATCGTTTCAGAGACGAGACAGCCGAAAGAAAAGGCTCTCGCGCAGCTCATTGATGTCGGAGCAAGCCCGCGTGCAAGCATTTTCCTCATTCTCGCCGGACGGATCCGCGCCTTCATCGAAGGAAGGAATTTCGTCACGCCCGAAGACATCAAGGAAGTCGCATATCCTGTGCTCCGCCACAGAATAATCCCGTCGTTTGAAGCCGAAGCCGAAAAGATCCCGACAGACAAAATCATTTCCGAGCTCTTAAACCGCGTCGAAGTGCCTTAATAATTAAGGCCGCCGCCATCAACGTCACGACGACACAGGCGCGCAATATCGATAGCGGCGACAACATCACAGCGGCGCAACGAAGACAGGCGCGATTTGACTAGAATACTTTTTTCAATAAAATACTTTGTTTTTGTTGGAGGAGATGATGCCAAAATTAAAACTTTTGCTTTTTTTCATAATATTCTTAATCACTTCCGTTTTAGCCGCCGCAAATTCCTATATTGAATCTCTGGTTTCGATAAACCGCTATCCGCAGAATTCCGATTTTTTTGAAGATTATCAGATGCAGCTGCAGACGACGCCTGTCATCAATCCGGCAATAAACGGCATTCTTTACCCGGTCATCGGCTTTCCGGCGATGGTTACGCCTGACGAGCCGTGCTTTTCGGTAATTTTCAGATACACTGGAAATCCGGACATCGAATATCTGAAAGTCGTCCGCTTTGACGAAGGCGGCATGACCGAATTTCTGAATCTCGGCGGCAATTTTAATGTCATGACGATCAATGAAGAAGCAAAAATCGGGAAAATAACGGCATGCAACATTTTTCTGCCCGAAGCAAAATACGACATCATCCTGAAACTTCACGGCGAAAACGAAACTGTTTCGCGCAACGCACTTTTCTTCCCGCATTACGAAGAAAGCGATCCGACAAGATTCCTCATCGTCGCAGACCCGCAGATCGAGGATCTTCTGAGCAGAACGGCAGACGGCATGAACTTCAATCCTGAGAATTATCCTTTCCATGCCGACAAGTCGCTGCTCAACTACGATCAGCAGTTCGGAATTACGAAAGCGACATTTTCCCAGTTAAATTCAGCTGTTTGCGATTTTTCAATAATGCTCGGCGACATCGTTTACGGAATCAATTTCCAGCAGGAATACGCGGAATTTTACGACATGATGCTCCGTCTTGAAATACCGATGTTCTCGATTCCCGGCAACCACGACGGATACGCCCACTTCACTCAGGAAGAAGACCTGAACTCCCCGCTCTCGCAGGACGGTCTGGAATACTGGAAAAAATTCTTCGGCCCTCTGAACAACGCCTTCAGTTTCAGGAACAAGACCTATCTTCTGCTCAACACCTACGACGGAACTCCGCAAAGGCGCGCAAGTTCGTCTGTCGCACTTGAAGAAATCGGTGCCTCTCCTGTAGCGAACTGGGGCGGCTATCTTACCGAAAGAACGCTGAACTGGGCAAAAACAGTCATTGAAGACAACGATGTTCCCGCCGTTTTCGGCCACATGCTGCCGCTCGGTCAGGACGGAACGGGAAAATATCACGCGAACCAGAAATTCACGAAAATAGTGGGTACGGCAAGCGTTATTCAGGATCAGGAATGGAATTTCGATTCGGCAAGCTGGGACAGCGACGTGTTCGACGGAATTTCCAACGAGACGCAGAAATACAACAACGGCCTCCTTCTTGCATCGTTTCTGACAAAAAAGGCGAAACCGCCGATATATTTTTCCGGTCACACCCACCACGATCAGGTCTACACTTTCGAAAAAGGAACTAAACTTCTTGAAAATGTCAACATAGACCTCACAACGCCCGAAAAGATGGAATTCATCATGACGACGACGATGGCGACGAAAGGAAGCGGCAAATACTGGGGTTTCAGAAGAGTCGAAATGTCGGACGACAAGGTTTCATACAACTACACCTGCGAAAGATTCGAAGACTGCGGAATCGACAAGAGCAACCACGGAATGCAGTCGGTTCCATCGGGAAATCTGTGGGTGAACTACTCGTGGAAAAGCGCTTCCGGCGACAATGAGTCGATATTTGTCGGCGGCGACGGCGCAGCTTCAAGCGTAAAAGCGGAAATCGTTAACTATCTGCCGACAGAAGAGGAAATAACGCTCCGTTTCGTTATGCCGGTCACACAATACGGATACAAACTTGACAACGAAAACTTCAAGATCGTCGATGCTGCTGCTTCGAACGACCTTGCGAAAATCGTAATGATCGCAAAAGGAAAAATCGCGGCGGGAAGCACTTTCGATGCCTTTTACAACAGAAATTTCACAAAAACGGCTGATTTTGTTACCGTTTCTCCTCTTTCAGAAGGCGATTCCCCTGTTCCCGATGTCGACTTCCCTGAAAAAATCGAAATTAGTGATTCAGGAATCGACGGAGCGCACGCATCAGTTAAAAATCCACAATATTTCTCATCACTTATCTGGCAGGCAGAAATCAACGGCACATTTACCGACTTTGCAAGCGGCGAAAGCGTCGATATGGAAGATATCGTCCCTTCCCTCGGCAATCCGGCTCGTTTTTCCCTGAGATACACCACTCCGGACGGAATTGCCGGCAAACTCGATCTTACTGCGGAAATCGAAGAAAATTACGACTGCTGCGTCGAAACAGATGACGATGAAACGACCGATGAAGACGAAGCGGCTGCTTCAGACGAAGATTTGACACCGGCCGAAGACAATACTGAAACTGAAACCGACAGCGACAATGAACCTGCAACAACTAAAAAAAGCGGCAGTTCAGGCTGTTCGGCACTTATTTTATAGGAGGATCGCATGAAAATTTCCAAGCTTGTTTCATTTTTGTTCGTGCTCATGCTGATTGCCGCGTGCAGCGGCGGCGGCTCAGGTTCGATTTACGATTATCCTGACGACGATTCGGCCTCGGGCAGAAACGACAACGACAAAAAAACCGATTCCGACACTGCGGATTCCGAAGATGACGGTGATTCTTCAGATCCATCGGACAGCGGAGATCCATCGGACAGCGGAGACTCATCAGATTCCGGCAACGAAGGCGACTCGTCCGATTCAGGCGATTCCGGCAACGACGACCCGTCCGATTCAGGCGATACAGAACATCAAGACAATGATCCGTCGGATTCAGGCAGCCAGACAGATTCGGACGACCCTGCCGACGATACAGATTCGGCAGATGACGGCGATTCTCAGCCGGACGACGACTCCGACTCGACCGATTCCGGTATCGAAACTCCCGATGACACAGCCGATTTCGAACGAGCTGTTTTCGTTGACAAATACAACGGCAACGATTCGAATAACGGAACAAAGACCGCACCTGTCAAAACAATAGACAAAGCGATGACACTTGCAGGCGTGGAAAACGGCAGAGATCAGATCATTCTCGCATACGCACTTTACGAAAATGTTCCCACATTAAAAAGCGGAGTATCGATTTTCGGCGGCTACATCAACAATAACGGCGTCTGGACAGAAGGAGGCAAACAGCCAGTTTTCCCGGGCACATGGGTTTTGCACAAACTTAGCGACATAACGCTTTCAAACATATCCATAAATTCGACTTCCACCGATTCCACAGGAAGTTCTATCGGACTTATCCTTGACAAATGCACAAACATGAAACTTACAAAAGTCACCATCAAAACAACAAACGGCGCGGACGGCAGAAACGGCGAAGTCGGCGCGGACGGCAACAAAGGCGGCGACGGCAAAAACGGCGTTGAAGGATGCGAATATTCGACCGCTCTATTCTGCGCCTGCGGTTACTTTTCCTCCTCATGCTCATGCGACCGCCCTCAAGGCGGTGACGGCGGCGTGAACTCTGAATGCACCGGCTCAAACGGCGGAAGAGGCGGCAATGCCGGAGAAGTCAGAACCCAGGGTTCGAGCGGTGGAAACGCCGTAGCTTATGTCGAGGGAAATTACGAAGGTGCCGGCGGTCCCGGAGGCAAATCGAATTATTGGAGCAACTCAAGCTACGAATGCACAAGCGACTCATCACAGGATATAAACGGACATAACGGCTATAAGATAGGCGGCCCCTTTTCCTCACCGATACCGGCAGACAACGGCTCTGACAGCGAAGGAGGTCTGGCTTACGGCTCGTTCTCAGCCTCAGGATACACTCCTGCCGACGGACAAAACGGCGAAAACGGCAAAAACGGAATCGGCGGCGGCGGCGGCGGCGGCGGAAAAGGAGGTTCTGATCACTGTAACAGTTACGGCAGCAGCGGCGGCGGCGGCGGTGCAGGAGGCTGCGGCGGCAAAGGCGGTGAAGGCGGCAAAGGCGGCGGTGCAAGTATACCTCTCATCGTCATTTCATCAAAAAATATAGTCCTTGACGAAACCGACGATTTCGAAGCAAGAGACGGCGGAAACGGCGGAAACGGCGCATACGGCGGCTACGGCGGAGACGGCGGAAACGGCGGACGCAGCGGTCTATACAGCGGCGATGATGAACAGGATGATGCCGGCTGCGGCGGCTTCGGCGGCAACGGACAAAGAGGAGGCGCCGGAGGAATCGGCGGCGGCGGCGGCGGCGGACCTTCAGTCTGCGTAGTCAATGTTTCAACTGACTCTCTGTTCGGCGCGACCAAGATAAAATGTCGCCCCGGCAAAGGAGGAAAAGGCGGAACCACCCCTTCCGACAACAACAACGGCGGAATGTCGGGCTACGCTGGCAAAACTCTCAATATTGAATAATAATTCCATTCAGGAGATTTTTTCATGTGGAGACAGGCCTCAACGACACCGCAGAAACTCGCGGTAATCAACGGACTTCTGCCGTTAACGGCAAGTGAATATTTAAAGGCTGTCATATTTTTCTGCGGCGACGAGGACGAAATTGTCCAGAAAGCTGCAGTCGACAAACTGCGTTTTACACAGTCTAACGAGATCAAAAAGATAATTTCGCCGGAAATTCCCGCAAATTCTGTCAGAACTCTGACAAAACTCGCAGGTGAAAGAAAGGATTCGTCAATCATAATCTCGCTTCTTCTCACCGGCAAGCTGCAGCGTCAGTGGATCCTTGATTTCCTGGCAACAAACGACGCGACTTTCTGGAACACGCTTGTAACCCACAAGGATTTCGTAGCGTTCACACTGCCGCAAAGATCCGATTTCAAACAGCTTTTCTCGGCGATCAGCGATGTCATCGAATCGCTTTACGAAGAGCAGCTGACATACTTCCCTGAAGCGCAGGAAGAACCTCAGCCTGAAGCGCAGGAAGAAGCCGAAACAGCCGAAGAAGAAGATGTAGTTGAACTTGAGGACACGATTTTCGATTTCCCCGACTTCCTTACTTCAGAAACCGCTTTCGAAGGACTCAGTGCGGACGACATGCTTGAACAGCGCAAAACGATAGCCGAGGCTCTCCGCGACATGAATGTCGGTCAGAAAATCAAAGTTGCGATGCTCGGGAATCTCGAAGTGCGCAAAATGCTCATCAAAGATCCGCGCAAACAGATCGTCATGGCAGTTCTTGCAAATGCGAGAATCACAGACAAGGAAGTCGCTTCGATCGCGGGCGATGCATCTTCGTCGCTTGACGCAATAAGCTACATTGCATCCAACAAGTCTCTAAGCAAAAGCTATGCTGTCAAACTCGCTCTCGTCAACAATCCTAAAACTCCGATGAAAACGGCTCTTCTGCTCCTTGAGACGATACGCATGAACGACCTCAAAAACATCGCGAAAAGCCGCAGTGTCTCCAATGTCATCAAACAGCGCGCCGCAAAAAAAATAAAGTGATTTCGATATTTCGAGATTCGACATTTCGAGAATTCGAGATTTCGATTTTTCGAGTTCAGTTTTTTTTTGAAAGTTTCGTTAATTTATATAAATACCGGACTTCTTCTTCAGTGAGTCTTCTGATTTCGCCGGTTTTCAACCCTTTGCAGGTGATGTTTCCGAAAGCGAACCTTTCAAGCTCGAGGACCCGGCATCCGACCGCTTTCACAAGCTCTTTCACCTCGCGCTTTTTTCCTTCGTGAAGCGAGACCGTCACTTCCGCAATGTTTCCGTGTC
This sequence comes from bacterium UBP6_UBA1196, assembly GCA_002310035.1. Lineage (GTDB taxonomy): Bacteria > UBP6 > UBA1177 > UBA1177 > UBA1177 > UBA1177. Next base: position 31,307 of record DBYC01000050.1, read on the forward strand.
TTGAAGTTATTGAAACAGCTTCGGCCTGCATGAATCCGCCTTCGACCATGATCCCGGCCTTCATCAGAGCAGCCTTTTCCAGCGTAAAATCGCCGAGGATCCTGGCACGGTAGATTTTCCGCACGCCGAAAGAAGGATGTGTCAGACGGTATGTGAGTTCGCCGTCGTTTGTGAGCAGAAGAACGCCCGTAGTGTCAAAATCAAGCCTTCCCACCGGCACGGCATGAGATCCGGCAGGCAGGAAATCGGTTACGACTTTGCGTCCTCTGTCGTCGCTTGCCGCAGAAATAACACCGGATGGCTTATTCAGCAGAAAATATTCGTAACTTTGCGGAATTATTAATTTTTTACCATTATATTCAACTATGTCGCTTTCAGGATCCACCTCATCGGCAAGAACTGCAATGCGCCCGTTTATCATGATTTTTCCGGCAGTTACAAGCTCTTCCGATTTACGCCGTGAAGCGACTTTGCAGAGTGCGAGAAAACGGTTTATACGCATCTTACTTTGCCCAGCGGTATGTCATTCCCGCCATGAAATAACCGGCACCGAAAGAAATCGCACACCCTCTGGTTTTTTCGTCTTTCAGCGGCCTTGAAGCATCTTTGAACCATGTTTCGAGAACGAACATAACACTCGGGGAACTGAAATTTCCGTATTTTTCAAACACAGACTTCGAGCGGCTTATCTGCTCCTCGTTCAAACCGAGAATCTCAGGCTCGGTAAAACGCATGAGGATCGGCATTCCGCCCTGATGAAGCGACCATTCGTCGATATTATCCGGAGTCACCCCCAGGGGTTTTATGATTTTTTCGTGGACAATATCGGGAACAGTGTCTTTCAGATTGTCTTCTAGGAAAAGGGCGCCATCCTGCATCGAAAGAGAGCCGCCGGAAACAAAATCAGTAATAATTTCCTCAACTTCCATGAGCGGAAGATCAAATTTGCCTTTCATTGACTCGGGAATTACAAGAATCCCTGCAGCACCGTCGGCAAAAAGAAGCGTCGTCTTGAGATTTTCCTTAAAATCGGGCGAATCGACATCATAAGTCGGGTTAGCGATCCATGAGCACTGGTCGAAGAGAAACGTTATCGCCGCCTTGTCGTGCTCACGGCAGTATTTTACCGATGATTCAAGTGAAAAAAGGCCGGCGGCACAGCCGAGATAAGCCATTTCCTGCGGCGGATAGTCAAGTTTGAGTCCTGTTTCCGAGGCGATCTTGCTCGATAAACTCGGAAGAACATCCTTGTCGCAGCGGATGTTGTATGCGATCGAAAGAAAACCGACATCGTCTTTTGTGATTTTCTCACTCTGCAGAAGTTCCCTGACAGCGCGCTTCCCCCACTCCAGCGGATGATACTCCGGAGTTGCCAGGGCCCTTTCCGGAAAAGCATCCCGTGAAAGTATCGTGGGACGGTAAGTTATTCCGACAGCACCGACCGAACGCCTTGCAAAACGGTGCGGACGACCGCCGTCGATATTTTTCGGATAAAGAATCTCCACTACCTCGGAAGATGTAAAAAGATGAGGAAGAATCGTAGTGATATCAGCTATATAAACTTTATTTTCCATCAAAACACCCGTTTTTTCAAAAAATCACATCAAAAAAACGACGGCGGATAATACCCGTTTGGCGTTTCCAGTCAATTATTCAAAAAATACATTTGTTTTGCCTTATTTTTATCCCTCTGTATAATCCCCCGCTTTTGTGTTTTCCGTATTGAGGGGAATCGTCTTTTCTATGAACAGATCTGCAAAAAAAACAATATCGGTTATAGTGTTTCTGGTCATCGCCGCAGCAGCTTCCGTTTTCACGATAATTCAGGCTGCAAGCGGTAAAATGGATGAACTTTCATCCCGGATAAGCGATCTGATAAGAAAAAAATACGGAGTGGAAATTTCCGTCCCGGAAATGAAGCCTTCGTTTTTCCCTCCTGAAATCCATTTTAAGAAAATCGTCATAGAGGCAGCGGCGTCAAAGCAAGCACTTGCGGAACTTAACGGCTGCACGCTTTCTGATTTGTGGGAACTCGTTTTTTCAAGCGACAAAAAAATAAAGCTGAATTGTGAAAAAAGTATTTTTTACACAGACGATCATGCAAAAATATTATATTTTTTAAACAAAGCCGCTGATAAAAACCAAACTTCCGTCAGCAACGGAAAGAGTGAAAAGACAGCTAATTTTTCTTTTCACTTCGCAACTGAAGCGACCCTGCTTTTTGCCGGGAATCCGATAAAATTCATGCTGGATTCCGATTTTTCGCATCAAAGGGCGGCTCTGAATTTTAAAGAGTTTGAAAACAACAGCAGCGGGACCGCGGAACTCGTCGTTTTCCTTGATTCAAAAAAAGCTTCACTGCGCCTTGACGGAATCGAGCTGGAAAAATACCGTGACTTTATAAAAGAAACGACCTCTTTCGACATTTCGAAAGGAAAGATCACATCTTTTCTTGAAATCGAAAAGAAAAACGATGACGAACTTTTGTGCAAAAACGACATTTCCGTCGAAAATATCGCGTTTTTCCACCCCCTGCTTGATTCCGAAACTTTTACACTGCCGCTTCTGCGATTCAAAGGGGGAATTCTGCTGAACACCAGAGAAAAATCACTTCACATTACAGGTTCAGATGTTTCGCTTGGCGGAATAAATGCAAAAATATCAGCGACTTACAACGAAGGATCCTTGGATTTTTCAATAAAGACCGAATCGGCAGGACTCAACAAACTGGAAACACTGATCCATAATTCCGTGTTTGAAAACTATCTGTTCGGAGGCTCCCTCGAGCTTTCTGCGGAATACTCTAAAAAAAGCGATGAACCGCCGCTTTTCTCGGTAAGCGGAAACCTTTCCGACCCGAAGCAGCTTTCGGACAGGCTGGACTACCTGAAAAAGGGTTTCGAATATGATTTCATCAACGAAAACGGCATCAAAAGAACAATATTCGTCGGTGAATCCAATCCGCATTTCACACCGTTCGCCATGCTTCCGCAGCATCTGGTATGGGCTGTGGTAATTTCGGAAGATGCCGGATTTTTCCTTCACAACGGGATCGACTTTCAGGAACTCAACGCCGCTGTGAACGACAACATCCAGAATCACAGGCTGCGCGGCGGCTCGACGATCCCTCAGCAGCTTGCAAAGAACCTTTTTCTGAGCAGAGAAAAGACCCTTCTCCGCAAACTGCGCGAAGTCCTGCTTTCGATAGAACTTGACGCGACACTTTCCAAGGAACGCCTTCTGGAAATCTATTTCAACATTGTCGAATGGGCTCCCGGCATTTTCGGAATAGCCGATGCCGCAGAATATTACTTCGCGAAAAGACCGGAAGATCTCACCGCGCTCGAATCGGCCTACCTCGCCTCGGTCATCCCGGGACCGTCAAAATACCACTATCAGTTTCTGACAAAAAACGTGAGCGAAAACTGGTACAAAAATCTCTTCAGACTCCTCGGGATAATGAACACGACAGGGCACCTTTCCGATGAGGAATACGAAAAAGCGCTTTATCAGACGCTGATTTTCAGAGAAAACGAAGAAGAACAGTTCTAAACTTTACAACAAAGACAGAAACAGCTTTTTCATTCTTAAATTCAACAAAAACTGTGAGGAAAACAAAAAAGATGGCGCGGTCGACGGGACTCGAACCCGTGGCCTCCGGCGTGACAGGCCGGCGTTATAACCGACTTAACTACGACCGCGTCTCGATTGTGAAAGAATGGTAGGCGCTGCAGGGTTCGAACCTGCGACCACCGGCTTGTAAGGCCGATGCTCTCCCAGCTGAGCTAAGCGCCCATCAGCGGCAAGGAATATAGCTGAAATTTCTTTGAAGTCAAATAAAAAATGAAAATTTTTGGAATAAGATAGCAATTAGTTGAATTTATTTGAAAAAATCAGACAAATCAAGAGGCGGGAGCTCACCTTTCTTTTCGACCAAAGAAGCTCTCGTCTTTTCAAGAGCCTCTTTCACGTCTTCCGGCATGCCAGAAGCGCAGAAAGCCTCGATCTCGTCACGCAGGGCGTTGTATTTTTTCGCCAGCAGTTCCCATTCGAAGGCGCTTTTGCACAGCATTATCCTTACATCGATGTCACTGAGCGATTTCATCAGAATCTTAATATCTTGAAGCATCTTCGACTCCGCCTAACCTTTCGATTTCTTCCAGTTTTCGAATGTCGGGATATCGAACGCCGAAATGTAGTAATTCGTCAGATATTCCTTGAACTTGTCGGAATCGGAAAGCACTTTGAAACCGTATTTTTTGTCGATGTATTTGACCGCTTCCATGTAGATTTTGTCGAAATTCGCCCTTCCGACGCGCATTTTAGCCTTGTCGATCTCGAGGCTGACGAAAGTTTTGTAGGATTTGTACATTTCGTCGTTTTCCATCCCTTCGACCGGTTTTCCTGGAATATCCTCCTCATGCTGCGTTTCAGCTTCTTCTTTTGGTTCAGGTTTCGCTTTAGCCGCTTTCGGAGCAGGATTTACGGCCTTTTTGGGTGCCGGTTTTTCGGGCTGTCTCGGAGCCGGTTTCGCCGTGCTGAGTTTGTTCATAGTATCTTCGTCAAACGGAACATAGAGAACGAAAGTCTTCTGGTTTTCGGTCAGCTGTTCGAGCAGAAGAAGCCCGTAAGCCGCCAGATTGTTGCCGAGTTCCTCGAATTCAGCCGTAGAAAGCGCGTCAAGTCCTATTTTGCGTTTCAGAGTACCGCCCCAGTAGCCGTAATTCTTTTTCTGGTCGGCAGCAAAGCAGTAAAGTTTCATAAAGCATGCGTATTCCTCAAGCGGAAGCATTTTTATAAGCTCGGAAAGCTCTTTCGGAACAGTGATGAATTCCTGATTCTTTTTGTATGTAAATCTCACGAATTCAAGGTTGTTCGCGATCGGATAGATCTCTTTTTTGCGCGGTTTTTCGCGGACTTCCGCAACTTCTTCCTTCTTTTCCGGCTCTGGCATCTCTTCTTTTACGACCGGCTTTTCCTCAACTTTCGGAGCCTGCTGCTCGACTTTCACTTCAATATTTTTCACATTTTCAGGAACCTGCTGTCCAGACTTCTTTTCGCTATCCTTCTCGACCTCGACCATCTGAAAAATGTAGTCTTTGACCTCTTTTTTAACAGCATCTCTGATGTTTTTGATAAGCCCCATATTTTCCTCCGCTAATTTATTTCGAACTTAAAATTTTTCATTGCGCATTTTTCCGCGAGCCCTGTCTTCTCGTTGTAATAGCAGACAGGCAGCGTTATTTTTGTGAAAGACTCGCCGAAACCAGATGTGTAAACAGCCTTTCCTTCCTTGTTTTTGATAAAGAAATCACGCTCTATTCTGCCGAGTTCATTTTTCGCTTTATCTGAGAAAACGAACTTATACGGCGCATCTTCATTTGTGTTAAACTTTGTGTTTTTTCCGTAAGTTATCGTATATACCACATTTTTCCCTGATTTTGCGAAAACGACATCTACAACCGGGGAATTTGATTCGTCAGCAGAAACGCCGAACGGAACCAAAACAGCGAAAAACATCAGTAAAACCGGAAATTTACTGAATAAAAACCGCTTGAAAAAACCATTCATTTTCAACTCCTCAAAAAAACAAAACGCGGCAATTATACTCGAAAATCAGAAAAATGCGAGAAGAAAAAAAAGGAAAAAGCTATTTTAAGGGAATTGGATTAAATGAGATTATTCTTCGGGATAAACGAACTCAAAGTCGTCAACAGTGATGTCGATTCCGTTCTTTCCGTATTTGAACTCAAATTTGCAGGTTTTGCTGTTCCAGAACGATTCCGTTATTTCTGTACCTAAAACAAGGCTTACGGTATCGTTCCAGCTTACTTTTGAATAGCTGTTGTTTGTAGCATTCTCAAATTTCGATGAATTCCAGTTATAAAATTTCTGACTGCCTCCGCAGTTGAGGTTGATCGAAATTTGTGAATTAGCATCGTTTGTCGTGAGTTTGAAATTGAGTTTTGTAGGAATCAAAGTGTCTTCCGTTGTTATAAATTCAGGAGTATCAAAAGCATAGCCGGCCTTGCCTGCACTTGCATGGACAGCTGTCAGAGCTCTGTTGCTTTCAGAACCTGCCTGTGTAAAAGTAGTACCTGTTTTTGCAACCCAGCCTGTCGGAGTTGAGTCGTCTTCCCACTGTGAAATGTCTGCATTCGGAATCTGCACGCGCAGAAGCGGGGAAATTGTTGCCGTTCCCTTATTTACTGCATATGTCCAGTTTTTTCCGTTGTCGGCGCTGAATCTGAAAGCATAGTCATATTCGCCTTTGTCTTTAAACATATGGGTGTATTTATATTCGTCGTTGTTGCCGAATTCCGAATTTTCTACGGCGTTGACTTTTGCATCATACCAAGTGTAGTCTTTAAAATCTGCTCCTTTAGCTCCGACTCCGAACTGAGCTCTGACACCCATAATGAATTCCGATCTGTTTACAGTCTTATCGGTAAGTCCTTTTATCCAAACTCTGCCGTAGAATGTATCGGTTGTTCCTGCTACCGCATTGACCGAGGTCGGCCACTGTGTGTTCGCCCAGCCTACAGTATAGGTGTGGGATCCACCACAAGTACCGCCGTAGTAAACAGGTTCAAAATCATCAATAATTATTGATGTGTCACCACCGTAAGTGGTTTTATTGCCGGTTCTTATTCTGATATGCAGTTCGTCAGTTCCCGGCCAATAACTGTCAAGTTCAGGACCGAACACGATGTATGTGTCATGCATCTCGGTATCTCCGAAATCGACAGTCGGTTTGAAGTCATAAGTTGTATGATTTGTAGAGTTATCCAGAACAAATACTCTCTGGTCTTTATCCCAGTTGTATGCGTAGAAAACTTGGTTGCTGCCGGTTCCCCATGAAACAGCTATTGAAAAATGGGACGGTTTGAGAGTCGCCAGTCTGAAATGAATTCCGACCGGAACTTCAGCATTATCCGGTGATTCGATAAAACTTGAAGTCAAAACTTCCTGATTACCCTCATAAGATGCATCGATTCGGAGAGCGTCGTTGACATTGGCGTAGGTTACACCTGTTCCGACAGATCCGCGTTTATTCCAACCTACCGGTGTTTCTTCATCAGTCCATTCGCTGAAATCATTGTTCTGGAACTG
>DBYC01000040.1:0-10747 GCA_002310035.1 bacterium UBP6_UBA1196
ACCGCTTTGACAGCGAATCCTGCCGGGTCTTTGATCGTGTCGACCGCAAAAACCGTTCCGCTAACCGAAGAATGGATGTTTACCGAGACAAAACCGCCTGCCTCGCCGATAAGCGTTCCGACTTTTACCTTGTCACCTTTTTTCACAACAGGCACTGCCGGTGCGCCGATGTGCTGCGAAAGCGGGATCATCACCCGTTTCGGAAGCTCGACCGCCTCGATGGGTGTTCCCGCGCTTATTTTGTTCTCCGGCGGATGAACGCCGCCGATTTTAAAAGTCTTGAAATTCAAACTCTCCTCCACCCAAAATTGTCAACATGACTTAAAGCGCTCTTTTTGTAATTGTTTTATTAATTATTGCAAGAAAATCGATAAGATTACGACTCGCCGCATAACAGTGACGGCGTTCCGACGTTCCGGCGTGACGTTGACAGCGGCGCGCTGAGAATAACGATTCGCCTCATTAACCGTTTCGACGTAACGTTGACAGCGGCAAGGCCTTGCTTTTCTTGACTTTAAACTGCTTTGACTTAACTTTTTAGCAGTGTTTCTCGATGGAGGGAAAAATGAAGAAAAATGTCATGTTTTTACTTTTATTGGCCTTGTTCGTGTTCGGATGCAGCAATTCAAGCACAAATAAACTTCAGCCGGCAGAAAAAACCGACGGCGATACGGCGGCGGAAGAAATCAACGATTCTGATTCCGACACCGGCAATCCGGCCGATTCTGAGCAGCAGCCTGATGATGACACAGGTAATGCTGAAGAAACCGCACAGAACGACGAAGATCTTCCGGACGATGAGGAAACCGAACTTCCCGATTCCGAAATTCCAGACATCGATCCGACAGAAGAATGCACCAACGATCCGCTTTTCTGCTACGGTGAATATTATGTGAATGTATTTGATGTCGATGCCGGTGACAACGGCTCGCCGCGACTCTTCAGAGTCTATGAGCCGATAGATGCCGAAGGCCAGATCCCGGTAGTTCACTTTCTGCACGGATTCATGTACAAAATCAGCTACTATGACCGTTTTCTGATGCACCTTGCATCTCACGGATTCATTGTCGTTTCAAGCCAGTCCGCGCACAAAATGGCTAATGGCGACACAACAAGTCAGGAAGCGGAAAAAGTTGCGGCATTCATCAACTGGCTTAAAGAAAATCTTAAAAATTATGTTGCAGCAACACCTGATTTCGAAAATTTCGGCCTTTCTGGGCACAGCCGCGGCGGAAAAGTCACGAACCGCATTCTTAATTCCGATCCTGCAATCGCAAAAAGTTTCTTTGGCGTCGACCCTGTTGATTCCAAGCCGCCGTTCAGCGGTTTTATCGGCGCTGACGACCCTGAAAGTCTTTCCGAACCTGTAATGTTTACAGGCGAATCGATGTTTTTGGGAACCGAAAAAGGTCCGAGCGGCATTGGCGGTATCGGCAATACCGGAGCATGCGCTCCAGAAGGCAACAACAGCGTGAATTTTTACGCGTCCTATCCCTCTCCGAGCCACCACATAATCGCGGCAGGAGTAGGTCATGCCGACATGGTCGATCCTGAAGACATAAAGATTTGCAGCTTATATTGCTCAAGTTGCGCAGGAAGCAGCGACGACGGGATGAAATCAATGTTCATCACCTACACCGGCGGGCTTATGACTGCGTTTTTTAATGCAACTCTCAAAGGTCTTGCCGAATATGAAAAAGTTATCAACGATCCTTCTGTTTATCCGTTCTATACAAAGGCTGTCGAACACAAATAATTTTACAACGAAGTGATTTTGTAGTCTTTTTTGACGAAATCGGGCTTCCCTTCGCGAAAATTCACGATATTTTTTACGAATGAAGCAACGAATGAAGCGTTTTCGCGCCATTCCTCAGAATAAAAAACTGTTTTCGCAGGGTCGAACGACAAAATTTTTTCCTTTTCGGTTTCGCTCAAATCGACAACAAGCGTTACCGGAAGCTTTACCGGCACATCTTTGTCGGGCGTGATAAAACCCAGCGATCCCGAATGTTCAAAAGGAGAAGCGAACCAGAAAAAATCGGAATCAAGCAGTTTTTCGAGAAACCATCTGTCAATCCCTGTAACCAATGTGTCGGGAGAAACAGAAATCATCTATGATCCGGATTTTGTTTTGAAACTGTTGTGGATTTTGTTGACGATCTCCTCTTTCGGAAGATTTTCGGAGATGGAAAGTTCGGTGGCAAGAATATTTTCCGCGTCGTTTAAAAGCCGCTCCTCGCCGTAGCTCAAACCTTTTTTTCTCTTCAGGAACATCAGATCGGAGATAACGGTCGCGACATCGGTGACCTTCCCGCTTTTCATTTTTTCCTGAAGAAATCTGTAGCGTTTGTTCCAGTTCATCTTCAAAAGATCGAGATTCCTGAACTTGAAACAGCTGTAGACTTCCTTCGCGACTTCGGCATCTATAAGGCTCCGAAGCCCCATCTGCTCGGCTGATTCGACCGGGACGATAACTTTTGAACCGTCGGAAAGAATATTCACGACATAGCATGAAACCTCGGACTCACCCATAGTCCTTGATTCGACGGAAACAACTTTACCGACACCGTAATTGGGATAAACCGCCAGATCGCCGGGTTTGAACAGATCCATTTAAAAACCTCCGAAAAGTAAGAACAAAAACGCGGATATTATACTCAAAACTCTCCGTTTGTCAAGGCAATTTAAGAGATTCCTTTTTAATTTCAGGATGTTAAACTAAAAGAAAACGTCAGTAAAAGCGGTTTCGGCACAAAAATGCCGCATGCGGGATTAAAGAACAAGCGAGCAGCCGCTTGATTTTTTGCTTTCCTCTTTGGGTTCATCGTCACCGTAAGACATTTCATCGTCAGGAACGGCTTCGGTATCGCTGTCCTCGTCCTCCTCGGCAGTTCCGGACTCTTCACCCGATTTTGCGGATTCGATTTCTATTCCGTTTACAGCAGCCGCAGCTCCGGTAACGTTAACGAACTGGAGATAGTATCTTTCGCCTTTCTCGACTTTCGGAATTACCCAGCCTTTCGAAGCTGTTCCGGAAACACTTCCGTCTTTTTTGACTTCAGCAGCTGTCGAAGAATCGGAGAGGGAATATTCTATCGGCGCGCCTTTTCTATAATAAACCTGCAATTTCGGATTTTCGTTGCTTCCGAACCCGAACATGTCGCCTAACGAATCAGAACTGTTCTTCGCGATTTTCTTTACTTTGACTTTGATGGAATCTTCAGCCAGATCCTCCGGAACATCATAATAGAACTGGATGTAAGCCGGACCTACGCGGACTTCCTTGTCACCGTCTTTAATGAGAACTCCGCTGCCTCCGCCGAGCATGCCGCCTGTCGGATCTTCCGGCAGATCTTCTCCTTCCTCTTCTTCTTCCTTTTCACTCTCGCCTGCCGGAATATACATTGCGTCAGTGATTTTTTTGTTCAGGCTGCGTGCGCGGATTTCCTCGAAGAAATTCCTGTCTTCGAGAATCTTTTTGATTTCTTTTGCCTTGCCTTTGAAGTTTTCATCATTCTCGACTTCGGCCATCAGAGTTTCAGCCCAGAGTTTGTACGAAACGTCTGCATCGCCTATCTGATAAAGGGTTTTGAGCATAAGTTTCATCATATTGTCGCGGTGTTTCTGCGTATCGGTATCGTTTCCTTTGATGAGCTGATAAATATCCCAGTTGGAAGCAAGAAACGGTTTACCGTCGAAATGGACTTCGCCGACAAAATCTTCAAAGACCTTGTTCTTGTTGAGGGCGCTTCTCATGCAGTAAACCGCATCGTCGCCTTCACCTTCGACATCCATAGTGGTTTTGTATCTCTGGTCAGCCTTTATAAAACCTTCCGAAGCGTATTCGCCTGTGCAGGTGTTGTCGGTCATGATGAAAGCGAACGTGTCAGCCATACCTTCGTGAAGCGAACCCGGCTCGACCGTCAGGCCGTATTTGTCCTGAAATTCAAGACCTTCGATACCTGTCGTGTAGATCGTCGCGTGACCGAATTCGTGATAGACGACATCGCCGTCATAACCCATATCGGCCTTGGTTCCCTGTCCGAAAACAAGAAGGTCGCCTTTTACATCGAAATCCTTGAGAAGCATCGAGATGAGAAAGTTACTCTGCGTGAAGAACGCGTTGTCCATAGGAACAAGCTCGTTCGTTCCGTTAATCATGGCCATCATATCATTGAAATCCGGCGTTACGAAATTGGCTATGACATTGAGTGGTCTGTCTTTGTCGTTGTTCTGAAGATAAAACTCGTTCTCCGAATCGATGTCAGTGTAAAGCGAGCGGATGTAATCGTAAATTTTGGAAGCGTGGTAATACATCGAAATCTCGGCGCATCTGTCGATCTTTTCGGGAGTCATGTTCTCTTTCGAAAATTCGTGCCCGCTTTCGCAGTCGTCGTAAATAAAGCTGCCTTTTTCGCATTTGTTGGCAAGAGGCATCGGATGGCACGCATGGACATTGATGTCGGTAATGCCGAACTGAGCCGCGATCGCCGCAATATCTTCTCCGAATGATTTAGGATCGATATTGATTTTTGTGCCGTCGTCAGGGCAGTTGTAGGATTTTATCTTTCTGATCCCCTCTTTATCCTTTTCGGTGATTAGCGAACCTACAAGTTCCGGAGCAAGTTCGCTGTCGTCCCACGGAGCGACCCAGGGAAGCTCGACTTCCGTAAGTTCGGGGGTGATGAAAGGATTGAACTTCCAGATCTTTGCCTTGTCAGTTTCTTTGCCTTTGCAGACGAACTGCGGTGCAACCGGTCCTTCTGTGTCGCCTGTATCAACAGGATCGGGCTCGGTGTCGCCGGTGTCAGGAGTACCACTGTCTGCCGGATCTTCGGGATTTACAGGGTCGTCATCGCCTTCCGCGAAGAATGTCGAATGGCCCGATCTGATAACCTTGCCAGTCAGCGCATCCACGATGTGGTAACGGCTGTCGGCGATCGAAACAGGGGAAAATCTGACTTTGTAAGCCGGAACGAACTTGCCGAAATTGCGTGTGATGATTTTCTCGACAAGATAGTTTTTCGGCAAACTCTTCATGTTTCTTGCAGACATCGCCGATTTAAGAGCCTCTTTTTCAGAGATCATTTTAGTGATGTCAATGTCGATGTCGCTCAAACCATTGTTGATCTTGTCGATTTTTCCGTCTCTCATCGTTACGACAGTGTAAACGCCGTCGACTTTGATCCCCTTGTAAAAAGGAACGAATTTGTAGATCGAAGCATCTCCGATCTTTACAGCGCGGAGAAGCTCGGGCTCTACATTTCTACCGATGTTGAAAGCCTTGTAAAAATCGTTTTTAACGAACTTTTTCAAAGAATCGGCATCAGCCTTGACACGGATGTCGAGTCCCGAAACCATCGCCGTGACACCGTCGATCCTTTTGACAGAAGCCGTCTTGAACGGATTTTTCTGCTCCGCCGAAACTGTAAGAACTAACAGCAGGAGAGCAAAAACGACCAAAAATTTTTTCATTTAAAACCTCCCAAATTGATAAGAAGAAACGACTTAAACAAATTATTTTAGTCTTTTTCAAAAACATGTCAAACCGCGGTATTTTTTAATTTTCCGGATAATATTCTTCTGAAACAACGCAACTTACAAAAACTTGCTTTTACAACAACAAGTTGTATCGTGCCATGTTTTTTGATTTTTAAAAAAATGATTTTAACACTTTTTTGATTTTGGAGGTTTTGTGATGAAAAAGTTTTTGGTTTTAACCGCGATTTTTGCGGCAATGTTTCTTGTAATTTCCTGCGGCGGCAGCGACAACAACAACGACGACAACAAAGGCAACAACAGCAACAATGAGGAAGGAAACAACGAAGAAGGAAACAACGAAGGCGAAAACAACAACGGTGAAAACAACGAAGCTGAAAACAACAACGACTGCACAAAAATCACTGTGAAATGGAGCGAGGCCGTATTTGGTGACGAAGATGAAGAAGAATATGAAGAATTTTATATGTACGGAAACTATGTTCCAAGAAGCGGCACCAATCCGGAATACGATGATATCATAGAGTTTGGTATGGAACCACTCGTTGAAGCGAACAAGGAATACGATTTTGCTTCGACCAACAATCCTGAACTCTATATCCTTGAAGACTTTCACCCCAGCACTGAAGAGGAATCTGCGGAAACGGAATACGATAATCAATGGAACGGAGCATATCTCGCTGTCAGCGGCAAAGTCAAAATCAACAGTTTAGATATGGAAAACAAAAATGTTTCGCTCTCTTTCACAAATGTCAAACTTCTTCCGGCGAAAATCGACCGCGAAACACAGGTATGGACTCTTACAGGCGACGACAGCAAATGCCTGTTTATCGAATCTTCTTCGTTTGAAAAATAAACGCTGAAATATCCCGGAATTTAATTTTCAGACTTAACTATTTCCCCTCGACCACATCTTTTCTGTATTCTCTGAGAGCGTTTGTGACCAGAGAATCAAGATTGAGATATTTTTTGAGGAATGACGGATTGAAATCGGCATTCATGCCCAAAAGGTCGTAAATCACAAGCACCTGCCCGTCTGTTTCGGTGCCTGCGCCGATTCCGATCGTGGGAATTTTCACTTTTTTGGTGATTTCGGCAGCCAGAGTTTCGGGAATTCCTTCCAAAACTATCATGTCGGCACCCGCTTTTTCGACTTCGAGAGCCGATTCCATGATGAATTTCCGCTCGGCAAGGCTTTTGCCGCGTTTAACGAACCCGCCGAATTTATTGACGAACTGCGGCGTAAGACCGACATGCGCCACAACAGGGATCCCGAAATTCGAAAGAGCCGAGATCAAAGGTGCAACTTCGCGTCCCCCTTCAAGTTTGACCGCCTCCGCACCCGCTTTCACAAGTTTAACGGCGCTTTCGATCCCTTTTTCAACCGAAGGCTGGTAACTTCCGAAAGGCATATCGGCGATCAAAAACGGATTTGCAGCCCCTCTTTTCACAGCGCTGACATGATGCGCCACTTCTTCGACCGAGACATTGAGAGTGTTTTCCTCGCCTTTTATCACCATACCGAGGCTGTCTCCGACAAGGATCGAATCGATCTCGGCCTTTTCGACAAGACGCGCAAAGGAGGCGTCATAGCATGTCACCATCGATATTTTTTCAGTTCCTTTTTTGCTTTTGAGCTTTGGAAGAGTGACTTTCATCATTTTTTTCTCCCGATTTCATCGTTAATTTTCAGAATCGTCTCCCAGTCGAGTTCCTCGGCGCGCTTCGAAGCGATCCCGAATTTATCCAAAACAGCTGTATTTATTGAATTTATCTTGAAAACATTCTGCAGAGTCTTTCTTCTATTCGAGAACAAGATCCGCACTGTATCGGCAAAGGCTGAAAGCTCGTTTTTCGCCAGATCATGCCTCTCGAATGTGACTTTCAGAACTGCGCTTTCGACTTTAGGAGCGGGATAGAAATCTTCGGCGTGAACGGTAAATTCATATTCCGCATGTCCCAGAAGCCTGATTAAAGCGGCAACCGGCCCGAAATCGCGCGTCCCCGGCAAAGCGGCGAATTTCTGCGCAACTTCTTTTTGCAGAAGAAAAACTGCACCGTCCAGATACCGGCTTTCAAAGCAGGTGTTCATCATGATGAGAGAGCTTACCTGATAGGGCAGATTTCCGAAGACAAAACCTCTAACATCCTTATAATATTCATAAAAATCGATTTTTGAGCCGTCTTGGCAAACGATATTTGCTTTGCCGGAAAAGCGGCTTTCGAGAATTTTCAGCATATTTTCGTCAAGATCAATGACGGTAAAATGATCAAGCCCTTTATCGACCGCCTTTTCGGTGAGCGAGCCTAATCCGCCGCCGATTTCGACATAAAAACCTTTGCCTGACGGCACCAGATCAATGATTCTATGCAGGACATCGTCATTGAACAAAAAATTCTGCGAAAACTTTCTGTCGGCATGAAGAGAAGCTTTCGCGAGATATTTTTTAATTTCAGCCAGATTCAAAGCGACACCTGCAAATAAAAATGGCTGCCCGAAAGCAGCCATAAAAAATCAAAACAAAAACAAGAAAAATTAAGCGGTCGGCTCTTCAGCCTTTGCTTCTGCCGGAGCTTCGGCAACAGGTGCTTCAGCAGCCTTTGCTTCTGCTTTCGGAGCTTTCTTAGCTTTTTTCTTTGCCGTTTCGTCTGCGCTCAGATATTCGATAAGCGCCGTCGGAGCTGCATCGCCTCTACGGAATCCGAGTTTGATTATTCTCGTGTAACCGCCCTCTCTGTTGGCAAATCTCGGTCCGATCTCCTTCAAAAGCTTTGTAATGACTTCTTCTCTGTCCGATTTAACCAGTTTTGAAAGCTGGGTAATCGAAGCGGTCGTATTCTTCTTTGCAAGAGTTACAGCTTTGTCAGCGATTTTCTGAAGCTCTTTCGCTCTGATCAAAGTTGTCTGAATGCGTTCGCTTTTTACAAGTGAATTCAGCAAGTTACAAAGCATAGCCTCGCGATGCGAGCTATTTCTGTTCAATTTTCTTCCAGCTTTTTTATGTCTCATTGTTTGCTCCCTGCTTTCTTTTCTATTTGTTCAATAATTCTGGCATCCGGGAAATTTTCGATTTCCATTCCGAAATGCAATCCCATCTTCATCAAAAGAACTTTTATCTCATTGAGAGATTTTCTTCCGAAATTCTTCGTCTTCAGCATATCGGCCTCGGTCTTGGTGACAAGTTCTCCGATATACTTGATTTCCGCGTTTTTAAGGCAGTTGTTCGATCTGACGCTGAGTTCAAGATCGTCAATCGTTTTGTAAAGGTTCATGTTTACATCGCCGATCACATCTGTCGAATTCGGATCTTCGACTTCGTCAACTGCGAAACTGATGAAGAATTTCGTGTGTTCGCGCAAAATCATAGCCGCATAAGCCAGTGCGTCACGCGGTGAAAGCGAACCGTCCGTTTCCAGATCAAAAGTGAGCTTGTCGAAATCGAAACTGTTCTTTACCCTTGCGTTTGAAACTTTGTAGTTTGCTCTGACGACAGGAGAAAAGAAAGAGTCTATCGGAATATAACCTTCGCTGAAAATATCCTGATTGTGCGATTCAGACGGAACATAGCCTCTTCCGATGCCGACAAGAAGCTCCATTTCGAAATCGACGCCTTCGTCCATCTCGAAAAGCGGAAGATCCTTGTTGAGGATAGTAAGTCCGGCAGTTTCCTGAATATCTCCGGCAGTTACAGTCCCTTTGCCGCTTTTCTTGAGAACAAGGTAATGAAGTTTGTCTTCATGCGCTACGAAACGGATCTGCTTGATGTTGAGGATAATGTCAACGACATCTTCCTTTATTCCGGGAATTGTTGCGAACTCGTGCTCGACACCTTTTATTTTAACGCCGATAACGGCTGCTCCGCGAAGACTGGAAATAAGGATTCTGCGAAGCGCGTTGCCCAAAGTTATGCCGTATCCTTTCATAAGCGGTTCGCAGATGAAACGGCAGTAATTCTGCCCCTGCTCGCCGATTTTGACCTCTTTCGGCATAATCAATGTTTTCCAATTGGCTCGAAACATCAGAACCCTCCATTACTTAGAGTAAAGTTCAACTATGAGATTTTCCTTAATATCCTGCGGTAAATCTTCTCTTTCGGGAAGGCGGATAACTTTTCCCTTCATTTCGTCCTTATTCAGTTCCAGCCATGCCGGAGTAGCGATTCTTGCAGCAATGTTCTCGTCAGCCATGATTTCTTTGAATATTTTGGCATCTTTGCTGTTGTCTTTAACTGCGATGACATCTCCTTCCTTTACGATGAAAGACGGGATATCGGTGCCTTTTCCGTTTACAGAAAAATGTCTGTGGTTGATAAGCTGTCTTGCCTGTGCTCTGCTGTTCGCGAAACCAAGGCGGTAAACAACGTTGTCAAGTCTGCATTCAAGCATTCTGAGCAAGTTTTCACCGGTTGCACCTTTCTTCAGATCAGCTCTCTTGTAGAAAATGCTGAACTGTCTTTCGAGCATACCGTACATTGCTTTTGTTTTCTGTTTTTCACGAAGCTGGATTTTGTACTCCGTTACTCTTTTCTTCTCACGGCCGTGGAGACCGGGCGAATAAGGTTTTCTGTCGAACGAGCATTTGTCGGAATTGCAACGTTCGCCTTTAAGAAAAAGTTTTACACCTTCTCTTCTGCAAATTTTGCATTTTGCTTCTTTGTTCTTAGCCAAAGCTTCCTCCTTTTAAGCTAAAAGTTTACACTAACCAACGAATTAAACTCTTCTTTTCTTTTTGGGACGACAACCGTTGTGCGGTATCGGAGTGATATCTCTAAGAAGTGTTACGTTGTAACCGATATTTGCGAA
The DNA here is from genome assembly GCA_002310035.1 of bacterium UBP6_UBA1196. Classification (GTDB taxonomy): domain Bacteria; phylum UBP6; class UBA1177; order UBA1177; family UBA1177; genus UBA1177. The sequence goes on from DBYC01000040.1 coordinate 10,303, forward strand.
TCCTCTGATCGCTGCTTCTCTTCCGCTTCCGGGACCTTTTACGAAAACGCTCAAAGTCCGAAGACCGTATTCCTGCGCCTTTTTGCCTGCATCTTCAGCAGCCATCTGTGCAGCGTAGGGTGTGCTCTTCTTGCTGCCGCGGAATCCTTTGAGACCTGCGCTGGACCAGGAAAGAACATTGCCGCTTACATCAGTGATCGTAACAATCGTGTTGTTGAAACTGCACTGAATATAGGCAAGTCCTGTCTGTATATTCTTTTTAACTCTTTTCTTTTTTTCAGGTGCCATACTCTCTCTCCTTCAACTATTATTTTTTCTTTTTCATAAGATTGCGTCTCGGACCTTTTCTCGTCCTTGCGTTGGTGCGTGTGCGCTGACCTCTGCACGGAAGGCCTCTTCTGTGTCTGCGGCCTCTGTAACTTCCGAGATCCATCAATCTTTTGAT
>DBYC01000040.1:10842-13118 GCA_002310035.1 bacterium UBP6_UBA1196
CCTGCTTCATCAAGTATTTTCTGAGCGCTGGTCCTGCCTATGCCGTATACATAAGTCAGGGCGATTTCCATTCTTTTCTTCCTTGGAAGATCAATTCCTGCAATACGAACCAAGTGTCACCTCCTCTTTTTTCGCGACAACTATGTTAACCTTGTTTTTGTTTATGCTTAGGGTTCTCGCATATAACTCTGAGAATACCTTTTCTCTTAACGATTTTGCATTTTGAGCATATCTTTTTTACCGAAGCTCTTACTTTCATCTCTCTCTCCTTAATTATTCGAATTAGCATTACTTGCGTTGTTGCTGCTTTTCATTCTGTGAATGATCCTTCCTCTCGACAAATCGTAAGGCGAAAGCTCGATCTGCACTTTGTCACCCGGCAGAATGCGGATGAAATACTTGCGCATCTTGCCCGAAATGTGAGCCAGCACAGAGTGACCGTTTTCCAAAGCCACCCTGAACATAGCATTCGGCAAAGTGTCGACTATCGTTCCTTCTACAATGATGCCTTCTTCCTTATTGCTCATCGGGAAATTATCCTCTTCTGCTTTTTATAAGAGAGCCTTTGCCGCCGATTGAGAAACCTTCATAGTTGTTGCTGATGAGGTAACTCTCGATCTGGGAAGCCATATCCATAGCGACGCCGACAACAATGAGTATTGAAGTTCCGCCCATGTAGAACGGAAGTCCCATCTTGTTTCTGAGAAGATCCGGCAGCATGCAGACAGCGCAAAGATAAATCGCACCGCCGAACGTGATCCTCGAAAGAACCGTGTTGATATATGCGACAGTCTCTTTTCCTGGTCTGATTCCGGGAATGTATCCGCCCTGTTTGTTGATATTCTCCGCGACATCGTCAGTTTTGAACTGAATAAATGTATAGAAGAATGCGAAGAAAATTATAAGGGCAAGGTAAAGCAGATTGTAAAGCCATCCGCCCGGATTAAGCCATGCCTGAAGCGATCCCATGCTGAAGTTGAAGAAGTTCGAAACTGTAGCCGGGAATACCAGAAGCGCACTCGCGAAAATCGGCGGGATAACGCCGGAAACATTGATTCTGAGCGGAAGGTGCGAATTCTGGATCTGTCTTGCGCCACCGGACGATCTTCTCGCATACTGAACAGGAATTCTTCTCTGAGAACTCTCGACGAATACGATGACCGCGAAAGTGACAACCATAACCAGAACGAATATTACGACCTGATGCGGCTGGATCATTCCTTCTTTCAAGTACTTACCCATATCGAAGAACATTCTCGGGAAACGCGCTACGATCGATGCGAAAATGATGAGCGAAACGCCGTTTCCGATACCGCGGTCGGTAATCTGCTCGCCGAGCCACATGAGGAAAAGTGTTCCCGCAGTCAGAGTGATGACCGTGAGAATCCTGAAGAACCAGCCGGGGTTGTTGACGACAACTTCGCCTGCCGAGCCCTGCAGACTTTCAAGGAATTTCGACATCATAAAGCCCTGGACCAGACAGAGGATAACAGTACCGTATCTCGTCCACTGGGTAATCTTCTTATAGCCCTGCTCGCCGTCCTTCTGCCATTCGCCGATCTGCGGAACGATTACCGCAAGAAGCGACATGACGATCGAGGAACTGATGTAGGGCATGATTCCGAGAGCAAATATCGAAAGGTTTTCCAAAGCACCGCCGCCGAACATATTAAACATTCCGAGAAGCGTGCCGTCCGATTTCGTGGACATGATCTTTTCCATGACCGAACGGTTTACGCCGGGAGTCGTTACAAATATGCCGAGTCTGTAGACACCGAGCATCAGCAGGGTGAAGATGACCTTGTCCCTGAGATCCGGAATCCTGAAAATGTTTTTTAACGCCTTACTTATCAAGCTCTATCTCCTCTGCTTTTCCGCCAGCTTTTTCAATAGATTCTTTTGCGCCTTTTGTAAATTTGTGAGCCTTGACCGTCAAAGCCTTGCTTCCGAGGTCGAACTGGCCGAAGAATTTGACCATGTCGTCGTTAGCGTGGCAAAGCCCTGCAGCAAGAAGTTTGTCGAGTTCGACAACTTCGCCGTTTTCGAACTGGTTCAAATATCTTACATTGATCTCACAGACTTTCTTAGCGAACTTGTTGAAGAAACCTCTCTTCGGGATTCGTCTGTTGTAAGGCATCGTACCGCCTTCGAAACCTCTTCTTACGCCGCCGCCGGAACGTGCTTTCTGACCTTTGTGGCCTCTTCCTGCCGTGCTGCCTGTGCCGCTGCCGTTACCTCTGCCCACTCTCTTCCTGTCTTTCAGGCCTTCGGGTCTT
>DBYC01000056.1 GCA_002310035.1 bacterium UBP6_UBA1196
GTAACGATCTTGAGGTCTTTGATGTCTTTTCCGAGCATCTCAGCGGCTCTGTTCGAAACGAAGAAGTGGCTCGATCCGTGGAAGCCGTATCTGCGGACTCTGTATTTTTCGTAGTATTTGTAGTCGATCGGATACATGTAAGCGTAATCCGGCATCGTGTGATGGAAAGCGGTGTCGAAAGTTCCCGACATGAAGGTGTCCGGGAAAAGTTTCTGGCATGTCCTGATACCGATGATGTTTGCCGGGATGTGAAGCGGCGCGAGGTCGTTGCATTCCTGGATTCTGAAAACGACATCGTCCGTAACTTCAACGCTGCCGTGGTAGTATTCGCCGGCATGGACAAGTCTGTGAGCGATTGCCGTGATCTCGGATTTGTCTTTGATAACGCCGTTTTCGGTCATCATATCCATGATTTTGTTCAGAGCGACCGAGTGGTCTGCAAGAGGAAGATTGACTTCGATCTTGTTTTTGGGATTTGTGATCTTAAGCTCGATGTGACCTTCGGGATTTCCGATTTTCTCTGCAAGACCTTTCGCGATGACAGTTTCGTCCGTCATGTCGAAAAGCTGGTACTTGATTGAAGAACTTCCGCAGTTGAGAACAAAAATTTTCATGAGAGCCTCCTAAAAAATTGTTAAAAGAATCCAAAGACGGCGGATAGTAGCCTATCGGATTTTCATTTTCAAGAAAAAATATCCTTTCCTCTCACTCGCAAAAAGAAGCGTCCTTAATTGACTAACGCTTTCTTTTTTGTATTATTGGCAGATTTTGATTTTTTTGAGGTTTAAATAAATGAAAAAATCTATCTACTATTCAATTTTCCTTCTTTCGCTCGCAGGTCTCGCCCTTGAAAACACTCTGACAAGAATTTTCAGCATAACGATGTGGTATCATTACGCTTTCATGGCGATTTCAGTTGCGATGCTCGGAATGAGCACGGGCGCGGTCAAGGTTTATGTTTCAGATATGCTTTCAAAAACCGATGAAGAGATCGGACTTCTTGTCTCCAAATACAGCCGGTTTTTCGGTTGTTCGCTCATAATGTCGCTGCTGACGCTGCTTTCGATCCCATTCGTACCACGGACAACAGGCATAGGATTTTTCACCACTGCCTTGATTTATACAGTCGCGGCCGTTCCGTTTTATTTCGAGGGTGTCGCCGTGTCGCTTATTCTGGCGACGAAATACATTAAACAGGCGAACCGCCTTTATGCGGCGGATCTTGCCGGCGCCGCTCTCGGATCGCTGGCATTTTTCTGTCTTCTTTCCGTGACAGATGCCGTAACGGCAATATTTTTTATCTCAAGTCTTGGATTTCTCTCTGCTTTCGCAGTTTCAAAAAGAAAATCCGACATTGTCGCAGTCCTCTGCATCGTTGTCTTTTCGCTTTTCAACCATGCAGGAAAAATGTTCAAAATAGAGTGGACGAAAGTTGACGAGGGAGTGCTTGAAGCCAAGGTCGAACACAATATAGAATGGGAAAGCTGGACCCCTTTCTCACGCATAACTGTCGCTCCGCTTGACACAAATTTCGGTTTCGGCTGGGGAATTTCCACGAAAATGATGTCCCAATTTCCGGAATTCCGCGTAGAACAGAAAAATCTGAAGATAGATTCCGCCGCTGCGACCGTAATCACAAGAAACACGATGCAGCTTTCGAAACTCATCCATCTGAAGTACGACATAACAAATTTCGCGCACTATCTTTTCCCGAATTCCAAGGTCGGCGTTATCGGTGTCGGCGGTGGAAGGGATATTCTTTCCGCGCTCCACTTTGGTCAGAAAGAGGTATGGGGAATCGAAATCAACGGCAGGATACTTGAAGCCCTTACAAAGGTTTATTCCAACTACACCTACAATATTTCGGCTCTACCTAATGTTCATCTCGTTGAAGACGAGGCACGCAACTTCTTTGAAAAGAACGACATGAAATTTGATCTGATCCAGGCGAGTCTTATCGATTCTTGGGCCGCGACCGCATCAGGCGCGTTCGTTCTTACCGAAAACTCGCTTTACACTCTCGAAGCATGGAAAACTTTCTTTTCAAGACTCTCGGACAACGGTGCGATCACTATGAGCCGCTGGTACTATCCGAAAAGACCCGGCGAACTTCTCCGCCTCGTCAACCTGGCCTACCAGACTCTTCTTGAATCGGGTGTAAAAGAACCGGCAAAACACATAATTCTTGTAGCTGTTGACTATATGTCAGACGACGAACCGCTCGAAAGCCACTTCGGTTCGGGAACGATCATCGTCTCGAAGCAGCCTTTCAAGCCTGAAGCCCTGGACGAAGCCGGATACCTCGCCGAAAAATACGGTTTTGAAACGCTCATTGCCGGCGGACAGGAGAAGGAATCGATTTTCAAAAACATCATCACTCCCGGAAAACGCGAAGCTTTTATGAAAGGCTACTCGCTTGATCTCACCCCGCCGACCGACGACAACCCCTTCTTCTTCAACATGCTGAAACCTTCGGCAGTCCTCACCGGCAAAAATGTCGAACAGGGCAGCATACTTTCGACGAACCTCATGGCGATCTACAATCTCATCTCCCTCATCGCGATAGTGATCGTCCTCTCGCTCTGTCTCATCATCATCCCGCTCGTCTCCAAAATGAAAACAGGGATCAGAGAAGCTGTTTTCAACAGATACACGCTTTATTTCACAGCTCTGGGAATCGGTTTTATGCTTATCGAAATTTCGCTTATCCAGAAATTCGCCGTATTTCTCGGGCATCCGACATACAGCATCCTTGTCGTCCTTTTCACGATGCTGCTTTTCAGCGGGATCGGCAGCTTCCTGAGCAAACCGCTCCGTGAAAAAATCGGGCTGAAAGGGTTGTTCCTGCTGCTTATCATAGTCGTTGCGGTTGTCGGGTCCGCAAATATGTTCGTTCTCCCGCACTTCAACTCGTGGCCAATAATTCCGCGCATTATTTACAGTTTCTTCACGATGGCGCTCGCCGGATTTTTCATGGGAATGCCTTTCCCGAGCGGCCTTGCACTGCTTAATAAAAAAGCCGAAAGCTACGCTCCGTGGTATTGGGGCGTAAACGGCGCTGCAAGCGTTGTAAGTTCAGTCACAGCAACGGCGATCTCGATTTTCTACGGCATCTCGACTACATTTTTTGTCGGGCTCGCATGCTATTTCGCGGCATTCGCGGCCGGGATCCTCATCGAAAAAGCGGCAGACCGCTGATTTGCGAAAAAATATCCTAAAAAAATCGTATTTTCCCAATTTATAAGTATAATATCCGCCGTTTTATTTTTATTCCGGAGGAATAATTGCGATGGTAAAAAAATCAATTTCAGTTTTGTTAACGGTTTTATTCTGCATTTTTATGGTTTCTTGCGGTGAAAATTCATCAACAAAGAACAAAAACAAAGAAAACAGCGATCAGAACGACAGCGATTCGGAAGAAGTTGACGATTCCGAAACTTCCGATTCCCCTGCTTCCGAAGATTCAGACAATGAAAACAACGGAACAGAAACAGATGAAGAAAACGACGGCGACACCGAAGAAAACGATTCGGAAACAAGCGATTCGGAAGAGTCAGGCGATGAAGACTCAGGCGAACCCTGGCACAAAGAATCGACAGTTGTCGAACCGACTGCCGAATCCGAGATGAAAACCGAAGCTTTGATTGTAACAACGAATGAATTCAAAGAAGTTTTCCAGAAATTTGCCAATTTCCACACAGTTACAGGAATCGGCACGAAAGTTGTAACTGTTGAAGATATCTGCAAAAATGCCGTTTGCGACGACAGCGATGCAATCAAAGACACCCAGAAAGCGATCAAAGATTACGTCATGTCGGTCGAAGGACTTAAATATCTGATCCTGGGCGGCGACATTGACGACATTCCGTCGAGAGAAGTTCACGACCACTTTGAACTTCCGCTCGGGATCGCCGATTACACCGATGATTTTTACAGCGATCTTTACTATGCCGATTTCAGCGAATGGGATTCAAACGGCAACGGAATTTATGCCGAAGACGACGGAACCGGAACAGAAATAGATACGCCTGACCTTATCGCAGATGTTGCGATCGGAAGGATATCTGTTTCGACAGTTGACGAAGCTGAGCTTTATTTGTCAAAACTGGTCAAACATCATACCGCATTCAACACAGAGCATACTCAAAAATCGCTTCTCATCGCGAACATTGCGACCGAGATTTCGGGAGTTAAAGTAAATGCCGGATATTACTTTGAATCAGCAGGCAAAACAGTAAGTTTGATTTCTCCCGACTACTCAATGAAAAAACTTTACACTCAATCGACCCCCTACCCCGGCAACGGAACAGCTCAACCGCTCGACAACACTACTGAAAAAGCTGCTATCGAAGAAGGCGTAAACCTTATTGTTCACAGCGGACACGGCGGTCAGACACTTCTCACCTGCGAACAAGGTACCGACCCGGACAGAGATTTTACGGCAAAAATGGCTTACGAACTGAAAAACGAAACTCTTCCGTTCTTCCTGAGCTGTGCATGCGAAGCGGGACAATTTGCATATACAAGAAGCGATTCCGCAGGTGAAAAACTAATGAAAGCTCCGGAAGGCGGTGCGATAGTCTATCTCGGCAACACGACAACAGGTCTCGGAATTGCAGGCGGCAGCCAGTTTATCGATGAAATGCTCAGAAACATGTTCATGACTTCTTATTCAACTATCGGAGAAAGTTATCTTTTCGCACATTTGAATATGTTTTCACCCTCTTATTTCACCGTTCCACTCATCAATAAAGATGTCCAGGTCGTAAATCCTGACAGCTGGAGATGGACCAAAAAATCGATCGTCATGCTTGGTGACCCGATGACAGTTTTCTGGCGTGATAAAATCGAGCCTTTCACCGCTGGAATCGAGCCCGAAGTCGAAGAAAACGACGGCATAAAAACCGTTTCTTTCCAATTCACTCCAGATCTTGAAGGAATTTCACTCAGAGTTTTTGCTGACGGAAAACTTTATGATGTTCCGTATGTTATGTATGAAACGATCAAAATAAACCTTGATTCGAAGGTTGAAAAAATCACTGTTGGCATCAAAGCTGAAGATTCACAGTTCTTCTTCAAAGAATTTGACATCTAGGCACAAATTTTCTCACTTTTTCCATAAAAACATTATTCTGCAGATACAAAAAAGGCGCGACCGAAGCCGCGCCCTGAAATCCGATGCGAAAAGCGCGATAGTATCGCGCCGCAATGGACGAAAATTAAAGGTGCTAGTGAGCTTTTCTGAACGATTCCATGAAGTTGACAAGTGTCTCAACGCTTTCCGGAGTCGTCGAGTTGTAGATGCTGGCTCTGATTCCGCCGAGGGTCCTGTAGCCTTTAAGACCGAGCATGCCCTGAGCTTTCGCAGATTTTACGAACTCTTCTTCAAGTTCCGGAGTCGGAAGGTTGAATGTTACGTTCATCCATGAACGGTGTTCCGGATTCTGGACATAGCCTCTGTAGAAGCCGTTCGAGTTGTCAATCGCACCGTAGATCATCTTCTGCTTCATATCGTTTCTTGCTTCCATAGCCTTCAAGCCGCCCATTTCGAGCATCCATTTGAAGACAAGGCCGGTGATGTAGATGTTGAAGCAGGGCGGTGTGTTGAACATGCTGCCTTTTTCGATCTGAACTTTGTAGTCGAGAGTCTTGGGAAGCTGGAAGCCTTTCTTCTGGAAAGTTTCAGCCCAGGACTTTTTGATAACTACGACTGTAACGCCTGCGGGGCCGACATTTTTCTGTGCACCTGCATAGATCATGTCGAATTTCGTAGCGTCAAAAGTGTGTGACATGAAACCGCTGGACATA